>JAYURC010000071.1:0-22748 GCA_043756405.1 Polaromonas sp.
CGGGCTGAAAATTCGCTCAGGCTGGCGCAACTCACCCTGCAAAGTTTGGCGGGCATTGATCCATCGTCAGCCCCCCTGCTGACGTGGCTGACTGACATGGCCGTGAGCAATGCGCTGGTATTGCCATCGGTACCCGCTGCCAGCCTGACAGGCCAGGCGCGGCGCGTGTTTGAACGCTCACTGATTGCGGGCTTGGGTAACGTAGATACCCATGCCAGTGTTGGCTACAACTTGCGCAGCGTTAAAAGCGCAGCCGCCAGCGTGCGTGAGCGCTTGTCGCAAGAGCAGTGGCATGTGATCGTACAGATGGAGCAAGACTTTTTCAGGCGCTGCGAGGCACTTGTGCCGACGGGTGCGCTAGCGCATGACCATTCATCTCTGGAGGCGCTGCGTACGCTTGACCTCACCAGCAATTACCTGGCAGCCATCACGGGCGCGCAAACAGACCGCATGATGCGCGACGATGGCTGGCGGCTGCTGAGCATTGGCAGGCATATCGAGCGGCTGGGTACGTTGTCGGGTGCCATGGCCTTGGGGTTTAAAACGGGTGCGGTGTTTGACAACAGCGGCTTTTCAGCCATCGTTGCCATGTTTGACAGCACCATCACGTTTCATGCGCAGTACCAGCAGCGCCGCGACCTGGACGCCCTGCTGGACTTGCTGGTGCTCAGCCAGGACAACCCGCGTTCACTTAGCTGGGTCATTGAATCCCTGACAAGCCGACTATTGAAATTACCCGCCAACGCCCTGGACGCCAGCAACAGTCTAACCACCCGATTTGAAGCCCTGATTGACGTGCTGGCCATTGCAGCGCACAGCTTGAAGGCGCCGGCACTGATGGCCGGGTTTGATGAATGCCGAACCTCGGCATTTTTGCTGTCTGACCAGGTCAGTCAGCGCTATTTCAGCCATGCCAACTATGCCGCCGCCAGTCAAAGCCTGAGCCATTAAACAAACGGCCATTCATGCTGCTCAACGTTCGCCACGAAACGCTCTACCGCTACACCCCGGCAGTTGAAAACGCACAACATGCCGTTCACTTGCGGCCCAAAAATGGCCCCGGACAAACGGTGTTGCAGCATGCGCTGTCCATCAGTCCCCAGCCTGCGCAGCAGCGCGAGGGCCTTGATGTGTATGGCAACAGCAAACTTTTTTTCTCATTGCAATCCCCGCATGACGAGCTGCGCGTCATTGCCGACAGCGTTGTACAAACCCACGAACAAGCCCCGCCAGCAGCGGACTTGGCATGGGAGCGGGTGCGCGATGTCTTTCGCTACCGGGCAGGGGCTGACTACAACAGCGCCTGGGAGTTTGCCTTTGCCTCGCCGCATGTGCCGCGCCACGAAGCATTTGCAGATTTTGCAAAACCCAGCTTTACGCCTGGCAGGCCATTGCTTGCAGCCGCGCATCATTTAATGTCACGCATTCACAGCACCATGACGTACGACGGCGACAGTACCGATGTCGACACGCCAGCACTGGTGGCCTTGCAACAAGGCAAAGGCGTGTGCCAGGACTTTGCCCACATCATGGTGGCAAGTTGTCGCGCCATGGGCTTGCCAGCGCGCTACGTTAGTGGTTACATGCTGACGCAACCCCCACCCGGCCAGCCGCGCCTGATTGGTTGCGACGCATCACATGCCTGGGCGTCCGTTTATTGCCCGAGTCAGACTACCAAGGAAGGTGGTCAGTGGTTTGACTTTGACCCCACTAACAACCGTGCGCCTGGTGAAGACTATGTCACCCTGGCCACAGGCCGGGATTTTCTGGATGTGTCGCCCCTGCGCGGCGTGATACGCGGCGGTGCACAGCACACGCTGGATGTAGCTGTTACAGTCACGCCTATCGAGACCTAAATTACTATCAAATTCATAGCCATTAGTGCACGTATTCATTGCGTCTGAGACGTTTTTATACTGAATTTTTTCTTTACTTGGACTCAATAGCCATCCTGCGGCCACGCGCCATGTCAATACGCTGCAATACCACCAACCCAGCCACAAACAGCAACGCCGTGCTGGCAATTGAGATACGCTGATTTCCACCTGTGGCCCAGGTAATGGCACCGTAACTCAAGGGGCCAATGATGCTGGCCAGGCGGGTGGCAAATGTCCACAAGCCATAAAACTCTGCCACCTGTTTAGGCGGCGCCAGCATGCCTGCCATGGCACGCCCAGCCGACTGGCTGCTGCCCATGCAAAAGCCCGCCAGCGCTGCGGCGTACCAGAACATGCCCTTGCTGGTCGTCAGCGCCGCGATGATGCAGGTCAGCGCCCAGCCGATCAGCGTCAAACCCAGCGCATTTTTATGACCAATGCGGTCTTGCAAATAGCCCAACCCGAACGCGCCAACCGCCGCGGCCAGGTTCAAAACAAAAATCAGCACCATCGTTTCTTGCTGCACAAAACCAATGACCTGCTCGGCATAAATCGCCGCCAGCGTGATGGCCACCGCCACACCGCCCTGGTAAAACACGGCACACAACAGCAGCCACATAAAGTCCGGGTACCGCTTTGCATCGTTAAAAGTTTTTTTCAGTTGCGGGATGGCCGCTTTCAAGCCGCCTTGCCCGATGGCTGCCGGGTTTGGTGTGGCGCGTTCTTTCAATAACCTGAACGTGACCAGCGCCGCTGCACCATAAATAGCGGCGGTGATCAGCATGGTCACAGGCACGAAGCTGTCGGCCTTGATGCCGCGTTCGCCCGCCCAGATCACGTAAGCCAAACAAATACCCAGCGCCAGCATGCCGCCAAAGTAACCAAAGCTCCAGCCCCAACCGCTGACTTTACCCATGCCTTCAGGCTTGGCCAGCTCGGGTAAAAATGCAGCGGTCATGGACTCGCCGTAGCTGAAAAATGTGTTGGACACCACAATGAGCACAAACGCCAGTGCCACACTGCCCGGCCCCGCCCAAGCCAGCGCAGCAGTTGACACCACACAGCCGATGGTAAAAATCACCAAGAGCTTTTTCTTTGCCGCGTGCAAGTCAGCATAGGCACCAATGCTGGGCATGGTGAGCATCACAATTGCATAAGAAACACTCAGTGCTGCGGTCCAGGCAAAGGTGGCCCAGTCCGCACCTTTGGCAATGCCGCCAACAAAGTAAGCAGCAAACACAGCTGTGATCACCACTGTGGTGTAACCCGAGTTGGCAAAGTCGTACATCGCCCAGCCAAACACTTCGCGTTTTTTGACGCCTGGGCTCAATGCGTCCTGACTAAATAGTGCCATCTGTTGACTCCAGCAAACTCGAAATTTGGTTGCAGCGCGGTTTGGAAAAGAGACCAGCTTATCATTGCAAAAATACAAGCCAAACTCAAATCTCCCAAAGACTCTTCATGACCACAGCATCACACGACGTTTACCAAAAACTTGAAGCACTGAACATCACGCTGCCGCCGCTGGCTATTCCGGCAGCAGCCTATGTGCCGTTTGTTAAAACTGGCAATCTGGTTTTTTTAAGCGGTCACATTGCCAAAAAAGACGGTAAAGCCTGGGTCGGGCAGCTGGGTAAAAACCTCGACACTCTTGAGGCCAAAGCCGCTGCACGCGCCATTGCCATTGACCTGATGGGCACACTGCATGCCGCTTTAGCCAGCAGCGGCAAAACACTCAACGATGTCACCCGCATTGTCAAACTCATGAGCCTGGTCAATTCAACGCCAGACTACACCGAGCAGCATTTGGTCACCAACGGTGCCAGTGAATTGTTGGGCGAAGTGTTTGGCAGCACGATAGGCGCACACGCACGCAGTGCTTTTGGTGTGGCACAAATCCCGATGGGTGCGTGTGTTGAAATTGAAATGATTGCCGAGATTGGCGACTGAAGTTTTACAGCGGTGATAGAGACCAGTGATCAGCAAATAGCAGCTGCGCTGTTGGCCCTGATTGCAAAGCGTGGTGAAAAGTCCAGTGCGTGCCCCTCTGAAATTGCACGAACGCTATCACCCAATAACTGGCGGCACCTGATGCCACGCGTCAGGCAGGTTGCCGGCGAACTGGCTTTGCAAGGTTTGTTGGACATTTCGCAAAAAGGGCAATCTGTTCCAACAGCCACCCTGCCAAGCGGCCCGTGGAAAGGGCCGATTCGCGTTCGCTTGCCGCAGGGCAAGTAAAAAGACCATCTTGAAGATGCGGCGATACAGCATGACAACACACTTGTACGTGTAATTTGCTTTTATACGTATAATCTGATGTATGCAAAAACTCACCTTATCCATTGACGACGAAATTTATGCCCTTTTGCACAGTCAAATTGGCCGCGGCAGCATAGGGCGCTTTGTTTCCGACGCTATTCGCCCGCACTTGCTAGGCGCTTCGACCATTGGAGCGACCAAAGCCTTTGGCATGTTGTCACACCTTGCCAAACCAGTCGATAGCGTGCAAGTCGCTCAAGCTAAGCGCCGGTATATGGAGCAGCGCTACGCAGCCAAGCAAGTAAGGTAAACCAAATTAGAAAACATGCTAACCATTGACACCAACATTTTGCTTCGATACGCGCTGAATGACCACGCCAAACTATCGGCCAAAGCAAGAGATATTGTTGAAGGCAACACTTGCTTCGTGCCTTTGCTGGCGTTGGCCGAGATGGGTTTCGTTTTGGGCTCAGTCTATGAAGCCAAACCAGCTGAGGTTGTTGCTTACGCCAAAACCTTGATGCAACTGAAAAACCTCCGCTTCGAGCACGAAAACCGTGTACTTCAAGCCCTGGCGGGAATAGAGGCTGGCGTAGATTGGTTTGACGCGTTGTTGTGGGCAGGTGCGCCGGTACAGCACGAATTTGCAACACTGGATAAAAAGTTTGCAAGCAAAGCCACAAAACTGGGTTGGCAGCCGAGAGTAGTTTGCAAGATTTAAGGCATATGTCGGGTTACGCTTCGCTAACCCGACCACGCCGTCCCCAGACCCACCCCAACCCATCAACCGTTAACTGAGCGCGGTGATTGGGTCATGCGACCGGGCTTTGGGGTGAAAGGCGCGCGGGTGCACTGCTGACACCCAAACAAAAAATGGCCAAGCGAAAGCTTGACCCATTTTTCAACCCCGCGTGTGATTTCACACCAAAACCGCAGCGCACGGCCCGGTCGCCGTGCGGTGATTGATAGAAAAATCAGGCCTTCCCAGTAGAACCATACCCGCCCTCCCCGCGCTCACTCGCCGGAAAGTCGTGCACAACATTGAACTCAGCCTGAACCACGGGCACGATCATCAACTGGGCGATGCGCTCCATGGGCTCGATGGTGAAAGGCACACCGCTGCGGTTCCATGCGCTGACCATCAGTTGGCCCTGGTAGTCGCTGTCAATCAACCCCACCAAGTTGCCCAGCACAATGCCGTGCTTATGGCCCAGCCCGGAGCGCGGCAGGATAAGGGCGGCGTAATTGGGATTGTGCAGATAGATGGCAATACCGGTTGGCACGAGTTGCCAGGCGTTGGCGGCAAGGGTCAATGGCTCGGTTAAACAGGCCCGCAGGTCCAGCCCTGCACTGCCTGGTGTGGCGTAGTTGGGCAGGTTGTCTTGCAGGCGGGGATCTAGAATTTTGACGTCTATTTTCATGATTAAAGTACTGCGTGTTTAAGTTTTATGGATACGCTTCGCAATTTCTTTAACCAGTTGCCGGGCCAGCATCAACTTGCCAGCTCTTGGCATTTCAGTGCTGCCCTGGCTGTCAACCAGCAGCAGCGCGTTGTGGTCCTGACCAAAGGTGTCCGGCCCGATGTTGCCGACAAGTAACGGCACGTTTTTACGCAGGCGCTTGGCCTGGGCGTTTTCAAGAAGATCGTGGCTCTCGGCTGCAAAACCCACACAGTACAGCGCGCCACTTTGGGCAGCGGCTGATTGCGCAACCGTGGCGAGGATGTCCTGGTTTTCAGTAAATGCAAGTTGCGGCGCTGTACCGAAGCCATCTTTTCCAGAGCCATCTTTTTTGATTTTTCGACTTGCGAAGGCTGCAGGACGCCAGTCTGCTACTGCAGCAGTTGCTATAAATAAAGTAGCTTCATGCGCATATTTATTAACGGCTTCAAGCATATTTGATGCTGATTTCACGTCGATTCGAGTCACGCCGCGCGGAGTAACCAAGCTGACCGGACCGGCAATCAGTGTCACGTCGGCACCCGCCTCTAGCGCCGCACGTGCAATGGCAAACCCCATTTTTCCGCTGGACAGATTGGTCACGCCGCGCACCGGGTCGATGGCCTCATAGGTAGGCCCGGCCGTTACCAGTACCCGCTGACCAGCCAGCACTTTAGGGGTGAAAAACGCAATGATGTCTTGCAAGAGCTCATCAGGTTCAAGCATTCGCCCATCGCCTGTCTCGCCGCAAGCCTGAGAGCCGCTACCCACACCCATCACCACAGCGCCATCACTTTGCAGCTGCGCCAAATTGCGTTGGGTGGCGGGGTGGGCATACATTTCCCGGTTCATGGCGGGGCAAATCAAAAGCGGTACGGTGTTTATAGGCCTGGCAAGACACATCAGGCTGAGTAAATCGTCGGCACGTCCGTGCAACAACTTGGCGATAAAGTCTGCGCTGCACGGTGCGATCACGATGGCATCGGCCTCACGCGACAAATTGATGTGCGCCATGTTGTTGTGTTCACGGCTGTCCCACTGGCTGGTAAAAACCGGGCGGCAGCTCAGCGCCTGCATCGTCACGGGTGTGATGAATTGCTCCGCGGCCTCGGTCATGACCACTTGCACGGTGGCTCCGGCTTTAATCAGTGCCCGGCATAACTCCGCTGCTTTGTAGCAGGCAATGCCGCCCGACAAACCCAGAACGATATGTTTACCCTGAAGTTCAAGTGCCTCAACTGCATCTGCAGAAAGTGTTGGTGAAGTCATGCCCCGCAATGTATCAGTTTGCACAGGCACGTTCTGACCAAAACACCAGCGCCTATAATCAACATTTCCCACCTAAGCGAGCAACAGCTCGTGCCAGAAACGGCTAAATAATGACCAAATTTGTTTTCGTAACCGGCGGTGTGGTGTCTTCCCTGGGCAAGGGAATCGCCTCAGCCTCTTTAGCTGCGATCCTTGAATCGCGAGGCCTCAAAGTCACCCTGATCAAGCTGGACCCTTATCTGAATGTGGACCCCGGCACTATGTCACCGTTTCAGCACGGCGAAGTGTTCGTGACCGACGACGGCGCAGAAACCGATCTTGATCTGGGCCACTATGAGCGTTTTATTGAAACGCGCATGAAAAAGGCGAACAACTTCACCACCGGCCAAATTTACAAAAGCGTGCTCGAAAAGGAGCGCCGGGGCGATTATTTGGGTAAAACGGTGCAGGTCATCCCGCATGTCACCAATGAAATTCAGGAGTTTGTCAAACGCGGCGCAGGCTTTGGAACACGCGACGCGGTTGATGTGGCGATTGTCGAAATCGGCGGTACGGTGGGCGACATTGAGTCGCTGCCGTTTTTGGAAGCTGTTCGGCAAATGAGCCTGCGTCTGGGCGTGAACAATGCCGCGTTTGTGCATTTGAGTTACGTGCCATGGATAGCCGCTGCGGGCGAATTGAAAACCAAGCCCACCCAGCACACCGCCAAGCAGCTGCGTGAAATCGGCATTCAGGCAGACGTGCTGTTGTGCCGCGCTGACAGGCCCATACCGCAAGAAGAGCGTGACAAGATTTCGCTCTTTTCAAACGTGCCTGAGTGGGGCGTGATCTCGATGTGGGATGTGGACACGATTTATAAAGTGCCGCGCATGCTGCACGAGCAAGGGCTGGACGGCCTGATTTGCGACAAGTTGCGGCTGAACACCCCCCCGGCCAACTTAAAGCGCTGGGATGATCTGGTGTATGAGACTGAACATCCAAAAAACGAAGTCCATATTGCCATGGTTGGCAAATATGTCGACCTGTCCGACAGCTACAAGTCATTGAACGAAGCGCTGCGCCACGCCGGTATGAAAAACCATGCCAAAGTGGTTATTGAGTACATCGATTCCGAAACCATCACGATTGACAACGTTTCGCGTCTGGCCAAGTTTGACGGGATCTTGGTTCCGGGCGGCTTTGGTGTGCGCGGTGTAGAAGGCAAAATTTGCGCTGCCCGTTTTGCCCGTGAAAACAAGGTGCCTTACCTCGGAATTTGTTTGGGGATGCAGGTAGCCACCATTGAGTTTGCGCGCCACGTCGCAGGATTCAAAGGCGCCAACAGCACCGAATTTGATGCAAGCACGCCGCACCCGGTGATTGCGTTGATCACTGAATGGAAAGATGCGGACGGCACGATCAAAACCCGCAACGCAAAGTCTGACCTGGGCGGCACGATGCGCCTGGGCGCACAAAGCTCTGACGTCGCGGCAGGTACGCTGGCCCACACCATTTATGGCGCCGTCGTGACAGAGCGGCACCGTCATCGCTACGAAGCCAACGTCAACTATCTGGACAAGCTGCGTGAAGCAGGTTTGATTATTTCTGCATTAACGCAGCGCGAACAACTGACCGAAATTATTGAGTTGCCGCAAAGCCTTCACCCCTGGTTTGTTGGCGTGCAGTTTCACCCAGAATTTAAATCGACGCCGTGGGCTGGGCACCCTCTTTTTAACGCTTACATCAAGGCGGCCTTAGACCATCAAACTGAAGGCAAAGCCTTGAAAGCGGTGGCTTGACATGAAGCTGTGCGGATATGACATTGGCCTGGATAAGCCATTTTTCCTGATTGCTGGCCCCTGCGTGGTGGAGTCCGAACAATTGCAAATGGACACCGCAGGCACGCTAAAAGAAATCACTACCAGCCTCGGTATTCCGTTTATTTTTAAAAGCAGTTTCGACAAGGCCAATCGAACGAGCGAGTCAGCCTACCGGGGCCTGGGAATAGACAAGGGGCTTGAAATTCTAGGAAAGGTCAGGCGCGAAATAGGGGTACCGGTTCTTACCGATATTCACCGCGAAGACCAGATTGCGCAGGTTGCGGCGGTGGTGGATGTGCTGCAAACCCCTGCTCTGTTGTGTCGTCAGACGGATTTCATTCACGCGGTGGCGCTGTCTGGAAAGCCGGTCAACATTAAAAAAGGCCAATTCATGGCGCCCGGCGACATGAAAAACGTCATCGTCAAAGCGCGCGCTGCCGCTCTTGCCGCTGGCCTGCCTGAAGACAACTTCATGGCCTGCGAGCGTGGCGTGAGCTTTGGCTATAACAACCTGGTCAGTGACATGCGCTCGCTGGCCATCATGCGCGAATGCCATGTGCCCATCGTGTTTGATGCCACGCACTCGGTACAACTGCCCGGCGGCCAAGGTACCAGCAGCGGGGGAGCCCGAGAGATGGTTCCCGTGTTGGCGCGTGCTGCTGTTGCTGTAGGTATTGCAGGCCTGTTTATGGAAACCCATCCTGACCCGAACAACGCCCTGTGCGACGGCCCCAACGCCGTGCCCCTGAAACACATGAAAGCATTGCTTGAAACCTTGGTTGAGCTTGACCGCATAACCAAGAAAAACGGTTTTCTTGAAAACAATTTCAGCGCATGACAACAGTACCTACAACCGCACAGCTAAAAGCAGACATTCAGAGCGTATTGCCTGATGCGGTTGCAGCATGGCTTTACGGTAGCGCGGGCAACGGGTCGATGAATTCAGCAAGTGACATTGATATCGCTGTACTTCTGCCCTCATACGACGTGCGCAAAACATCGTGGTTGTTGAGAGCTGAAGTGCAAGCTTTGGCTGAACGATGGGACAGAAAGGTAGATCTGGTTAACTTTGCTGCCGTGTCCTGTGTGCTGCAAAAAGAAATTTTGAAGGCTGACAAACCTCTTTTTTCGAAGAATGATCTCATCGTTGGCTACGCCGAACTGCAGGCTTTGAGCCAGTACCGCGAGTTCAATGAACGCAACGCCCAAGAATTTGCGCGAATAGCCCGCACGGGCAAGGTGTACGGATGACCTCGGCAGCGTATGACAAAGTGCTTTTGCACAAAGCCAAAGTCATTGAACGCTGCGTAGCCCGAGCCCGGGACGAATACGCTGCAACGAAAGGACATTTTTCGACAGACTTCACCCGGCAAGATGCGGCAGTGCTCAACTTGCAGCGCGCGTGCGAGGCAGCACTCGACATGGCACAGCGTGTTATTTCTTTGCAAAAATGGGGGATTGCAGAAACCTCCAAAGACCTGTTTGCGCTGCTGCTGCGCAAGGGTGTGATTGATGCAGCAATAGCTAAAACTTTGACCAATATGGTTGGTTTCCGAAATCTGGCCGTGCATGACTATGAAGAACTCAACTACGACATCGTCGAGTCCATCATCAACAAAGACTGCACCGACTTGCTTTTGTTTTCAGAGCAAATGGTCAAGCAATTTTTTAGCCTCAACAGTTAGTTATTCAAACTCTACACAAGTCATCAACCTAAAAGTCAACACCATGCCTTCTGCTTACATCATTGCCAACGTCACGGTTACGAACCCGGAACAATACATCGAGTACAAAAAGCTGTCCACAATTGCTGCTGAAACTTACGGCGCGGAGTTTTGCGCACGGGGTGGCGCGGTTGAGGTACTTGAAGGCGACTGGACACCTGATCGCGTCGTGATTTTGAAGTTTCCGTCCCTGGAAAAGGCCAAGGCGTATTACCAATCGGTCGAATACACTGCCGCCATCAAAGCGCGCCAAGGCGCATCGGTGATGCGCATGGTGGTGGTTGAAGGCGTTTGATCTTCCGACTTTTTTAATTTTTTGAAAGCCAATAAATGAGTGCAATTGTTGACATCGTAGGCCGCGAAATTCTGGACAGCCGAGGTAACCCGACGGTTGAATGTGATGTGCTGCTGGAGTCTGGCGTGATGGGCCGCGCCGCTGTGCCGTCAGGCGCATCGACTGGCTCACGTGAAGCGATTGAACTGCGCGACGGTGACATGGGACGCTATCTGGGCAAAGGCGTGCTGAAAGCTGTGGAGCACATCAACACTGAAATATCAGAAGCCGTACTAGGCCTGGATGCCAGTGAGCAGGCGTTTTTAGACCGCACGCTGATTGACCTGGACGGCACTGACAACAAGTCACGCCTGGGTGCCAACGCCATGCTGGCCGTCAGTATGGCTGTCGCCAGAGCCGCAGCTGAAGAAGCCGGCCTGCCGCTGTACCGCTATTTTGGCGGCAGTGGCGGCATGCAAATGCCGGTGCCGATGATGAACGTCATCAATGGTGGCGCACATGCCAACAACAACCTTGATTTGCAAGAGCTGATGATCATCCCGATAGGCGCGCCCAGCTTTCGTGAAGCGGTGCGTTACGGCGCTGAAGTGTTTCATGCACTCAAAAAAATTATCAGTGACAAGGGCATGAGCATTGCCGTGGGCGACGAAGGCGGCTTTGCCCCGAGCGTCGCCAACCACGAAGCTGCGATTCAAATGATTCTGGAAGCGATTGACAAAGCGGGCTTTGTGGCAGGCGAGCAGATTGCCCTGGGCCTGGACTGCGCCGCGAGCGAGTTTTACAAAGACGGCAAATACGTGCTGGGTGCCGAAGGCTTGAGCCTTAACGCGACCGAGTGGACCAACATTTTGGCCACATGGGTCGACAAATACCCCATCATCAGCATCGAAGACGGCATGGCCGAAGGCGACTGGGATGGCTGGAAGACTTTGACCGAGCGCCTGGGCAAAAAAGTACAGCTGGTTGGTGACGACCTGTTTGTGACGAATACTAAAATTTTGAAGGAAGGCATCGACAAACACATTGCCAACTCCATCCTGATCAAAATCAACCAGATCGGTACATTGACCGAAACCTTCGCTGCCATTGAGATGGCCAAGCGCGCAGGCTACACGGCAGTCATTTCACACCGCTCTGGTGAGACCGAAGACACGACGATTGCCGATATTGCCGTGGGCACGAACGCCGGGCAAATTAAAACCGGCTCACTGTCGCGCTCGGACCGTATGGCCAAGTACAACCAGTTGCTGCGCATTGAAGAAGACCTGGGCGATGTAGCGACTTATCCCGGCCGTTCGGCTTTCTACAACCTGCGCTGATCCAGCACCAACAGCTTGGCGAATCGCCTCGTCCCCATTATTTTGATTGCGCTGCTGGTGATATTCCACGCGCAACTCTGGACTGGCCGGGGCAGTATTCCCAATGTGCGTGAGTTGCAGCAAAAACTAACCGACCAGCAAGCTAAAAACATCACATCGCAAACGACTAATGATCAGCTGGCTGCCGAAGTACGCGACTTGAAAGAAGGGCTGGAAATGGTCGAAGAAAAGGCACGTTCAGAGTTGGGCATGGTCAAGCCCAATGAGATTTTTGTGCAGATCAATAAGTAGCTACTGAACCGCTGCCGGCGGTGGCGGCTGGCGGTCTGCCTGGGTAAAAATCTGGGCTGCATCGACTGGGTCAAACGCCTGCAGCGCGCCACAAAACTCGCAGGTCACACTGACTTTGCCCTGCTCCGCAATGATGCTTTCTACCTCTGCCGTGCCCAGGCTGCGCAGCATGTTGGCTACCCGCTCGCGGGAGCAGCTGCAAGCAAAGCCGGGGTTAAGCACTTCAAAGCGCGTGATGGGTTCTTCCCAGAACAGGCGGTGCAAAATCGTATCGGCATCCAGCGTTAACAACTCCTCACGCTTGAGTGTTGAAGCCAGCAGCGAGATGCGTTTGTAATCCTCGTTCTTGCCAATCTCGTCTTCGTTGGCATCACTGTCCATCTTGCCTTCCAGATTGCCCTGCCCTTTGACGGGCAAACGCTGGATCAACAGACCAGCCGCCACTTTGCCATCCGCGGCCAATATCAGCCTGGTATCCAGCTGCTCACTTTGCAGCATGTAATGCTCCAGCACTTCACTGATTTTTTCTATTTTTTCGTGGCTGTCACCAAACAGGGGCACCACGCCCTGGTAGGCCTGCTGACCGGGAAATTTATCTTTCGGGTCCAGCGTGATGGCGCAGCGCCCCTCGTTGTTGACATTCACCAACTGGCTCAGTGTGCTGCCGTGGTCAACAGTGCCCGTAACGGTAGCGGTGGCGCGCAAGCTCAGGTCGGGCTGCACTTCCGCCACAGCCAGCTTGACCGGGCCATCGCCAAAAATTTGCAGAACCAACGCCCCATTGAATTTGATGTTGCCCTGCATCAGCGCGCCCGCCGCCGTCATTTCACCCAGCAGGTGCATCACCTCGACCGGGTAGCCACCCGCAGCTTGGCGACGTTTCAAAATCTCTTGCCAGGAGTCAGTCAGGCGCACCAGCATGCCACGTACCGGCAAGCCATCGAAAATAAATTTATGGAGTTCACTCATAAGACCCCCACGCTTTGCCACTTCGTGTGGACGCTGCACCTTGCAGGCCGCCGCTCGCCAGAGGCTTCGCTTCTGGTGCCTGTCCAAACCTGCGACAGCAGGTTCGGAGCCGCAGGTACCAGCCCCGAGGGGGCAGCTGCGCCTGCGGCCTGGCAAAGCCAGGCCCAAAGCCCCGGCTTGAATGGGCACGTTTTATGGCGTAGTGTGTTTTGTGTGTTCATGTTTTAGGTAAAGGTTCAAGCCAGCTGCTTAAGCCCCGTTTTATAACGGCTGGCATTGTCTATGTAGTGCCTAGCGCTCATTTTTAAACCCTCAATCTGTTCGGGCGACAACTTGCGCACGGCCTTTGCCGGACTACCGATGATCATCGAGCCGTCTGGGAATTCTTTGCCTTCTGTGACCAAAGCGCCCGCACCCACCAGACAATTGTTGCCAATCTTTACGCCGTTAAGCACGATGGCGCCAATGCCAATCAGCGAGTTATTGCCGACGGTGCAGCCATGCAGCATGACCTGGTGGCCGACTGTCACGCCTTCGCCAATCACCAGCGGCATGCCGATGTCGGCATGCAACACACTGTTGTCCTGGATGTTGCTGCCCTTACCCACAGTTATGGTTGACGTGTCGCCGCGAATCACCACGCCAAACCACACACTGGTGTCTTCAGCCAGTGTGACATGGCCCATGACTTGCGCATTGTCAGCCACCCAGGCCGTGGAATGAACGGTGGGTTTCAAGTCATCAAGTTGATAGATGGCCATGGTATTTACCTTGATGTGATGTAGGGGCGAATTGGCTTGATTGTAAGGATGCCCGACAATCTGGTCATGACGAACTTCTCAGACGCTAAAGAACTTCGAAAACTCGCCCTGGAAGCGCTGCTAGAGCCTGATTCAGGTAAAAAAGTAGCCACAGCCCAATGGATACATGCGCAAGCAGCTACTTTATTAATAGCAACTGACGTTAACTATCCAGAACCTGCGGACGTGCCAGGCTGCCCACCAAGGCCCGAATTGCACTCCCACCTGGACGTACCCAAGCGTTCACCCAACACCGCGAAGGGCTGGCTGCTCTACTGCACGCCGTGACCCACATCGAGTTCAACGCCATTAACTTGGCACTCGATGCGATCTGGCGCTTTGACGGGATGCCAAAAAAGTATTACCTGGACTGGCTTACCGTGGCCGCTGAAGAGGCGCAGCACTTCAGCCTGCTACGTGACCATCTGCAGAGCATGGGTTATGACTATGGCGACTTCCCGGCGCACACCGGGCTGTGGGACATGACTGAAAAAACCAGGTGCGATGTGCTGGCCCGCATGGCGCTGGTGCCGCGCACGCTGGAGGCGCGGGGGCTGGACGCCACCCCGCCCATGCAAGCCAAATTGCGCAAGGTAGCAACACCGGACGCGTTAAAGGCGGTGGAGATTCTGGACGTGATCCTGCACGACGAAATTGGCCATGTGGCGATTGGCAACCACTGGTACCGCTACCTTTGCAGCCAGCGCGCACTTGACCCGATAGCCCACTATGCCGTGCTGGCCAGACAGTACGATGCGCCGCGCTTGAGAGAACCGCTAAACCTGGAAGCGCGCCGCCAGGCAGGATTTGATGTCGCTGAGCTGGCTCTGATGACCCAATAAAAACTCACCCACGCGGATGGTTGTCGTGCAGGATTTTTTTCAGCCGCTCCCGCGCTACATGGGTGTAAATGGTGGTGGTTGAAATATCAGCATGCCCGAGCAACATTTGCACCGCACGCAGGTCCGCGCCGTGGTTCAGCAGATGCGTGGCAAACGCGTGGCGCAGTGTGTGCGGCGATAACGGCGAGTTGATGCCAGCCACCAGCGCATATTTTTTGACCAGCATCCAGAACATCACCCGGCTCATGCCGTGGCCGTGGCTGGTGACAAACAGATCATCGGTTTGCTGACCTTTCAGAATGTCTGGCCTGCCGTCTTTGATGTAGTCCACGATGGCGTCTCGTGCAAATTGGCCAAACGGTACGAGCCGCTCTTTGTTGCCCTTGCCCATTACGCGCAACACGCCCTCATTCAAGCCCAGGTGAAAGGTTTTAAGCCCCACCAGTTCACTGACCCGCAGCCCGCTGGCGTACATCAGCTCCAGCATGGCGCGGTCACGCTGGCCGAGCGGTGTTTCACTGGTGGGCGCGGCCAGTAGCGCTTCAACCTGCGCCTGGCTCATCAGCTTGGGCACGCGCAAGGCTTGCCTAGCCGATTGCAGTTTGAGCGTAGGGTCAGCGGTGATCAGCTTTTCGCGCAGCGCCCATGCAAAGTAACGCTTGAACACTGTCAATCGCCGGTTGGCCGTGGTGGCTTTGGTTTCGCTGTGCCTGGCTGAAAAGTAACCGTTCAAATCACTTTCACCTGTGGCGTCCAGGGTGCGACTGCCCTGCTGTTTTTCTGCCAGCCAAGCGGCATACAAAGTCAGGTCACGACGGTAAGCAGCCAGTGTGTTTTTACTCAAGCCGTCTTCCAGCCACAATGCGTCAATAAAACCGTCGATGCTGGGTTGACTGTGAATGAACATGTCTTGAACGATAACAAAAAAGCCGCTGGTTCAAAGCGGCTTTTTGTCAAAAATAAAGCTGACTGGTTTTATTCAAGCTTGAGCTTGGCTGTTTGCACCACGTTTTTGTAGACCGCCAGTTCGTCTTTCATTTGCTGCGCGAATTGCTCTGGCGTGTTGCCCAGTACTACTGAGCCGGTATCTTCAATCCGCTTGCGCACAGCGGGGTCTTCCAGCACCTTGCGCATGGCTGCATTGACCTTGTCGACCACATCACGCGGCAGACCTTTTGGGCCCACAACGCCGTAATAAGCCATGCGGTTAACCGGCTCCAGGCCCAGTTCTTTAAAGGTGGGTACGTCTGGCAGCGCAGCCAGGCGCTGGGGTGCAGCTACTGCCATCGGTACCAAGCGCTTGGCAGCGAAATGGGGCAATGCAGAAGGCACATTGTCAAAAATCAGTTCGACCTGTCCACCCACTGTATCGCGCAGTGCGGGGCCTGCACCACTGTACGGAATGTGCGTGACGAACACACCCGCCAGGCCCTTCCACAACTCGGTTTGCAGGTGACCAATGCCGCCTGTGCCGGATGATGAGTACGAATATTTACCCGGCGATTTTTTAAGCACCGCTACAAAGTCTTTGTAATTGGTAGCCGGAAACTTGGGGTGCACTGCAATCACATTGGGCGTGGCCGCTATGTTGATGATGGGCGTGAAATCGGTTTCTACGTTGTACGGCATTTTGGGGTTAATGGCCGGGTTGGCTGCCGTTGTCGATACTGTTGCCATGCCTAGCGAATAACCATCTGGCACGGACCGTGCAGTCTCTGCCGCGCCCACGACGCCGCCGCCGCCTGATTTGTTAACCACCACCACTGACTGGCCCAACGCCTTGCCCAACGGCTCGGCAACGATGCGGGCGATCAAGTCAGTCGTACCGCCTGGCGCAAAAGGGACTTGCAGCTGAATGACTTTGTTTGGGTAGCCTTGCGCCAGCGCAGTACCACTGGCAGCCAGCAATAAGGCAGAAAGGGTTGACAAGGCAAAAAATGAGCGACGTTGCATGTTCAGTTCCTTCAATTAAAAACAGTCTGAATCTTAAGTGCAGGATGCATTCCTGCCAGTTGTGGAATACGCATAAGGGCTAACCCGAATCGCCCGCAAAACCCGCTATTCTTAAAGGGTGAATTACGCCCAACTTCTCTTCCCGGATTTCTCACTCATTATTTGCGGCTACCTGGTTTGCCGCTACACAGCACTGAACCGCACGGTGTGGGAGCAGGTTGAAAGTCTGGTGTATTTCTTTTTGTTCCCGGTGCTGCTGTTTCATTCCATCGTCAAAAGTCCGCTTGATCTGGTTGCCGCATCCAGCCTGATCAGTGCCGGCTTGCTGTTGGGCGCAGCGGGTATAGCCATGGCTTACAGCCTGCCGTATTTGCCGTGGGTGCGCGCACACATTGACAAGCGCGACCATGCAGCAAGTGCGCAAGTGGCGTTTCGGTTCAACTCTTTTATTGGCCTGGCCCTGGCCGAACGTTTGGCAGGGCCTGAAGGGCTGCTGATGATTGCTGTGTTGATTGGCGTGTGCGTGCCATTTTTCAATGTGGCGGCGGTTTGGCCCATGGCGCGGCACGCGAAAAGTAATTTTTTGCGTGAACTGCTTCGCAACCCGTTAATCATTGCAACTGCTACCGGACTGATGGCCAACTTGCTGGGTTTCACGATGCCCGTCTGGCTCGAGCCGACCGTGACGCGAATAGGCGCGGCATCTTTGGCGCTGGGCCTGATGGCGGCGGGCGCGGGCATGCAGTTGGGTCATTTGTCACGAGCCAAAACACTGGCGGTAGCGGTACTTGCCATCCGTCATCTGATTTTGCCCCTTGTGGCGCTTGGGCTTTCAAAGGTGCTGAACCTGTCCATGCCCCAAACAACCATCCTGCTGGCTTTTTCTGCACTGCCAACAGCATCAAGCGCGTATGTGCTGGCAGCTCGCATGGGCTATAACGGCGGCTATGTGGCGGGGCTGGTGACAATGTCGACACTGCTCGGCATATTGAGCTTGCCGTTTGCGTTAAGTCTGTTGCGATAGTCTGCTGAGTTGCTGATTCGCCGCCCCATAGCCTTGCCAACTTTTATTGAAAGATAGAAATTCAAGTGGTTTTCATTAAAAATGTTGCTTCCGTTGGTGCATCCATCGCCCTTTATTTCCTGGTGGGTTTGAGCCTGGCGCATGCAGCGCCCTTCACCCCAACCAGCGATAGCGTGGTGGTTGAAACCCTGCCTGGCCGCGCCAGCGACCCGGCGCTCAAGCGCGTGGACTCGCTGCGCAAACAGCTGGCTGCACGTCCTGACGATGCCGATCTGCGGGTGCAAATTGCGCGCCGATACTTTGACATGGCCATGGCGCAGGGAGACCCGCGTTACGTGGGGTACGCCTCAGCGGCTATTGCGCCGCTGGCAAAGGCGGCGCCCGCAAGCACCAGCGTTCAAGCCGACCATGCGCTGGTGCTGGGGCTGATCCAGCAGTTCAGCCACGATTTTGAATTGGCGCTGACCAGCTTGGCCAAAGCCAGCCAACTTAACCCCAAGTCGCCAGAGCCTTTACTTTGGCGCAGCGCCATTTTTATGGTGTTGGCGCGCTACCCTGAGGCCAGTGCAGAATGCCAGCGCGCAGCGCCTTTGGCAGACCCGTTAGTGGGCGCAGGGTGCAGTGCTTACGTTGAAGCGACCGCCGGGCAACTGGACGCGGCGTATGCAAAATTGGTGGCCGCGGTTGCTGCTGCGCCGCAAGCCGCGCCGGAGCTGCTGCTTTGGCAAGCGACCCGACTGGCAGAGATGGCTTGGCGTCTTGGGCGCTTTGACACAGCTGAAGGGCATTTCAAAAGCGCCATCAAGCAAGGCGTGACGGACCAGTTCTTATTGGCGGCGTATGCCGATTTTTTAATAGCACGTCAAAGACCGGGCGAGGCGATCAAGCTGCTGGCGGATTGGGAACGCTCGGACATTTTGCTGCTGCGTTTGGCACTGGCCGGCAAGATTGTGGGCGACCAGCGCAGCACCAACTGGGCGACCCAGTTACGCGAGCGTTTTGCTGCTGCGGCACTGCGCGGTGACCGGATGCACGAGCAGGAGGCCGCACGTTTTGAGCTGGACATTGAGGGCAACGCTGCCAAAGCCCTGACGTTGGCCAGTGCCAATTACAAGGTTCAAAAAGAGCCGCGTGATGCTGAAATACTCATGCGTGCCGCCGCAGTGGCCAAGCAAGGTAAAAGCGCACAAGTCGCTATCGACTGGCTGCGCACCAGCCGCTACCAAGACCCGGCGCTTGAAGCGCTTGCCATGCAACTGGCAGCGCAGGGAGCCACACGATGAAGCGCTGGATATTTCTGATCACACTGTTGCTGACCTTGCTGCCCCAGCAGTCGGCCTGGGCCCACAAACCCAGCGACAGCTACCTGACTCTGCGCGCCGCCGGTGGCAACAACCTGGATGTTCGCTGGGACATTGCATTGCGCGACCTTGACTACGTGCTGCAGCTGGACCGTGACGACAATGGCGTTTTAACGTGGGGTGAGGTACGTCAACGTGCTGATGACATCACCCGTTTGGCCATGCAGCGCTTCACACTGACAGCTGGCGGTAACGCCTGCAAGCTCGTTACTACATCAGACCTGCAGTTGAACAAACACAGCGATGGCACCTATGCTGCGTTGAGCCTGAGCGCGCAGTGCCCAGCTTTGAGCGCGCCACTTAAAGCCAACTACACCCTGTTTTTTGACGTGGACCCGTCACACCGCGGGCTGGTGCAGTGGATTGCGCCCGCCCCGCCAGGGGCAGCAGGCACTGCACAGGCGCTGATATTTGGTACCGAGTCGGCCGAGCAAACGCTTGCATTAACAGCGCCCAGCGCGTGGCAAACGCTGCGGCAATACACGGCAGATGGGGTCTGGCACATCTGGATTGGCTACGACCACATCCTGTTTTTGCTGGCGTTGTTACTGCCCGCCGTTTTGATCCGCCGCGCGGGTCAGTGGGATCCAGCGCCTACATTGCGAGGGTCATTTTTTGAGGTGCTCAAGGTAGTCACAGCTTTTACGGTGGCGCACTCCATCACGCTCAGTCTGGCGGCGCTGCAAATTGTCAGCCTGCCGTCTCGCCTGGTTGAGTCTGTGATTGCTGCATCAGTCATCATTGCTGCACTGTCCAACTTGCGCGGCACGCTGGAAAAACGCCGCTGGAGTCCCTGGATGATGGCCTTTGCTTTTGGCCTGATTCATGGCTTTGGATTTGCGTCAGTCCTGGCTGACTTGGGGCTGCCACAAGATGCGCTGGTACTGGCCCTGATCGGTTTTAACGCCGGGGTAGAAATTGGCCAGCTGTGCATTGTGGCGGTGTTTTTACCTATCGCCTTCTGGCTGCGCGCCACCCGCTTTTACCGGGTTGGCGTGCTCACCGGCGGCTCATTGCTGGTGGCGCTGCTGGCAACCTGGTGGCTGGTGCAGCGTGTTTTCGACCTCTAAATGAAGCTCTAGCCCAATAAAATCAGGCGCAGATAGCTATATTATTTATAGCGTCTGTTTTTGGAACTGTGGGTATTGACGATCCGCCTTTCAGTCGATGTCAGGCATGATCTGCTCGGCATAGTCTGACAACGCGTCGATCACGGCTTGCGCCTTGTCGTCGGCCGATTCAGACAGCTCATCCAGTTGGGCCAACAGCTCGTCCAGGCTGCGGGCGCCGCCCTCGCCATCGTGCAGCCGCGCTGCGCGGTGCGTGTCCCACCTGTGGAGTTCATCGGGCGACAAGGTCTGCGCAAAGTTGCGAGCGCGGTAACGAAACACCAACTCGGCCAAGCGGTCGTCGTCAAAACCCACCCGGCTGACAGCCAGCTCGGCGGGCGACAGTTCACGCAACTGGTTCAAGCGGCGTCGGTCTGCATTGCCAACAAAGCCGCCATACAGGTCTTCGTCAACATCGGGCCTGATGTCATTTGTGCCTTTGGGGCGATTGAAAAGCTCGTGCCAGATGGCGCTCATGTCGGGCAAGGCCCGGGCTTTTTCAGCATGGGCCAGCGCAACAGGAATATCGATGCCCCACTTGGTGGCCATCTCATCGGTCAGTGTTTTTAGTTTTTTCACCACCATCGGCGACTTGTTCAAATGCACAGATTTGATCGGCAGGCGCTGTACGCCTTCTGGCAACTCGGATTGTTTGGTAAACAGACGCTGGCGCAGTGTGTCTATGTCCAGCGAAGCCAGCTCACTCGGGTCGGTTGATAAGTCCCACGCCAGCAGCTCGTTTTTATTGCTCGGGTGCGTGGCCAGTGGCCACATGACTGCCAGGCAGCCACGTTCGGGTGCAAACATGCCCGACACATGCAAAAAAGGCTGCGCAGTTTGTGGGCTGGTCGGAAAGCCCAACTCTGCTGCCACCCGGTCTTTTTTATGCAAACTCAGGCAAAACTCGAAAAGCTTGGGTTGCGCAGTTCGGATCAGTTTTGCCAGAGCAATCGTGGCCCGCACATCTGACAACGCATCGTGCGCGGCCTCGTGCAACAAACCGTTGGCTCTGGCCAGGTCTTCAAGCTTGAAGCTGGGGCGTGTAGCGCCGGGGTAAATATCACCGCTTAGGGGCTTGCGGTCCTCGGGCTTTCGCGGCCATATGATGCCGTCGGGCCGCAACGCGTAAGCCATGCGCACCACATCCTGAATATCCCAGCGGCCACAGTCGTTTTGCCATTCGCGTGCGTAGGGGTCTATCAGGTTGCGCCAAAACAAATGCCGGGTGACCTCATCGTCAAAACGAATCGTGTTGTAGCCCACGCCAATGGTGCCGGGCTCAGCCAGAAGTGCTTCAATGCGCGCCGCAAACTCATGCTCTGGCACACCACGCGCCAGGCACACCTGCGGCGTGATACCCGTCAACAGGCACGAGCCAGGGTCGGGCAGATAGTCATTGGCCGGCTGGCAGTACAACATGACAGGCTCGCCGATAACGTTCAGCTCCGCATCAGTGCGAATACCCGCAAACTGCGCCGGGCGCTCACGTCTGGTGTTCAGGCCAAACGTTTCGTAGTCGTGCCATAAAAAGGTGTGGTTTGCCATCATGGGGGGGTATGCTTTTTAAGTATCAAATCACGTTCTAGCCCAATAAATACGAGGGCAAGTAGCTCCTGATATTGTAGCGACATAAAAAAAGCCGCTAGCAGCATGCTAACGGCTTCTAGATGGCGTCAAGTCAAGGTCAGCCTGCTTCTGCCGATTCCGCCTCAGGCTTGACCTTGCCTTCTTTCTTGGGCAACGGCTGGATGTCGAGCAACACCTCACCGTCTTCCACGCCCTTGTCGTTCGCGGTGACTTTCATGTCTACCGTCAGGCGGCCACCCTCTGTCAATCGGCCAAACAGAAGCTCGTCAGCCAGCGCGCGGCGGATGGTGTCCTGAATCAAGCGCTGCATTGGGCGGGCGCCCATCAGCGGATCAAAGCCCTTCTTGCCCAGGTACTTGCGCAGCGTGTCAGTGAAAGTGACTTCAACTTTCTTCTCGGCGAGCTGTGTTTCAAGCTGCAGTAAGAACTTGTCAACCACTCGCAAAATAACCGTTTCATCCAGCGCCTTGAAGCTCACAGTTGCATCCAGCCGGTTGCGAAACTCGGGCGTGAACAAACGCTTGATGTCGGCCATCTCGTCGCCTGCTTCACGCGGGTTGGTAAAACCGATGGTGGCCTTGTTCATGGTCTCGGCACCGGCATTGGTAGTCATGACGATGATGACGTTTCTGAAGTCCGCCTTGCGCCCGTTGTTATCCGTCAGCGTGCCGTGGTCCATCACCTGCAGCAACACATTGAAAATATCCGGGTGCGCTTTTTCAATTTCGTCGAGCAGCAGCACGCAATGCGGCTTTTTGGTCACGGCCTCAGTCAGCAGTCCGCCCTGGTCGAAACCGACATAGCCCGGCGGCGCGCCAATCAGGCGGCTCA
>JAYURC010000072.1:0-22700 GCA_043756405.1 Polaromonas sp.
GGCCTTGTGAACTATGAACCGTTCGCCCTGAGCTTGTCGAAGGGTTTCGACAAGCTCAACCCGAACGGAAATTGAGGCATCAGCGGGCCGAATCAATAATCACGCCTTTGACCACGATTTCGACCATGACTTTGCCCATGAATCCGCGATTTTTAAAAAATACTCTGTTTTTTATAGCTGCTTGCGCACTGTTTCAGGGCGCATTGGCTCAGATTAACTTTAATATCAAGCCAGTAGCCAGCACGGTTGTGACCACTGACCAGGTTCGTGCCGAACTGATGGCCTTTGCGCCCGATGGCGTTGAGCCTGGCAAGCCGGTGTGGGTCGGCTTGCAAATAGCGCATCAGCCTGAGTGGCACACGTACTGGAAGAACTCGGGCGATTCTGGCCTGCCAACCGTGCTGGACTGGCAATTGCCGCAAGGCATCACGCCGGGAGATATTGCCTGGCCTGCGCCTAAAAAAATCTTTATTGGCACACTGGCAAATTACGCTTATGAAAATACGGTGTTGCTGCCTGTGCCCTTGACGGTCGCTAAAAACTTTAATGGCACCCAACTGGACATCAAACTGAAAGCCGCCTGGCTGGTGTGCAAAACAGAATGCATACCGCAAGAGGGCGACTTCACGTTGACCATTCCAGTCAAGAGCTCAACCGCTTTGAATGGCAGCGTGTTTCAGGCGGCCTTTGATGCTGCACCCAAGCCCCTGGCTGCAGGTGCAAGCCAGATTGAAGTGAGCGGCAAGGCCATCAAAGTTGTTTTGAGCGGCTTGCCCAACAGTTTGACAGGCAAGAAGCTGGCGTTTTTCCCTGAAACAGGCGGCGTGATTGAACCCGCCGCAGACTGGACGCAAAGCTGGCAAGGCAAGACTTGGACGGCACAAGTCCCGCTGTCAGGTCAGCGAACTGAAAGCCCAGCGGTCATGCCAGTTGTGGTTGCTTTAGGCGATGCGTCGTACCGGATTGAAGCCCCCGTCAAGGGCGAATGGCCAAAATTAGCAGCCGCAGCATTGGTGCCGCCTGCACTGGACGCAGCGCTTAAAGCCAATGCTGCTAACGGCGCTGCACCGATTCAAGCCCCGAGCACGTCGCTGACGTTCTGGGCGGCGCTGTTGGGTGCCTTGGTCGGCGGCATGATTTTGAACTTGATGCCTTGTGTGTTTCCGGTGCTGGCCATCAAGGTGGTGAGTTTTGTGAAGGTGAAAGACCAACGTACCCGTGTGGCAACCGGGCTGGCCTACACCGCTGGCGTGACGCTATCGTTTTTGGCTTTGGGCGCGTTACTGCTGGGCTTGCGCGCAGCGGGTGAGCAATTGGGGTGGGGATTTCAATTGCAAAGCCCAGCCGTCGTCGCCGGGCTGGCCGTGCTTTTCACGCTGCTGGGGTTGAACCTTGCCGGTGTGTTTGAGTTTGGCAATTTTTTACCCAGCCGCATTGCCAGTTTGCAGGCTAAAAACCCGACCGTTGATTCATTTTTATCAGGCGTGTTGGCCACGGCCATTGCCTCGCCCTGCACTGCGCCTTTCATGGGCGCGTCATTGGGTTATGCGGTGGGTTTGCCAGCTGTTCAGGCGCTAGCTGTGTTTGCAGCCATTGGTTTGGGTATGGCACTACCGTACCTGGCTGCCAGTGCCATTCCTGCCGTGGCAAACCTGCTGCCCCGCCCCGGCGCGTGGATGGTGACATTCAAGCAACTGATGGCTTTTCCGATGTTTGCGACGGTTGTTTGGCTGGTGTGGGTGCTGGGCCAGCAAAGCGGCATTGACGGCGCAGGGGCTTTACTGGGTGTGCTGCTGCTGATGTCGTTGATCATTTGGGCATTGACCTTGACAGGGCGTGTACGCGCTGTGATTGCTACATTTTCAATAGCATTTTGCGCTTTATTTATTTGGGCTACAGGCTCAAACATTACTAACATTCAAAGCGATTCAACCACAGCGAGCAGCCCGGCAAGCGGCTGGCAAGCCTGGGAGCCGGGCCGTGTTGAGCAGCTCACCGCTGGCGGGCAAAGCGTGTTTGTTGACTTTACCGCTGCCTGGTGCGTGACTTGCCAGTACAACAAGAAAACCACGCTTAGCAACCCAGCGGTTCTGGCCGATGTGGCTGCTAAAAATGTGGTGCTGCTGCGCGCCGACTGGACGCGGCGGGACCCGGCTGTGACGGCGGCACTGGCGCAACTTGGCCGCAGTGGTGTGCCGGTGTATGTGATTTACAAACCTGGCCGTGCACCCGTGGTGCTTAGTGAAATTTTGTCAGTTGAAGATGTACGCGCTGAATTAGCGAAACTTTAATTTTTTTACAGGAGCCTCAACCATGCTTAACGTCAACATCAGCCGCAGAACTTTTTCATCGTCCATCGCTTTGTCTGCGCTTGCAGTGGGCACAGCGCAAGCAGCCACCGTCGGCCAGGCCGCGCCTGCCTTTACGGCCACGGATGCCACAGGCAAAACCCACAAGCTCAGCGACTTCAAAGGCAAGCACGTGGTGCTGGAATGGACCAACCCCGGTTGCCCATTTGTCGTCAAGCATTACAGCGGCAACATGCAGGCGCTGCAAAAAGAATTTACCGCCAAAGGCGTGGTGTGGCTCAGTGTTAACTCCACCAGCAGGGACGCGTCTGACTATCTGGAGCCCACCAAACTGATGGCCTGGAAAGCAGAAAAAAAGGGCAGCGCCAGCGCCGTGTTGATGGACGAGTCGGGCAAGATAGGCCAGCTCTACAGCGCCAAAACCACACCGCACATGTACATCGTCAACCCGCAAGGCGTGCTGGTGTATGCCGGTGCGATTGACAGCGTGCCATCGGCCAGAGTTGAGGACATTAAAACGGCGACCAATTACGTGCGCCAGGGCTTGAACGAAGCATTGGGCGGCAAGGCCATCAGCACGCCGTCGACCCGGGCCTATGGCTGCTCGGTCAAGTACAAAGACGCATGATGTTGGGCGCGGATGTTGCCAGTATCCTGAGTCACTGTCGCACCATTGCGGTGGTGGGTTTGTCGCCCAACTCCGAGCGCGCCAGTTTTGATGTAGCGCGTTACATGCAGGCGCAGGGCTTTCGTATCATCCCCGTCAACCCAAATGCCGGTGTTACGCAAATTTTGGGTGAGACGGTTTATGCCAGTTTGCTGGAGGCCAGCCGGGCGGCAAACATAGACCTGGTGAACTGTTTCAGGCGCAGCGAGGACATTCCTCCCATCATTGACGACGCCATCACCATTCAGGCTCAGGCCGTATGGATGCAGCTTGGAATTGTGCATGCCGCAGCTAGCGCCAAGGCGCAGGCAGCCGGGCTGAAAGTGGTGCAAAACCGGTGCCTGAAAATTGACCACCGGGCATGGCAATCCGGCGGCCAGGCGAACCTATCACACTAAAGGGATGCGTTCTTTGGTCGCGTAAGCGCAGGCACCGGTGCAGCAACTTCTTACAATCGGGGTTGATCGTTCAAACATTCACTTGAGAGACAAGACGCCCATGTACGCACCGCTGCAAAACGACACTTTTATCCGGGCGTGTATGCGCCAGGCCACCACCCACACGCCCGTGTGGCTGATGCGGCAAGCTGGCCGCTATTTGCCCGAGTACAAAGCCACCCGTGCCAAAGCCGGCAGTTTTATGGGGCTGGCCACCAACACCGACTACGCCACTGAAGTCACGCTGCAGCCACTGGAGCGCTACAAGCTGGACGCCGCCATCTTGTTCAGCGACATCTTGACCATTCCTGACGCCATGGGCCTGGGCCTGAGCTTTGCGTTGGGTGAAGGCCCGAAGTTTGAGCGCAATGTGCGCGATGAAGCCGCTGTTGCCAAGCTGGCCGTGCCCGACATGGACAAGCTTCGCTATGTGTTTGATGCGGTCACGTCCATCCGCAAGGCGTTGAATGGCCGCGTGCCTCTCATCGGCTTTTCCGGCAGCCCCTGGACGCTGGCTTGCTACATGGTGGAAGGCGGCGGGTCTGACGACTACCGCGCGGTCAAAACCATGATGTACCAGCGCCCTGACTTGATGCACCGCATGCTGGCCATCAATGCCGATTCAGTGGCCGAATATTTGAATGCGCAAATTGAAGCGGGCGCGCAAGCCGTGATGATTTTTGACAGCTGGGGCGGCGTGCTGTCTGATTCGGCTTTCCCAGAATTCAGCTTGGCCTACACCGCGCGTGTGCTGGCAAAGCTCAAGCGCAGCCACGACGGCGTAATTATTCCGCGCCTGGTGTTTACCAAGGGCGGCGGCCTGTGGCTGGACGCCATGGGCCAGCTGGATTGCGAGGTGCTGGGCCTGGACTGGAATGTCAATCTGGGCAAAGCTCGCGCACAGGTGGGCCACAAAATGGCGTTGCAGGGCAATCTTGACCCGAACGTGCTGTTTGCTTCTGCCCGTCAGGTCGAGGCTGAGGCCATCAAGGTTCTGGACAGCTTTGGCAAGCCGCACACCGATGTTCAAACACAGGGGCCAACGCATATTTTCAACCTTGGCCACGGCATCAGCCAGTTCACACCGCCAGAAAACGTCGAGGTGCTGGTGAACGCGGTGCATGCGCATTCACGCAAGATGCGCCTTAATCCACGTTAATGCGGCATAGCCCGCTACTTATTTGTGACCAGGCAGAACTTACTCAGGGTTTCTAGCAGTGCTTAGCACAAAATCAGGCGGCCTCGTTGTGACTTATGCACAAATTTTTTGTAGCGGTGCCGTCAGTCGTAGCCTACACACCAATAATCGCTATCAAACCCATAGCGAAGCTAACTCATTGATTTATATACGTTTTTTAAATTGCTTTTTTTACAGGCAATCTGGCGGATGCCTTGATTTACAAGGCCTTCAGCGCTCTGAGGCTAATCTATCAACAAAGTTATCCACAGAAAAGCTGGACATCTGTAAAGCGTCTTTAAATCAAGCACTTAGCGCGCTTTGTGCATGTGTTGGGCAAGCTTTGCCAACTAGTTCACACAGCAGCCGGTCTGACAAATGAGCTTTTGGCTGCAAGTGGTGGTGGCTGCACCTGCGTACAGCAGCATCGCTGGCCCGCTAACTTATCGAAGTGAGCTGCCACTAACCCCAGGCACGCTGGTGCGTGCGCCTTTGGGTAAACGTGAGGTGCTGGGTGTGGTGTGGGGTAATGCGACCAGCAGCGGTGATTTGCTGGAAATGCAAACCAAAAGCATCATCGGGGCATTGGAAGGCTTGGCGCCACTGCACATCGACTGGCAATCATTGGTTAACTTTACTGCCAGTTATTACCAACGCTCACTAGGGGAGGTAGCGCTGGCTGCGTTACCGCCACAGTTGCGTGAATTGAACACGCTGCAACTGGCAAGACGCCTCAAACGCCCCACGCTGGACACCAGTCACACAGAAATTGCTATTGATTTAGTAGCTGCTAGCGCACAACAACAGGCGGCTTTGGCTCAATTTGATGCTGAAAACATTGCCAAAAAGCGGCCTGCCCTGCTGTTTGGTGCAACTGGCAGCGGCAAAACCGAGGTGTATTTGCGCCTGGCGGCCAAAGTCCTGGCGCAAGATGCCAACGCGCAAGTGCTGGTCATGGTGCCCGAGATCAACCTGACGCCTCAGCTTCAGTCGAGGTTTGAGGCGCGTTTTGCCCACCTCGGTTTGGAACGGGTGGTTGCCCTGCACAGCGGCTTGACGCCCGCCCAGCGCCTGAAAAGCTGGCTGGCTGCACATTCAGGCCATGCCCGTCTGATTTTGGGCACGCGCATGGCGGTGCTGGCGTCCATGCCCAACCTCAAGCTGATCGTGGTCGATGAGGAGCACGACCCCAGCTACAAGCAGCAAGAAGGCGCACGTTATTCAGCCCGTGATCTGGCCGTGTACCGCGCCAGCATTCAAGCCGATTGCCGGGTACTGCTCGGGTCCGCCACGCCGTCGCTGGAGAGCTGGCAGGCAACTATTTCAGGCAAATACCAGCTTTTGACGATGGCAGACCGGATTGGCTCCTTACTCCCTCTCCCCTTGGGAGAGGGCAGGGGTGAGGGCTCCCCGAATCTGGACCATCACACCGTAGGCCAGCTCCCCACCGTCCGCGGCCTGGACATGAACCACCAGCCCAAACACTGCGTCATAGCTCCGCCGCTCGTCAAAGCCATTGAAGAGCGCATCGCACGCGGCGAGCAGTCGCTGATCTTTCTTAACCGGCGCGGCTACGCCCCGGTGCTGGCGTGCCACGACTGCGGCTGGAAAAGCGAATGCCCGCATTGCAGCGCCTACCGCGTGTTTCACAAAATTGACCGCACGCTGCGCTGCCACCACTGCGGCTTTACCGAGCGCGTGCCCAGAGCCTGCCCGGCTTGCGGCAACATTGACATTGCCCCCGTGGGGCGCGGTACCGAGCGGCTCGAAGAACACCTGGCCGAGTTGTTGGCCAATGTCAAACGGCCTGATGGCAGCGCCGTGCGCATCGCCCGCATTGACGCCGACAGCACCCGGCTGAAAGGTGCGTTACAGCAGCAGTTAGCCAGCGTCCATGCAGGCGAAGTTGATGTCCTGGTCGGCACCCAGATGATTGCCAAAGGCCACGACTTCAGGCACATCACGCTCGTTGCCGCGATTAACCCTGACGGTGCACTGTTTTCAAGCGACTTCCGCGCGCCCGAGCGCCTGTTCAGCTTGCTGATGCAAGCTGGCGGCCGCGCCGGGCGAGATGCTGCCCGCAGCAGCACAAGCGAAATGTGGGTACAAACCTTTCACCCCCAGCACCCCCTGTTTGCCGCCCTGAAAACCCACAACTACCCCCAGTTTGCCCAGCAGCAATTAGAAGAGCGTAAAGCTGCAGGGCTGTCGCCTTTCGGCTTTTCAGCATTGATCCGCGCCGAAGCCAAAACGCAAGACGTGGCGCAAGGTTTTTTAAGCGCCGCTATCGCGGCAGGGTTGGCAGCCGGGCTTGAAGGCCACGACCACATCACCGCCTACCCAGCAGTCCCCATGACCATCCAGCGCGTCGCCAACATCGAACGCGCGCAAATGCTGATTGAAAGCGCATCGCGCATCGCCCTGCAACGCTTTTTAGCCGCCTGGCAGCCGCTGTTGTTTGAAACGCGCAAGCAAACTGAATTCAAAAGTTTGATTCGCTGGGCGATTGATGTGGATCCGCTGGCGATTTGAGGGGATTTGACGTGAGGCGGCGTCTTGCTTATACTTAATTTAACTAGTTTATTAATTTTTAATAAACTAGTTAAATTAGATAAATTAGGTATGAATTGAATCCCATTACCAATCCATATACGCCCGGCGCGGGCACACCACCCCGGGAACTGGCCGGCCGAGATAACTTGCGCAGCAAAGTCAGGATCTGTCTGGAGCGGTTACGAATTGGCAACTCCGCTAAAAGCGTCATCATGGTTGGTTTGCGCGGGGTGGGTAAAACCGTGCTGCTGGACAAAATGCGCATGGATGCCGAGGCCAGCGGCATCCACACAGTACGCATTGAAGTGCCTGAAAACAAGTCTTTACCCGCCGTGATCGCACCCGCGCTCAGGCTCGCGCTGCTCCGGCTCAGCAAAGTCGAGGCGGCCAGGGTTTTTGCCCAAAGGGGCTTGCGGGCTCTCGCTGGATTGGCCAAGTCGCTCAAGCTGAAATATCAGGACATTGAGGTGGGGCTTGATTTTGAAGGAGAACCAGGTCTGGCCGACAACGGCGACCTGGAGGTTGATCTGGCAGCGCTGTTCGTTGAGTCAGGCATTGCAGCCAAAAATGCCGGGACGGTTTTGGCTCTTTTCATTGACGAGCTTCAATACATCAAACAAGACCAATTCGCCGCATTGATCTCTGCCCTGCACCGCTGCGCCCAGCAAAACCTGCCGATGGCGGTGGTGGGTGCGGGCCTGCCGCAACTGCTCAGCATCGCGGGTGAAGCGAAATCATATTCAGAGCGCCTGTTTGACTACCCCATCGTCGACAAACTCGCGCCCCAACCCGCTACTGACGTCATCCGCAAGCCTGCATTGGCGTTGGGCGTGTCCTTTGACGACGATGCCGTGCAAGAAATCATTTTAAAAACCGACGGTTACCCCTACTTTTTACAAGAATGGGGCAAGCATGCCTGGGACTTGGCGCTTACCTCGCCCATCACCAGAGCCGACGTGCTGGAAGCGACGCAGCTGACCATCGCGACGCTAGACGAGAGTTTTTTTAAAGTGCGCCTCGAGCGCACCACGCCGTCGGAACGCCGCTACCTTAGAGCGATGGCAGAGCTGGGCGCCGGTCCGCACCGGTCGGGTGACATTGCACAAAAGCTGAACAAACAAGCCACCTCACTAGGCCCCGTGCGAGCCAGCCTGATTGCCAAAGGAATCGTCTGGAGCCCGAGCCACGGCGACACCGCATTCACAGTGCCACTGTTTCATTTGTATTTGCTGCGAACTTTGAAAGAACCACTTTTGATGGGTTGAGGGTTTTCGCTGGGTAATAAAGCTCATCCGGGCGACTTGAGGGGCTCACATCAGGCATATAGAGCGACTGAATGCAGAGTGGTTCGTCACCGAAAATCCTGCGCATTGACGTTTCAAAGCGGCGCCAGCAAGCGGGTGAGGTCAACATCACCGTTGTCCGCGACCAGCGTCAAAGGGGTTGGGTTTTTGAAGTCTGCGTTGCGAGATTGTTCTGAACAAGCTTTGAGCAAAAGTTCAATGGCGTGGCGCCTGTGTTAAGTGTGTTTTTCAACCTTTTTAAATTCTTTGCTCATGTCGGCGGGCAACATGGCTTTCATTCCTGGCAATGTGGACTCCAGATGATTCATGAACTTCAGCCCAAATGTCAAAACAGTATCGCAACGCGAGTCCTTGAACTTACCCTCACGCAGTTGTTTGGCTTGGCGTTTCATCCTAAGCTGCACGCCGTCCTAGTCAGCCCACGCGTCCCTGGCGATTTCGCCGCGTACAGCGCCAAAACTTCGCTCGGAACAAGCCGCCAGAGCGGTTTTGAAATTTTGCGCTGTCCAATTTATGGATGATGCGCAGCAACCTTATGGGAGCACAGGCATGAGTGCGCTTGCAAACAGGCACAACACCCCGAAACGGGCGAAAGCGATCCAGATGGGCGAGAAAAACAGTGCCGATTCATGCCAGCTTGCAAGAAATACTGCATTGCGAAAGATACCTGCCCGCTATCTCGCTTATTTGCGAGTTTTCAGAGCGTTCTTGATACTTTGAAATTACAAACTAGAAATAAACTGTACTAATTTGTAAATTAACCGTAAATAGTTGATCAACCTCAGCTCTTCGTGTAACGTGGGCGACTCAGGAAATCCAAACTACCGATTTCTGGAGATCTCACAGAAAATTTTACAAATGGAGAAAATCATGGCATCAAACGCCCGGAAAAAACAACTAGGTCAAGGCATGACCGAGTACATCATTATTGTTGCCTTGATAGCTGTTGCAGCTATAGCTGTCTACCAATTTTTTGGCCAGACCATAAGAAGTCAAACATCAGGAATAGCTCGGGAAATTTCCGGACAAAGCGCTGACGGAGCAATTGGCAATGCAAAATCTGCTGCAGACCTGGCTGTCACAGAAGGAACTACTAAAAAAGGACTTGCTGAGTACAAAAACGATAATTCGCGATAACCAGTCAGCAAAGTAAGTGGTTCGGACTAATCGCTCAACTGCGAAAAACAGTTGGTCTGCTATCAGTAAACAAAGAAAGCAACGCGGCCAAACGCTCATCTACGGAATTTTTGTCCTGGTTGGGGGCTTGGCCGCTCTGTTTTTTTTGTTCAACACCGGGCAGCTTGCTCGCGAAAAAACAAAACTAGTTAACACCGCTGATGCAGTTGCCTACAGCGGTGGTTTGATAAACGCCAGGGCGTTGAATTATCAAGCCTATGCCAATCGGGCCATGGTTGCCAACACAGTAGCCATTGCTCAGCTTGTCAGCGTATCGTCTTGGATTGAATACGCTGATAGCTATGCACTGGCAGGGCAAGGAACCGCCTTGGTCGATCAGAACATTGGGAAATACTTTTTTTCAGTGTTCGCGAGCAATTTCTCGGCGCAGACTATAGCTCCCACCTTGCAAGAGTTGTTAAATACTGGACAACTTGAAGCCATAGCAGCAGGGCTTGATCACATTAACTGGGAGTACCTGCAAGCTGCCCAGGTTGCGGTTTTCAGGGGCACAGATGTTTCCCGGATGGTAGTCATGACCGAAGTTGCGAATCTAAATTACACAAATGATGGTGCTGTCACGGTAGAACAGAATCCGGCCACCCTGGCGCAATTCGCCAATTTTACAAAAATGTACGGGGGTGACGAGCGAAACCGCTTTGCTGAAGTGGCAAGCAAATCCGCTGCAAGCGACCAATTTGTTCGCGATAGGAGTTGGCGGTTGAATAGCTGGCTTTCGAGTTGTCCGTTAGACGTATTTTTTGGCGGCCGTGATTACATGGATCGCCGCGGTGGTACTACATTAATTGGATTTGATCAGTGGAGTGCGTCCGACTCCATAACCGAATACATGCGGTTTCTTCGAACCAGGAGGTTTAGGCTCCCGGATTGCCAAACTCGCCAAATTCCAAACGGATACGGGGATCAATCAGCAAGCGTGGGGGGAGGTGCATCCAGCGATTCTTGGGGCTACAGAGGTCTGCCGCCCTTCACCGATCTGGCTCAAAGCATTCAAGACAGTCCTGATGAGCCAAAAATGTTGACGGGTATTCGCTTAACTCGCAACGCTTCACAAACTCAAACTTCTGAAGCACGATCCAACATCAAAAGCTCTGCGCGGCTAAACAACTACGAAGCTCAAATGGCAGGTAGTGAGCAGAAGATGGCCGCTGTATCAACATCTGAAGTTTTCTTTCAACGAGATGATGCGACCAAAGACAACCCATTCGGCGCTGGCCTCGGTAAACCAAAGGAAATTGGCAGTTTGTTCAACCCCTATTGGCAGGTAAAGCTTGTTCAATCTGATACGAACGTACGTGCGGCACAATTATTGCAGGGCGTCGTTCTGCCATGATCAAAGCCAAATCATTCTTGTATGGCATCGCACTTGTCTGGGCTGCCAGTGCAGTGCATGCAGCTTCTCATGACGACTTCCTCGGCGATGGGGTTAGGTTTCACTATGCCGCTTTGACCGGACATGTGGGAGACAACGATATCAACCGGAAAAATCTTCAAGATTTATACGATGCCTGTTTGAAACAAGGTCAGTTGGCTGGGAGTGCCACGAAGGGCAATGAGTTGATACCTGCTATTGTGTCAAAGGTAAGCATAGAGCTTTATTACACCGAAAACCGTATATTGGAAATTCACGACACCTTGCATCATTCAATCAATGTGTTGGATTGTGGCGTTCAGCTTTTTCCAAAAAAAACATGGACGCTTCGCTCCTCGGCTGGTATCTGCCGAGCTGACCTGACAAAGAAGATAGCAGAAGGTATGTGCGATATTCAGTCTCACCAGCGCGCAAGCGGAGCTGGAGCGCGAGTTGCAAGCGATGCCCTGCCCGCCATTGACTTGAGCAAAATTCCGCCGCATCTAAGGCATCAAGTTGAAGCTGCGATGCAAGCAAATGCCGGCTTGTTAGCCCCTGGTTCTGCAACTTTCGGTTTTGCGAACACCCTGCAAACAATCCGTGTTGCAGGAGTTTCTTGCCAGATTTATCAACATTTGTCGCTCAAGCAAGAGCGGTGCATGGCAACGCTTGAGCCAACAGCTTCACATCCGTTCAATCCAAAAACCGTAGCGACTTGGGGTTTAAACGGCGGCTTGAAAGGCATTCTCTTGCAGCTGAAATCGCCAGCATTGACATTGCAGGCGCAAAACGTTGCTTTTAATTTGGCTGTCACACCGAAATTCTTTGAGTTGCCGGCAGGTGTGAAGGTAACCGGCATTCGAGGAGTCAAACCGTGATTAGCAAGCTTGCTTCCAGAATCAGCAACCGTCGGTTTGTTGCTACCAACTCAATGAGCAATCGCTTTGCGCAAACAGGGCAGGCACTTACAGAATTTTTGGTGGCGGCTGTAGCAATCATTCCTTTGTTCCTTTTGATGCCTTTGATAGCCAAGTATCAAGACATCAATCATTCAACTTTGTCTGCAAGTAGATACGCTGCTTTTGAAGCGATGACTCGCAATGACAGCACTAGCAATGGATGGAAGCCGCCTTCGCAACTTGCTGATGAAGTGCGTAGAAGATTTTTCAGCAATCCAGATGCACCTATAAAAACCAATGACGTTGCTGGTAACTTCAAAGCGCACCAAAATCTTTTTTGGCGCGGACCACGCGGCGAAGCGCTGATTGAAGACATCAACAACGATGTTCAAGTTAACTTTGGCACGGGTGGTGCGTCAGATCATGCCAGTGGATTTAGTGGCGCATCAGATGCAACTATTTTTATTCCGCTAAAGGATCAACTTGAGTTGAAGGCACGTGGAATTTACACGGCTGGCGTGTCTGTGTCCCTAGTGAACATGCCAGCTGGATTAAAGTTTTATGAGCCATTTGATCAAATCAACTTGCGCATAACACGCCGCACTAGCGTTGCGGTAGATCCTTGGACGGCCAGCGGTCCGAAGCAAATCGTGGACAAAATTAAAGGGGCACCTTTGATCTTCCCAGCTACTACTTTGTCAGCTGTAACCCCAATATTAGGTACCGCGATCGGGTTGGTTGAATTACCTGGCGCTTTTGCTGGACAGCAAATGCCTAGCCCGCGCTTAGGGCAGTTAGATTTCTTTGTAGATGTGGTTCCCGAGGATCGTTTGCGGAGTCGTAATTGATGATCGCTTTTTTTAAGCGGCCCTTGGCCGTCGCAAACCTTTGCCTTTTTATGTTGTATTTGCTGATGTTTCTAGCATCACCTGTACATTCACAATCCAACAGCTTCTCTTCCTGGTCTGACATTAAATGGCCCAGGCAATTGCACCTTTTCCCAATAAGTAGCGACACAAACGCTAACGGTGTGCCAATGCGCATGCAAGGTTTTACGTCATCCTTGCCTGTAGCCGCGGTCATTCAGAGTGTGCAAGAAAGCTTGGGGCAGCCGCTTGTCATAAATCAGATAGGCAAGCAAATTGTGTTGGGTCGTGCTGTTGGCGCTTTCTACGTAACTGTGCAGATTGAAGCCGAGGGTGGGGGGTCGCGCGGTGTAGTGGCTACAACAGATATGCAATCTGCAATTGACAACAAAGAACTCGCTCGATTAGACAAGCAACGTTGGCTAGACCAATTGCCTGCGGGATCTCGTTTAGTAAGCCATGTGAAGTCGTCGGATGGCTTAAAACGATCCGTGCAAATCGTATATACCAATGAACAGAACGGTTCAATCAACGCTACCCGTCTTAAAACAATTTTGGCGCGTGAAGGACTTGGCCTGGAGAGAGAAAGCCCAGCTGACAACGCTGCGAATGCTTGGGCAAGCATGTTCGACCACGGAAAAGTATTCTTTTTCAAAGGGGTTGCAAAAGAAGCGATTGCAACTATCCATCGCAAGCCAGATGGTCAGACTTTCACCGTGCTCAATATCGTTAACACCTCGGAGCCATTCAAATGACTGGTTCAAGCAAAACATCAGGACAAACCTCAATGGAATATGTTGTGGTGTGCGCGGCGTTAGCTTTTGCTCTAGGCATCGGTATGTGGAATGACGCCAGCGTATTGCGTGAACTATTAACGGCTTTTAGAACTGCCTACCAAAAAATTTCGTATTCATTGTCCGTGCCCATCTAGTAATGAATGTGTTTAACCGCTTTATTAGGATTTAAGAACTGCTTGTTATGAATTTTGCCAAACTCAAATCTTTCCGTCCTAATAAAACTTGGATTGTCTTAGGTGTTGCCATCACGATAGGCTTGGTTGCGGCACTTGGTGCACGCAGTTACCTCAAAAGCCGTGTTGCTGATCTAGAAGCACAATCACGGGGCAAAAATGTAAACGTCGTGGTTGCCAAGACGGATCTGCCTAAGGGTAGCAAGCTGTCGTCAGCCACTGTGGCCATCAGACCCATACCAAGTGAGTTTGCTCACTCTGCCGCAATTCTGCCAGACCAATTCGACCGCGCCGAAGGCCAAGCACTTGCGTACAGCGTCAAGGCTGGCGAAATGATTTTGTGGGGCTTGATGGAGGGGAAAAAAGTTCCAACTTTTTCTGCACGGGTTGAATCCGGCAGGCGCGCCATCACTGTTCCGGTAGATGAAATTAATTCAATTTCGGGACTGCTTGAGCCAGGCGATTTGATTGACTTAATCGTCACGGTTGATCAAAAAGGAAGAAAAATAACCGTGCCATTGCTCCAAAGCATCAGGGTCATGGCAACGGGTCAGCGTTCTGTAGACGACCCCAAGAGCGGTGAGCGACGGATGTACTCTACTGTCACACTGGACGCCGATCCGCAGCAGGCTCAAAACGTGGTGATAGCACGCGAAGCGGGTCGATTGACTGCGTTTTTGCGCAATCCAGAAGACAAGACGCCGTTAAAAGGAACCATGGGCGACTTGTCAGCATTGTTGGGGACGAAAGACAACGCTGTCCTTGCGTCATCAAACGAGATCAAACAAGTGCCGGTGATATACGGAGGTCGCGGAGGAAAAATTCCGCCCGAGGCACTTCAACTTGGTCAATATTCTCGTCCTGCTCTTTCGACAGCAGGTCAAAAAATAGCACAGAGTGCTTACGTGCCTGAAGACGCGGTAGTTGGAGCTGGCAACGTTCCGGCTGGCCCTGTCCAAGTCCAAATCTTAAACGGTGGCATGGGCGGTAATGTCGACAGCAGCCCGACTTCAAATCCTAATGCACCTGGTGCTCGCTAACAGCAGTTGTGCGTACAAGCTCAAATACTGCCGATGTGTTAGCAGTAACTCAGCCGCAAGAAATCAAAATAAATATCTTTAAGAAAAATTCAGAAATGATTAGAACCAAGTCGCACCTCCGTTTGCTGGCTCCTTTACCTGCTGCACTTCAGTCTCGTTATTGCACTTATTTAACAGCTGTTGCCAGTTTGACCCTTGTCTTAAACCAAACAGCCGATGCACAAAGCTCAGACACTTCTTTGCCCCCAATGGCTGCATCGTCTCAAGCAAATAACGATTCAACAAAGTCCACATTCGTAAACGGCTACGCAGAGCAGCTCAGATCAAAACGCCAGATTGGCTCTAAATCATTAATACAAACGCAGCCTTACGCGCCTGTCAAGAAACCCACGGACGAAGGCCAGATTCCAGAAATAGAGATGTTTATTGGCGAGTCGCGTGTAATGCCAGCGCCTGGCGTCGGGCGTATTGCTGTGGGTAATGGTGCCATATTGACCGCTGCGGCTTTGGATGGCAAAGAGGTGATTCTGTTTGCAAATGCTGTCGGCACAAGTAGCTTATTCATTTGGAACGAAGATGGTCGTTACCAACGCGTCAAGATTAATATCGTGCCTGGTGACACAAGCCGATACGCTAGAGAGATTGCAGCTTTTCTCACCACAATTCCAAAAGCCAAAGCGTCCGTCATTGGTGATAAGGTAATTGTTGAAGGAGATGCATTAAGCGATGCTGACCTTTCGCGCATAGAACTGCTGTCAACTCGCTATCCGCAAATTGTGAACTTCACGAATCGCCTGGGTTTTGAGCAAATGGTGATGTTGGATGTGAAAGTGGTTGAATTTCCAACAACAGAGCTCAGAGAATTGGGACTGAAGTGGGGCACAACGGGCGGTATCGCCATCGGCGGGATCTGGTCACCCTTGCGTCGAGGCGACAACAGCGGGTATCAAATCAACCTACAAACAGGTCAGACCAACACGCCGCCCATCACCGGTATAGCCAATACCCCATTGGCTCTCAATAGCGGCTTGAACATCATGAGCCTTGTGAACTTAGGCTTGAATGCCACGCTTAATGCTCTGGCTCAACAAGGCAAAACAACTATCTTGGCGCAGCCTCAGCTGTCAGCGCGCAACGGGTCCAAAGCGAGTTTTCTTGCAGGTGGAGAGTTTCCCTACACCGTCTCCACCATCAATGGCCCAACGATTCAATTTAAACCTTATGGCGTCAAACTGGAAGTGGTGCCACGCGTGGACCGGAGCGGCAACATTCGAGCGACTATTGACACGGAGGTCAGTAACATTGACAACTCTGTGACGACCAATGCGGGGCCAGCTTTGCTAACCCGCAAAACCAGCACAGAGTTCAATGTGCGCAATGGCGAAACCATCGTACTCAGTGGTTTGATACAGCGCGAAAATTCAACCAACGTTGACAAGGTTCCAGGGCTTGGCGACATCCCCATCATTGGCGCTCTTTTCAGGTCCAAAAAATTTCAGAATAAAGAAACAGAGCTGGTCGTTTTTGTAACGCCAACCGTCATTGATGCAAATTCTCCCGGCGTTGTAGATCGCATACAAAAGACCAATGAGAAACTACAGGACCGACTAGGCCCGCAACCTTTTATCAGTGATCCGTTACAACCTGGTGCTGATCCAGCCCGCCTGGACAATCCGGTGACTCCGCCAGCTGCTACAAAAGCGGTCGTGACCGGACAAGCAGTATTACCGGCTCAGATTCAAAACACGCGACCTATTGCACTTGAGCCACTGCCAAACAGCGGTTTGGCACCCGTGTCGTTTGACAGGCCTCAGGGAAGTACTTTGCGAGTCAAGCAAGACGGCTTGGTTGTATTTGCTGCGCCAAATGGCAAAAGCGACATGCTGCTGCAACTGGGCGTTGGGTCGATCGTGACATTAAGAGCTGAGTCCATTCCAACTGCTGAGACAAGTTTATGGGTTCCAGTCCAAGTGGGCGAAATTATTGGATGGGTTGTCAAGCAAGGAGTAGAGCCGTCAAAACTTCAAGTTTCGGTGAAGCCGTACGTCATTAAAACAAGCCAAAAAACTGAGGCGGACGTTAACTTTTCACTAGGCTCGGCTTTGCCGAAAGCAGTAGCGCGCGACTTAACATTAGCTGGGGCAGCTGCGCTAGGCAGGTACTCAGTATTGATAAATCGGCTTGCGCTCCGCATCACCCCCGACGTGAACTCTTCGGTTTTGCAGAATCTTTCGCAAGGGCAAGTCGTTCAAGGCCTGAGTTTGCCCGCCAGAGGCGGTTGGACTGCAATAGACGCAGGCGGCGAACGGGGTTGGGTTGCAACGCAGTGGCTTCAGCCAGTTTCTGCAAGCGTTGTAAATCAGTAGGCCCAAAAGACTATGTTGCAAGTTGAAATTCAAAATTCAAACGGCGTTGTCAGTCTGGTACAGGCGCCAGATGAATGCGTCATTGGCAAAGGTGCGCAATCTGAAATTCGCCTTGAAAGCTGGCGTGTCAGCAAAGAGCACGCCCGGTTGTTTAAAACGCCTTCAGGACTACTGCTCGAAGAAATGGGAGCGTTCGGCGGCGTTACGGTAAATGGGGAGCGAATCGAGTCCCAGTATGGGCCACTTAAAAGTTCTGACGTCATTGGAATTGGTCCTTACAAACTGAAGATTTCAGAAATAGGTGCGAGCACAGGTGTGGTGCAAGCGGCGCACCCAAACAGTCGCTCTGATACTGCCGCTTATCGCAACAAAATGGCAACCGAGGATTTGGCGGCATCCCGCCGATTGGCTGAAAGCGTACAAGCCCAAATACAGTCTGACAGAGATAAAACTTCTTCGTTCAACGGTTCAAGTCCTTCCGTGAGCCGAGAACTTGTGATTGCTGCAGATCCGCTGATCAAGCAGCAAGAGTTCGAATGGCGCAAAAAAGTCCATACCAAATTGCTGGACACAATGGATTTGCGCAGGCACGACATCTCGTCGATGTCGGACGAGGTATTGCGGAAAGAGACAGACACCCTGATCGCAAAAATCGTCGACGAAATGGGGAAAGACATTCCACCTGAAATCGACCGCAAGCTTTTGCGAAAGCAAGTGCTTGACGAAGCGATTGGGCTAGGCCCACTTGAAGAACTTCTTGCTGACGATACCGTCAGCGAAATCATGGTGAATCGATTCGACGAAATTTACGTCGAACGTTCTGGCCGCTTGATGAAGCACCCACTGACATTTACCGGAGACCGTGCTGTGCTTGGTGTGATTGAGCGAATCGTCGCACCTCTTGGCAGACGTATCGATGAGTCTTCGCCGATGGTTGATGCTCGCTTGAAAGATGGATCGCGTGTCAATGCCATTATTCCACCGCTAGCACTTAAGGGAGCTTGTTTGACCATTCGCAAGTTTTCTAAACGCAAGTTGGAAGCGACGGATTTAGTTAAGTTTGGGTCAATCAGCCCAGACATGGCAAAGTTTTTAGAAGTGTGTGTGGTGTCGCGTAAAAACGCCATTGTGTCTGGAGGCACCGGCTCAGGCAAAACGACCCTGCTCAATATTTTGTCAAACTTCATCCCGTTTTCAGAGCGCATCATCACTGTGGAAGATGCGGCTGAGCTGAAATTGCATCACGAGCATTTGATTAGTCTGGAAAGCAGACCGCCTAACGTTGAAGGCAAAGGCGCGGTTCAAATTCGTGACTTAGTCAAAAACACGCTGCGCATGCGCCCCGACCGAATCGTTGTGGGTGAATGTCGCGGGGCCGAAGCGCTGGACATGCTGCAAGCCATGAACACGGGTCATGAGGGGTCATTGACCACGTTGCATGCCAACACGCCTCGCGATGCCCTTGCAAGGCTAGAGACACTGGTGTTGATGGCCGGCATGGACTTGCCTTTAGTGGCCATCCGCGAACAAATTTGCAGTGCGGTTGACATCATCGTTCAGCAAACGCGGTTCAGCTGTGGCACCCGGATGGTCACCAGCATCACGGAAATCACCGGCATGGAGAGCGGCAAGATTCAACTGCAAGAAATCTTCCGGTTTCACAACCAAGGCTATTCAGGCGAGAACAACAAAGTTCGCGGCGTTTTCACCGGGTGCGACATGGTCCCCACCTTTTATGAAGATTTGCGTGCAGCAGGTCAAGATCTGGATATGAACATATTCAAACCGTCTAAAGACCTGCCCGATTCAATACGTTCAACCATGGGCACTGACTGATAAGTCATTTCAAATATGAGCAGCGACAACATCGTCTTACTTATCGTCGTGGTTTTTGCGCTTTCAGCGGGGTTGCTTACCTGGTTCGTTATTGATCTTGGCACGGAAACGATGGCAAAGTATCGGTCCACATTTACCGAGCGTGCAAAATTTCAAGCGCAAGAATTTTTCTTGTTCATTGACCCCCGGAAGCTTTTTGCAGCAAACATTGCCGTAATGTCTATTGGTGGCATTTTGGTGTGGGCGAGTACAGGCAGCGCACTCTTGGGTATGGCGGTTTTTGCAGGGCTTGCGCTTATGCCCCGCCTGCTTTACAAATGGATGAGGCTCAGGCGCTTGCAGAAGTTTGAGGAGCAACTGCCAGACGCGCTGATGATGTTGTCGGGTGGCATGAGGGCTGGGGTGGGCCTGAACTCAGCTATGCAGCAATTAGTGCGCGAAGCCCAGGCGCCGTTGAGTCAAGAGTTTTCATTGATGCTGCGCGAGCAACGTTTAGGCGTCACGTTAGAGCAAAGCCTGAGCAACCTTAATCGACGCATTCCAACCCAAACCACTACCCTGGTTGTGTCAGCCATGCGGATTGCCAGTGAAACCGGCGGCGGGCTGGCCGAAACCTTGGAGCGCACCTCCAACACCATCCGCTCACGGCTGCAAATGGAAGGAAAAATCCGCGCCTTGACGGCGCAAGGGAAATTGCAAGCCTGGGTGGTCGGACTTTTACCCATCGCACTGATGCTGATCCTCAACAAAATGGAACCAGAGGCCATGAGCCTGCTTTGGAACTCCCGCACGGGTTGGGTAACTTTGTTTGTGATCGCTTTTTTCGAATTTATGGGCATTTACGTGATTCGCAAAATCATTGCCATTGACGTTTAAAAAGAACACGCCAAATGTCACAGCAAGCCACCATCATCGTCATCTTGTTTGCCACGGCTATCGGACTAGCCGTAGCGCTGGTTACATGGCTGATCAGTAATGCAGTCTCAAGGGTGCCGCCGGAGGATCGGCTTTACAAAGACCCGCCACCCTTAGGCTTTCGTTTGGCCTGGCTTCCCATTCAGTGGATCAGCTACTTCATAACGCCACTTCAGCGCGTCAAGAGCCACAACAGCATGTTGGTAAGGCTTCGTCAAGCGGGGCTTGACTTCAGCATTTCACCGTCGCAATTCACAGCGGCCAGGATCCTTTGCGCTGTGCTGGTGGGTCTAGCCTTTTATTGGGTGCTGGCTTCATTTGACAACCCAGGGGGCGGCCAACCAGGTTTCGACATCAGTCTGTACCTGCAGGTTGTGCTCTTTGGATCGCTGCTTGGCTATTTTTATCCAGTGATTTGGCTCAAGGATCACCTTGCCCGCCGCAAAAGCGAGCTGCTTAAGTCATTGCCTTTTTTCTTGGACATCATCACGCTGTGTGTTGAGGCTGGATTGAATTTGCAAGGAGCCATCAGCCAGGCAGTGTCCAAAGGCCCCAAAGGCGTGATGCGCGATGAGTTTCAACGGGTCATGCGCGACATCAGGGCCGGCAAAGCCAGGGCTGAAAGCCTGCGGTCTATGGCTGAGCGGCTCAATGAACCGAGCGTTGCCAATTTTTGTACTGCTGTCATTCAAGCCGAGAGCATGGGCATGAACCTGGGGCCCATACTGCGCGCCCAAGCCGATCAGCGCCGAAGCGAGCGGTTTTTGCGGGCAGAAAAGCTTGCCATGGAAGCGCCCGTCAAGATGCTGTTCCCGTTGATTGCTTTCATCTTCCCCTGCACTTTTATCGTGATTTTCTTTCCGATTGTCATGAAGTTTATGCAGTCAGGTATGTGATTTCACCCTTTCACGCACGCACCCAATGCTCTTCAAACAACCAGCCACCCTTCAAACTGCAAAAGGCTTGCAAGTGCTGCAGCTTAAATTGGCGCGCGGTTTATGGAGCCGTTTTAGGGGCCTGATGCTGAGCCGCCCGTTAAAAAGCGAGCCGGATACGCAAGGCCTGCTCATCACGCGTTGCCCCAGCGTCCATGGCTTTTTCATGCTTTATCGGTTAGACATTGTTTACCTTGCCACAGCCACAGCCACAGCCGCAGATGGCAGCAGCACAGCTCAGCCAGCGCACCGCCAAGCTTATGACGTGACCCACACCACCAGCCTGCGGCCATGGTCAGTGAGTTTTGGTAAAAGCCGCACCTTGACCACCCAACACGGATCAATGACACAGCGCAGCGCCCATGTGCTCGAGTTGCCCTCAGGCGCGATCAATTTACTCGGAATCGCACCGGGCGACAGGCTGGAAGTACTTGTATGACCAACGAAAAAAATTCAGGCAACGTTAGGCCATTCATCGGTTCACTGCGGCCAACTGCTGCCCACCCTGGTCAACACAGCCACCACAGCCACCAGCGCGGCTCAGCCATGATTGAATTTGCGGTCGTCGGGCCACTGCTCACCCTGATCGGCTTGGTCATCTTGCAATACGCCATGATGTTCAACGCAAAAAATCTGGTCAACCACGCCAGCTTTATGGCCGCCAGAGCCGGCACCATGCAAAACGCCAACTTGGGCAGTGTGCAAACCGCCTATGCCAAAGCCTTGATCCCCCTTTACGGCGGCGGGCGTGATGCGTCCGAGCTGGTGCAGGCTTATGCCAAGGCGCAAGCTGATTTAGTGGGCAATGCCAGGATTGAACTGCTCAACCCCACCAAAGAAAGCTTTGACGACTGGAATGACGCAGATCTGCAAGTTAAAAACGGGGTCAGGACCATTCCTAACGCCGGCCAGTCATTTAAAAACCCAAGCCAGATCAAGAGCAGTTCGGGGCAAAGCATTCAAGACGCTAACCTGATCAAGCTCAAAATCACGCATGGTTATGAGCTGAAAGTGCCCCTGGCGGGCACGATGATCCAGTTCATGATGAAGACCATGGACAACAACAAGGACGCGTTTGCCACAGCCATGTACAGCCAGCGGCGCATCCCGATGGTGACCAACATCACCATGCAAATGCAAAGCGACGTGTTTGAACCCAGCCATCCTCTATCGGTCGCTGGCATGGGCAACAACGGCACGCCAACAGACCCTGGGTTTACTGAAGACCCGGTCAAGCCGCCACCACGCTGCATTACTGTGGGTTGCACCGTCATATTTGATCCAGCCAGCCCGCCAGGGGCAACCGACCCGCCCATGCTGGGCTGCCCGCCCGGCAGCACCACCTGCACGCCGTTGCCACCCACCTGCAAGGGTGCGTAGTCAACCAATGCGCACCCGTCAGTCACCTTTAACCGGGTTCAAACCAGCCAATTCGAGCGGGGCCGATTTTTAAGTCTTTTGGGGAAAAATGATGAATTACCGCCAAGGCCACATCCAAACTACCAACCGTGCGGCTCCAACGGCACCTGTCGGCCAGAGCAGCCTGTGGGTGCTGGGTACATTGGCACTCAGTTGCAGCCTTTTACCCGCCCCCGGCATGAGCCAGATCACAGGCCTGCCCGGCAACACACCCGCCTGTGACCCCACCCGCCAAAGCTGCGCCCCTGCTGCCTCACCCACTCCATCACCTGTCCCATCACCTGCACCCTCCCCCGGCGCAGGCCAAAGCTGCAGCCCCGGCCCGGCAGGCGCCACTTGCGGCGGCTCTGGCCCTGCCAGCCAAGGCAACACGGGCGGCACCAACAACGGCGCAGGCAACCCCATCAACGTCATCAACGCCAACAAATACCAGATGGAGACCGACATGCCCGCCCTGCC
>JAYURC010000073.1:0-8652 GCA_043756405.1 Polaromonas sp.
GCTAAAAAGGCAACCGAAGTAATTGAAAATACCGTCGCGGCCACAATGCCAGTGAAAATTAATGCGCTGGCTCTTGACTTTCAAGACGGTATCTGACCCTTGGTTCCTTGTGACCCTTGGTTCCTTGACCCTCGATTCCTGCTTTTCAAGTCCATGCCCGTCATTCCCGCCTTCGCGGGAATGACGGATGTTTTAAGGTGATTTTTAGTCGTTTCCAGGCTAAAAGCAGGTATTTTTATGCATAAAATCGGTCTCTAGCCCAATCAATACGGGCGTAAGCAACTATAAATAATATAGCGATTTAGGGTAGCTGTTAGTCCCATTTCGCTCACCCGCCGCGCGTCTACGTTCGTCAGCCATGCCTGCCTACGCGCAACATACGCAAATACGCCCACAGTAGGCCATGGTCAAACTCAAAACCCCTGCGCCTTTACCCGCCCACCACCCGCCCACCACCCGCCCAGCGCGTCAGAGTCGGCAAGCCACCCACACCGCGCGATGTGGCCGTTGAGGCGAATCTTCAACTGCCCAATGAGCGGGACGAGTCGGTGGTCGGCGCAGCGACCATAGCAGCCGATGCGCCTGACCCGGTGATTAAGCAGGCTGCGGTTGACGTGGCGCTGGGTTTGCAGGATACGAGCAAGGGCGCTGGGCTGAACCGGGCTTACAAGAAGCTCAAATAAGAGTTCAAGTAGGCAGTGCGACTGGATTGGCGCCTTCGTGGAAATGATGACAAACTCTGCAGCGACATTAATTAAGCACAATCATGCTAATATTTAGCATATGTCGTTTGCTCAAGCCCTGTTTACTCAACCCCAGTCCAAAGTTCTGGAATGGGTGTTTGGTCAGCCTGAGCGCTGGTATCACATTCAGGAGTTGATTCGTTTGACATCGCTGGCCAGTGCCTCGCTCCAGCGGGAAATCAAGCGGCTGCATGTGGCGGGTTTGGTGGTGGAAGAGCGCATTGGTAACTTGCGCCGGGTCAAGGCCAACCCTGCCAGCCCCATGTTTACAGATTTGGCTAACCTGGTGCGCAAAACGATGGGGGCTGTACCCGCCATTGCAGACGCTTTGCAACCGCTGGCCAGCCGCTTAGAGCTTGCGCTGGTGTTTGGCTCCGTGGTCAAGGGCACTGAACATGCGGGTAGCGACGTGGATGTGCTGCTGGTCTCTGGCAGTGTGCAGTTGGGCGACGCGCTGGCTTTGCTGTTGCCGCTTGAGGAGAAGCTGGGGCGGCGCATTGAGGTCAAGCTGTACACGCCTGACGAGTTCAGTACACGCCGAGCGGAGGCGGGGTCTGTGGTGCAGCGCATTTTAGCCGGGCCGGTTGAATTGACGTACGGGAGTCTTTAATGAGCATCGCGGCGCTTGAAAATTTGGCGAAGATTGGGCAGCTTAAAGCAGAGCCAGCCAGTGCCCTGGATATAGAGCGTCTGCTGGCGATGGCACATAAGCACCTGGACGATGCGAGGCGTGAATCGAACTCGCTGGAGGGGCGGTTTATCTCGGCCTATTCCGTCGGGCACGCGGCTGGCCTTGCGGCGCTCCGCTGGCATGGCTATCGCAGCGAAAACCGGTATCAGGTCTTTCAAACCTTGCAACACACCGTAGGCTGGACGCCCGTGCAATGGCGGCAGCTTGATAGCGCACATAACAAGCGCAATTTGGCAGAATATGAAGGCTATCTGGAAGTGGAGCTAAGCTATTTTCAGGGCTTGATTGAGCTCGTGGCGCTGCTGTTGGAAGATGTGACGCGATTGGTTGCGGCTGATAGATCCGACTAGATGAAGGACGTGATCATGGCGTCGCATGTTGCCATCCATGCTTGCTTACACGGCGTAGCCATTCCGGCCTACTCGCGAAAGTTTCGAGGCCGAGCACAGTGATGCATGGTCCAATCAAAAGCTCTCTCATCGACACCCAAACTGCCACCCACCCAGCGCGCCCGAGTCGGCAAGCCGCCCACACCGCGCGATGCTGCCGTTGAGGCGAATCTGAAATTGCCCAATGAGCGGGACGAGTCGCTGGACATGACGCCAGACGTGCCTGACCCGATGATTGAGCAGGCGGCTGTTGATGTGGCTCGGGGTTTGCAAGACACGAGCAAATCGGTTGAGCTAAATACGGCTTACAAGAAGCTCAAATAGGCTGAGCTACCGGATTTTCGCCTTCGTGGGAACGACGGGCGGTTTATTGTCCTTGGGATGATGTAGAGCTAGAAAAGGGCATTTTTATATGCCAAATATGCCTTTGTCCCATTTAATACGGGCGCAAGTAGCTACCAAATATATAGCGGCTATTTATTAAGGCGGCGATTCAACCTGCCCACCCGGATGCGTAGCCAGTCTTGCCGGGTCGCGGCCATGCGTTGGCGCGGGGTCTTCAAACGGCCAGCCGCCGAACTGGGTGCTTTGGTAGTCGGCGATGGTTTGGCGGATCTCGGCTTGGGTGTTCATGACGAACGGGCCGTACTGGGCGACGGGCTCGGCAATCGGTTTGCCTTGCAGTAGCAAAAATTCTGACTCTTCAGCGCCATTGATCAGTTCAACGGCTGCGTCGCCTTGTAATTCAAGCGCGCTGTAGTTGCGCACATCTTGACCGCCGACAGACACTGAATGGCCTTTGAAGAAGTACAGGCTGCGGCGCGTGCCAGCATTAGCGGCTGGCAGCGTAAAGCGTGCGCCGGGTTGCATGCGCAGCGTCCAGATGGCGACGTCTGCTTTAGCTTGTGCAGCCCATGAATCGGGGGGCGGGTTTAGGGCTTTTATGGGCATGTCTATTGACTTGTCAGCAGTAGCCAGTTGTCCAGCGATAACGGATATATCAGTCTTTAGCCCACTCGCATCTTCAACAACATGGCCAGGAATGTCGTTGGCCCAAAACATGGTGAAGTGGGGGTCAACCATTTTGCTCATCGCGGGCAGGTTGAGCCAGATTTGGAACAGCTCCAGCGGGTTGGGTGCATCAACATCAAGCAGCGGAAACATCTCGGCATGCACGATGCCCTTGCCTGCGGTGAGCCACTGCACGTCGCCGCGCCCAAAGCGCGCGGTTGCGCCTAATGAATCTGAATGATCAATCAGCCCCTTGCGCACAATTGTGACCGTCTCGAACCCCCGGTGTGGGTGCGCGGGAAAGCCGGGCACGCTGTGGCCGTGGTACATGCTCCAGCCATCTTTGCGACTAAAGTCCTGGCCCATGCTGCGCCCGCTAAGCGCCGCCTTGGGACTCATGTCGGCGTTGGCTGCGGGATAGGCGTCGTCGTGGTACGCGCAAAACAAAAACGGGTCTAGCGTGGGCCACTGGTGACCCAGGGGCAGGATGTTCAAGATGGGGTTGGGTGTCATCTGAATCACTTGGTGGTTAAAGCCAAATTGGCAAGTCTTGATTGGATGCAAACCTCAGACGACATGACTGTCATTGCGGGCTCGATCCGCAATCCATGCACCCGAATTTTGCATTGCGCCTGAGCGGAAATGGATCTCGGCACAAGGCCGGGATGACAACCTTTTGAGCAGGGTCTCATTTATCGACAAGCGGTTTTATTTAGCTCGGCTACCCAGCACCGCCGCGCCCAATATCAACACCGTGGCCAGGCCAATGCCCCAGGTTAATGGCCGCCCGGTAGCAAACATCAGCAGTACAGTTGATGCCAGTGGTGTGATGTAGCTCAAGATGCCGATCTTGCGGGCGTCGCCTTTTTTAAGCGCAGCATCCCACAAGTAAAAGGCCGCACCCAGTGGGCCCAAGCCCATCAACACCATCAACAGCCAGTCTCTAGCATTGAGTGCCACGGGTGCTTCAAGCAGCGTATGGCATAGCAATGACAACACACCAGACACCAGCCCGAACAGGCCGATCGCCGCTGTGGGAAAGCCGCGCCCCTGCACGCTCATGCGCTTGCCTATCAGCGAATAGCTGGCCCAGATAAATGCCGATGCCGCCGCTGGAATGTAACCCCAGGCAAAGCCCTTGCTGACCAGGCCTTGCAGTCCTGATGCAAGCAACGTATCACCAAGAATTGCAATGGTAGCGCCCAGGAAACCGGCGCAAGCAGCTATTAAATGTGTAGCAGTCAGCTTGATGTCGGGTAAAAATAGTGGTGCCATCAGCACAATGCCCAGCGGCCACAGGTAGTTGACCAGGTTGGCTTCAACCGCCGGTGCGTGGCGCAGCGCGATGAACAGAAAAAAGTGAAAGCCAAACAGGCCATACACACCCAGCGCCAGGGCTGACCAGGAAACTTTCCATTGCCTGAAAAATGGCCAGGCCGGAACGCTGCCCACCAGCAGTGCAATGCCCGTCAGTAAAAACGGCGGAACGTGAGCAAGCAGGGTGCCGAGCACAGCCAGGGATGACCATAGGCCAATGGCGATGAGGGCTAGCAGGGTTGGGCTGGAACGCACGGTATGACTTTTAATGAAATGCGCGAATTATGGCGTGACACATCAAGAGAGTATTGGCGTGGTTTAACAATGAACCGTTCGCCCCGAGCTTGTCGAAGGACTTTTCCGGATGACCAGAGGCTTCGACAAGCTCAGCCCGAACGGAGCACCGGGCTAAAGCGGCAGAGAGTATCTGGTTCGCCATAAAAAAACCCCGGCTTGTTGTTTAAACATGCCGGGGCTCTTCAGGTCAAGTGCGGCCCAAGCCGCGTAATGGTTACTCGCTGGCAGTGCTTTCAACATCAGCGCCTGCCGGGATGGCTTCGAGTTCAGCGGCTTCAGCCTCAGCAATGGCGCGGCGCTCGGCGTCGTCCATCAGGTCTTTGGCTTTGCGTGCCTCGTGGTAAGCCATGCCGGTACCGGCTGGAATCAACCGGCCAACAATCACGTTTTCTTTCAGGCCACGCAGCTCGTCGCGCTTGCCCATGATGGCAGCTTCGGTGAGCACGCGGGTGGTTTCCTGGAAGGAAGCCGCTGAAATAAACGAGTCAGTAGACAGCGATGCCTTGGTAATACCGAGCAGCAAATTGGTAAACGTCGCAGGCAGTTTGCCTTCAGCGCGCAGTGCGTCGTTCATGTCCAGCATGGCGGAACGCTCGACCTGCTCGCCTGCAATGTAGGCGGACTCACCAACGTTATCAACCACCACACGGCGCAGCATCTGACGAACAATCACTTCGATATGTTTGTCGTTGATCTTCACGCCTTGCAAACGATACACATCTTGCACCTCGTCAACAATATACCGGGCCAGTTCTTCCATGCCCAGCAAACGCAAGATGTCTTGCGGGTCAGCAGGGCCGTCCACAATCGACTCGCCTTTGTTCACAACCTGGCCTTCGTGGACGAGAATATTCTTCTCTTTCGGCACCAGGTCTTCCCAGACCTTGCCTTCAGGGTCAGTGATTTGCAGGCGAATCTTGCCTTTGGTTTCTTTACCAAACGACACGGTACCGGTCATCTCGGCCAGCGTGCCTTTGTCTTTCGGCGTACGGGCTTCAAACAGCTCGGCAACACGCGGCAAACCGCCGGTAATGTCACGCGTTTTCTGGCCTTCAATCGGGATACGGGCCAGCACTTCGCCGGGGCCCACGTCCTGACCATCACGCACCTGAACCAGCGCACCAATCTGAAAGCCAATCGTCACCGAGTGATCAGTGCCGGGGATCTTGACTTCGTTGCCAGCCGCATCAATCAGCTTGACACCGGGGCGAATGACCTTGGTCGCACCACGGCGTTTCGGGTCAATCACCACCAGGGTTGACAAACCGGTCACGTCGTCAACCTGACGGGCAACGGTCACGCCTTCTTCAACATTCTCAAACTGCGCTTTACCCGCAAACTCGGTAATGATCGGGCGGGTCAGTGGATCCCAGTTGGCCAAAATCGTACCGGCCTTGATGGTTTGGTCTGCCTTGACTGCCAAAATTGCACCGTACGGCACTTTATGGCGCTCACGCTCACGACCATGCTCGTCGGTGATGACGATCTCGCCTGAACGGGCAATCACCACCAGCTCTTTTTTGCTGTTGGTGACATAACGCATCGGTGCGTTAAAGCCAATCACGCCGTTAGACTTGGACTCGACGCTAGAAGCAATCGCCGCACGCGACGCCGCACCACCGATGTGGAAGGTGCGCATCGTCAGCTGGGTGCCGGGCTCACCAATCGACTGGGCAGCAATAATACCGACGGCCTCGCCAATGTTGATCAAGCCGCCACGACCCAGATCACGGCCATAGCACTTGGCGCACAGGCCAAAGCGGGTTTCGCAGTTCAGTGCAGTGCGTACCTTGACTTCGTCAACGCCAGCGATTTCAAGTTCTTCAATCGCGTCTTCGTCAAGCAGCGTACCACGGGGGGCCAGGATGGAGCGGTTCTCAGGATGCAAAACGTCCTCAACCACGGTGCGACCCAGAACGCGGTCACGCAATGACTCAATCACTTCACCGCCCTCAACAATGGCGCGCATGACCGAGCCTTCGTGGGTGCCGCAATCGTCTTCTGTGACCACCAGGTCTTGCACCACGTCGCACAGGCGGCGGGTCAAGTAGCCGGAGTTGGCGGTTTTAAGTGCCGTGTCGGCCAAGCCTTTACGGGCACCGTGGGTGGAGATGAAGTACTCCAGCACATTCAGGCCTTCGCGGAAGTTGGCGGTAATGGGCGTTTCAATGATCGAGCCGTCAGGCTTGGCCATCAAACCGCGCATACCGGCAACCTGGCGAATCTGCGCGGGTGAACCGCGCGCGCTGGAGTCGGCCATCATGTAGATGGAGTTGAACGATTCCTGCTCGACAAGGTTGCCATGGCGGTCAGTGACTTTTTCTTTCGACAACTGGCCCATCATGACCTTGGAGACTTCATCGCCTGACTTGCCCCAAATGTCGACCACCTTGTTGTAGCGCTCACCAGAAGTCACCAGACCCGAGACATACTGCTGCTCGATTTCTTTGACCTCTTTTTGCGCGCGCGCAATGATGTCGCCTTTTTCTTTGGGCACCAGCATGTCTTCGATGCAAATCGAAATACCGGTTTGCGTTGCCAGGCGGAAACCGGATTGCAGCAGCTTGTCTGCAAAGACCACGGTTTCTTTCAGGCCGCACTTGCGGAAAGACACGTTGATCAGCTTGGAGATTTCTTTTTTCTTCAACGCTTTGTTGATGTTCGAAAATGGCAAACCCTTGGGCAAAATCTCGGACAGCAATGCGCGACCACCCGTGGTTTCCCACAGCTTTGTCGATGGCACAAACTCACCGGTGGTTTTGTCTTTGGTGTAGTCAGTCAAACGCACATTGATGCGTGCGTTCAGGTCCAGCTCGCCCGCATCAAAGGCGCGGCGCACTTCACCCGTGTCGGCAAACACCAGGCCTTCGCCCTTGCCGTTGGTGCGCTCGCGGGTCGTGTAGTACAAACCCAGCACCACGTCTTGCGACGGCACAATCGACGGCTCGCCACTGGCGGGGAACAGGATGTTGTTGGATGCCAGCATCAGCGTGCGGGCCTCCATTTGCGCCTCAACCGACAACGGTACGTGGACCGCCATCTGGTCGCCGTCAAAGTCGGCATTAAATGCCGAGCAGACCAGTGGGTGCAACTGAATCGCCTTGCCTTCAATCAGAATCGGCTCAAACGCCTGAATGCCCAAACGATGCAGCGTAGGCGCACGGTTCAACATCACCGGGTGCTCTTTGATGACTTCCTCAAGTATGTCCCACACGACTGGTGTGCCTGATTCGACTTCTTTCTTGGCCGCCTTGATCGTCGTGGCGATGCCGCGTGATTCGAGCTGCGCAAAAATAAAGGGCTTGAACAATTCGAGTGCCATCAACTTTGGCAAACCGCACTGGTGCAGCTTGAGGGTTGGGCCCACAGTAATAACAGAACGGCCAGAATAGTCGACACGCTTGCCCAGCAAGTTCTGGCGGAAACGGCCTGACTTGCCTTTGATCATGTCGGCCAGCGACTTGAGCGCACGTTTGTTGGCGCCCGTCATGGCTTTGCCACGGCGACCGTTATCCAGCAGCGAATCAACCGCTTCCTGCAGCATGCGCTTTTCATTGCGGGCAATGATTTCAGGCGCTTTCAGTTCCAGCAAACGGCGCAGACGGCTGTTACGGTTGATGACGCGGCGGTACAAGTCGTTCAGGTCAGACGTGGCAAAACGGCCACCGTCAAGCGGCACCAGCGGGCGCAAATCTGGCGGCAACACGGGCAGCACGTCAAGCACCATCCACATCGGCTTGATGCCTGACTTCTTGAAGGCTTCCATCAACTTCAAACGCTTTGCGTTTTTCTTGATTTTGATTTCAGAGCCCGTCAAGTCATTGCGCAGCTTGGTGATTTCGTCGTCCAGATCCAGGCCTTCGAGCAGGTCTTTGACGCCCTCAGCACCCATCTTGGCGGTGAACTCGTCGCCGTACTCTTTGACTTTGGCGTCGTAGTCGTCCTCAGACATGATGCTGAATTTCTTCAGTGGGGTCATGCCTGGGTCAGTCACCACATATGCTTCAAAGTACAGCACGCGCTCGATGTCGCGCAGCGTCATGTCGAGCACCAGGCCCAAACGGGATGGCAGCGACTTCAGGAACCAGATGTGCGCGCACGGTGCGGCCAGGTCGATGTGACCCATGCGCTCGCGGCGAACCTTGGTTTGTGTGACTTCAACGCCGCACTTCTCGCAGATCACGCCGCGATGCTTGAGGCGCTT
>JAYURC010000074.1:0-22543 GCA_043756405.1 Polaromonas sp.
CGCGATGCCCGCTTTGGTCAGCGCGTTGAACAGGGTGGATTTTCCGACGTTAGGCAAGCCAACAATGCCGCATTTCAAACTCATGACAAACCTTAAAAAACAGGTTGCAAAGTGTATGCGATACGCCATCAGTCCACCATTTGAAGCGTTTTGCCGTCGATGTGGGTAGTTGTGCTTTTTGCTTTGGGTTTGGCCGGTGTGCCTATTGTTATTGCCTGCTGACGGAAATTCTTTAGAGCATAGGCCCAGCTACGCGCCGCACCCTCCGCTTTTTAGAACCCGAGCTAACGCTGCCATTGCCGCTGGATGCGCCATCGGCGTTTGAGCCTGGGCAAAGCGGCCCCGCTTATGCAGTGCGCAGCAGCCACATGACGGGGTCTGATCAGTCAAAGCGGTAATTGGCTGTTACCACCTGGCCCACTTTGAGCGTTTGTTCAAAGCCTTCCAGCACCACGGCGTTCATGCCAAACGTTACCGCGCCACCCACGCGCGGATCAGACCGATAGCTTTGCAACATGTCGCCCACCTCATGGCTGACGAGCGCCGTGAGGGGGTCAATATTCGGTATGGGGCAGCGTGCGCACGGCTTGACAGGCTTGAGCAGCAAATTGCCCTGCGCCGCCCGGATGTGCAACACGTCGATGCGGTCTTCATCGTGCGGCGTTTGCGCTGCGGCATCATTTGACGGGCCCAGCACAATATTGGGCCGAAAGCGCAGCATGCTGACAGCCGGGCTGCCGCCGGCGACCAGTTTGTTATTCAGGTGGGCCAAAGAGGCCTCAGTAACTACCAGTATTGGAAAACCGTCGCTGAACTGGTTAAGCGCATCAATTCTGTCCGTCCAGTCCGGGTCGCATACGCGCTTGTGGTCCGGGTCAAACCGCACCAGCCGTGCCCGGGTACCCAAAAAATCTGAAAACCATTGGGCCGCTGTGTTGCCCATGTCAAAGGCAGCCACCTCGTCGCCCCAGACGCGTACCCTTGCTGGCGCTTCAACCTCATCAAGTTTGACGTGCAAGGCCAGCATGCCGGGCGCGCGCAGCACCATGTCGTAGTGCTTGAGTTGCGGCTGAATCAACGCCATGCGCGGCAATTCCCGCTGCGTCAAAAACTCCCCCTTGTCGTCCACCACCATCCAGGCGCGGTCAAATTCGAGCCCAGTTTCAGTCATGACGGCTTCTTGCACCTGCACACCCGCGCATGATTTGACAGGGTAAACATACAAAGCGGTCACAGTGCCTGAGTAGTCAAAGCTTTCGGGGATTGCTTGGCTCATGGTGTGTTTTTTTGAAATGAAGGACGAAAAAGTGTGAGAAGTCGTAATTTTGCCCTGCCTTCTAAAATGCAGTCATGTCCAAAATTTTTGATGTGTGTATCAGCGGCGACGGCGTGGTAGGCCGAACGCTGGCCTTGTTGCTGGCTAAAGAGCGCTTAAAAGTAGCTTTGGTGTCGCGGTCAAAAGATTTGGCGCCAGCCGATATTCGGGCTTATGCATTGAACAGTGCGTCAAAGCAATTGCTTGAGTTATTGCGCGTGTGGCCTGACGCGACCTTTGCCACGCCGGTGCAAAAAATGCAGGTTTGGGGCGACGACGGGGGAGCGGTTGATTTCACCGCTCAGGCGTCTGGGCAAGAGGCCCTGACCTGGATCGTCGATGTTCCGCAGCTTGAATCACAGCTGCTGCAAGCCTGCAGTTACCAAAGCCTGATTGAAACGGTGAGCGCACCAGTCACGGCACCGCTCAGCATCATTTGCGAAGGTCAAAAAAGCAGCAGCCGCAGCGACTTGGGCGCTGAGTGGACGCGCAAGCCCTATGCACAAAAAGCCATAGCCGCCAGGCTTGAGTCAGACTTGCCCCACGGCGGCGCTGCCCGCCAGTGGTTTGGGCAGCACGGCGAAGTGCTGGCGCTTTTGCCCATGGGCGGAAGCCTGGGGAACTCTGTGGCGCTGGTCTGGTCAGTGTCTGATGACCGCACCGCTTTGCTTGAAAACCTGCCACCTGAAGAGTTTTGCGCAGCGCTTGGCGTGGCCTGCCAACACAGCGTGGGCCAGCTGCAATTAACCAGCCAACGCGCCAGCTGGCCGTTGGCATTGGGCAGCGCTGACCGCTGGGTGGGCCCAGGCTGGGCGCTGGCGGGCGACGCGGCGCACACGGTTCACCCGCTGGCTGGTCAGGGCCTGAACCTGGGGCTGGCCGATGCGGCGAGTTTGTGCCGCGTGCTCTCGAGCCGGGAATACTGGCGCAGTCTGGGCGACGAAAAATTGCTGCGCAGGTATGAGCGCTCGCGCAAGGCAGAGGTTGCGACGGTCGGGGCCGTGACGGACGGTTTGCAACGTTTGTTTGCGCTGCAGCCGACCGCTTGGCAGTCTGCGCGCAACTGGGGCATGAATGGATTTGCTGCCAGCGCGCCGCTTAAAAACTGGCTGATAAAGCGCGCTGCCGGATCTTCTTTTTAAATTTACCATTGATACACCAACTGGCACCAACTTGCACGATCTGGCACTAAACAGTGCCAACCAGTGCCACCTAGTGCTAACAGACATTTGAACCATGAACCTTATCAAATCAATCATCAGCCTCAGCTTCGCCATGCTGGCCCTCAGTGCGGTTGCGCAAGAGGTCGCCATTCGCAAAAACCTGGCAGAACGCTTGCCCAACTTTCCCAAAATCGACGAAGTCAGCAAAACGCCGATGAACGGCCTGTTTGAAATTCGCGTCAATGACAGCGACATTTTTTACACTGACGCTGATGGCAGTTTTTTGATTCAGGGCAATTTGATTGACACCAGGTCCAAACGCAATCTGACCGAAGAACGCACAGAAAAACTCAACGCAGTTGCATTTGACTCATTGCCATTAAAAGACGCCTTCACCATCGTGCGCGGCAACGGCAAGCGCAAGATGGCGGTGTTTGAAGACCCAAACTGCGGCTATTGCAAGCGCTTTGAGCGTGACTTGCAGCAGGTCAACAATGTAACGGTTTACATGTTTTTGTACCCCGTGTTGGGCGCTGACTCTCTGGACAAAACCAAAAATATCTGGTGCGCCAAAGACCGGGCCAAAACCTGGCTTGACGTGATGGTGCGAGACATGCCTGTACCCAAAGCCACGTGCGACACAGCCGCCATTGACCGTACCCTTGAGTTCGGGCGCAAACACAAAATAACCGGTACGCCCACCATCTTTTTTGCCGATGGCTCACGCGTTCCGGGCGCTATCAACACAGCGCAAATTGAAAAGTTTTTAACCGACGCCAAGTAACAAAATTGCCTAATTTACTGACCTCGCTGGGCGTTCCGACCCGGCTACAAAATTTTGAGCCAAGCACGCAGGCGGCGCACCAGCGGCTGGCAGCAGTTAACCCGGCGCTGTACGCTAAAAGCCGTAATGCGCTGGACGGTGCAGTCACCGGGCTGTCCCCGTACTTCACGCACGGCATGCTTGGCATGGCTGATGCCGCACGCAGCGTTAACGCACGTTGGCCCTTGGGCTTTGATGACAAGCTGGTGTTTGAATTTGGCTGGCGGGAGTTTTTTCAACACGTCTGGGACCATCAAAAAAACCCGGATACTATTTTGCAAGACATGCATGGCGAAGCGCCTTGGCGCGGCAGCTATGCAGACACACTGCCGCTCGACATCCGTGAAGGCAGCACCGGTGTGGCCGCCATCGACAACGCGGTGCGGATTCTGTATGCCACAGGCTACCTGCACAACCATGCGCGCATGTGGCTGGCCAGCTATGTGGTGCATGTGCGCAAGGTGCACTGGCGTGCAGGTGCCGACTGGCTATACGGCCATTTGCTCGACGGCGACCTGGCCAGCAACCACCTGAGCTGGCAATGGGTCGCTGGCACTTTTTCAAGCAAGCCGTATCTGTTCAACGCTGAGAACGTCTTGAAGTACGCGCCCGCTCCAGCGCGCCAAGCCTGGGACAGCAGCGGCACGGTCATTGACCAAAGCTACGAAGCGCTGGACAGTCTGGCGCGTACCCGCAGGGGCACAGGGCCTGAGCCTGGCACGCATGAAAAAGTCGCTGAACCTGCACTTTTGGGCCATTTTTATTCATCAAATTGGCCTGTAGCCCACGCAAACCAAGCGCAAGCAGCTCCTGAAAACATAGCAAACAAGCAGGTGGAGTTGCTTCACCCCTGGAGCCTGTCGCCACGCACTGACGACCAAACGCTCCGGATTGGCGTCATTCATTTGCCCGCGCATGCGGCCCTGCCGTGGTCTGAACGGCGCTGGCAGTTTGTGCTCAATGCGATGGCCGACGTCACAGACGACATCTGGATAGGCGACCTGGCACTGCTGAATGTGAAAGCTGCCGCCAGTGTGACGACTGAAGCGACGTTGTTCCCGGGCTACCGCGATGCGTTGCCCAAGTTGGCAACCATGACACCAGCGCCGCGCCTGCTGCCAAACCCAAGCATGGCCTGCCGGTCATTCAGCAAGTTTTACGAACGCGCCCGCCGGGACGTTGACCAGTTCGCTGATTTGCTTTGATACAGTCAGGTTTTTTGGCAAAACATGTCGACTGAGCAAACCATTAACCGCCTGGGTTATGCCGGGCTGATTCCCTTTGTATTGCTGGCCGCGCTGTTGTGGCTGGTCGACGCTGAACTGATTCCGTTTGTTGCCATTGCTCTGGGTGGCTATGCAGCAGCCATCGTGTCGTTTTTGGGTGGTGTGCACTGGGGCATTGGTTTTATGAAGGGCAACGCTGCACCGCGCTTTCATTTTGTCTGGGGCGTGGTGCCGTCTCTCATGGCCTGGCTGGCCTTGATGATGCCGGCCTATGCGGCGCTGCCGTTACTTGGCCTGGTGGTGGTGGCCTGCTACGCCGTTGACAGTAAAACCTATCCGGCGGCCGGTTTGACAAGCTGGCTTGCGATGCGTTTGCGCCTGACAGTGGTGGCAACGGCGAGTTGCGTGTTGGGTGCAGCCGCCCTTTAAACTTTTAAAAATCAATGCCTACTGTGATTGCTTTGACTTCTACACCTGTTGCTTACTGTGTTGAAGCACAGGGCGTCAATACTCACCTGTTCGACATCTGCCTGACGATTGCTGAACCGCAAGCCGAGCAACGTGTCTCTTTGCCAGTGTGGATTCCCGGCAGTTATCTGGTGCGTGAGTTTTCCAAGCAACTGCAACACCTGACCGCGCAACAAGGCCGAACCAAACTGGTTGCCACGCAGCTGGACAAGTGCACTTGGCAGATCGATTGCAAACCGGGCAAGCCGCTGGTGCTGCGCTATCAGGTGTATGCCCACGACAACTCGGTACGCACCGCATGGCTTGATGCAGCGCGCGGGTTTTTTAATGGCACCAGTGTTTGCCTGAAGGTTGAAGGCAAAGAAACCGCCGTGCACCAGCTTGAATTGGTTGAACCTGCGAATGCAAAAACCAAAGGCTGGTCAGTGGCTACCGGCTTGAACGCACAAAAAATCAACAAGCAAGGCTGGGGCACCTACACCGCTGCCAATTACGACGAGCTGGTGGATTGCCCGGTAGAACTCGGCCCCTTTTGGAGCGGTACTTTTACCGCCTGCGGTGTACCGCACCGATTTGTGGTGGCAGGCAGCCTGCCCGGTTTTGACGGTGCGCGGCTGCTGGCAGATACAAAAAAGATTTGCGAAGAAGAGATTCGCTTTTGGCACGGCAATAAAAAAGCGCCGATTGCAAACTATTTGTTCATGCTGAATGCAGTGGACGACGGCTATGGCGGGCTGGAGCACCGCAACTCAACCGCATTGATATGCAACCGCAAGGATTTGCCGCGCCTGAACGATGCCAAGGTGTCTGAGGGCTACACCACGCTGCGCGGCCTGATCAGTCACGAGTACTTTCACACCTGGAACGTCAAACGCCTGCGCCCGGCAGAGTTTGCAACGTATGACTACACCCAGGAAAACTACACCGAGCTGCTGTGGTTTTTTGAAGGCTTTACCAGTTACTACGACGACCTGCTGCTGCGCCGCGCAGGTCTGCTGGACAACGCGGGTTACCTGAAGCTGCTGAACAAGACCATTAACCAGGTGCTGCAAACGCCCGGTGCGCGAGTGCAGTCAGTTGCCCAGTCCAGTTTTGATGCCTGGGTGAAGTACTACCGCCAGGACGAGAACACGCCCAATGCGACGGTGAGCTATTACACCAAAGGTGCGCTGGTAGCGCTGTGTTTTGACTTGACGCTGCGCAGCGAAGGCCACACCACGCTGGATGACGTGATGCGTGCGCTGTGGCTGCGCTGCGGGGCGGGGTCGCATAGCGAGGGCGGGCCGATGCTTGAGGCTGACTTTGCCGCGGTGTTGCAAACCCTGGGCAAGCGCTCCTTTGATGCTGAGTTAAAAAACTGGCTACACGGCACGAGCGAGTTGCCGCTGCGCGAGCTCTTGGTGCAGCACGGTGTTGCTGTCCATGACGACCCCGCACAACTGGCGCAGCGTTTGGGGCTGCGCGTCAGCGAAACCCAGGGCGTGATGGTCAAAACCGTTTTATCAGGCGGTGCGGCTGAAAAGGCAGGTTTTGCAGCGGGCGACGAATGGCTGGGTGTCGAAAACATCAAGCCCCAAAGCGGCTGGCGGCTGCAGCGCCTGGACGACATGTTGCTGTACGCGGGCACTGCCAAAAAAATCACCGCGCTGGTGTCACGTGACAAGCGCCTGATCCGGCTTGACTTGACCCTGCCACCACCTGCAACGACCTGGCGCCTCGCAGCCAAAGACACCGCTAAAGTAGACGCTTGGCTAGGCAAACAGTTAGGCAAGTAACTGACAAATACCCTGAAAGACCGTCATGACTTTTGAAACCATCATCACATCAACCCACGGCCCTGAGGGTCGGCAAGTTGGCGTTGTGACCCTTAACCGGCCCAAACAACTGAACGCCCTGAACGACCAGCTGATGGACGAGCTGGCCACTGCGCTCAAAGCTTTTGAGCTGGATGCCAACATCGGCTGCATGATCATCACCGGCAGTGAAAAAGCCTTTGCCGCCGGCGCTGACATTGGCGCCATGGCGCAGTACAGCTTTGCTGACGCGTATGGCCAAGACTTCATCACCCGGAACTGGGAGCAGATCCGGTCTGTTCGCAAGCCGGTGATTGCAGCGGTCAGCGGTTTTGCACTTGGCGGCGGTTGCGAGCTGGCCATGATGTGTGACTTCATCATTGCCGCCGACAACGCCAAATTTGGCCAGCCTGAGATCAAGCTGGGCATCATTCCTGGCGCAGGCGGCACGCAGCGCCTGCCGCGCGCGGTGGGCAAGGCCAAGGCCATGGATTTGGCACTGACAGGCCGCATGATGGACTCAGCGGAGGCCGAGCGCGCTGGCCTGGTCAGCCGCGTCGTACCGCTTGATCAATTAATGGACGAAGCCTTGGGTGCCGCACTCATGATTTGCGGCCACGGCAACATTGCCCTGATGGCCGCCAAAGAGTCAATCAACCGCGCCTTTGAAAGCGGTTTGACCGATGGCGTGATGTTTGAACGCCGCCTGTTTCACGCCATGTTTGCAACCGATGACCAAAAAGAAGGCATGGATGCGTTCGTGAACAAAAGAAAAGCTGTTTTTCAACACAAATGAAACTCCTGGCTATAATTTGGGCCTCGGTGATATAGCTCAGTTGGTTAGAGCGCAGCATTCATAATGCTGATGTCGGTGGTTCAAATCCACCTATCACCACCAGATTTCTTCCTGGGTTTTGCAGCAGCAAAACTCTCTTGCAGTTTTATCAGCCTCTGGACAAACACCATGAACCGCTGGACATCCATCCTCTTCATTCCGTTGGCCGCGCTGCTCATCAGCACAGCCAGCGCGCAAACTGAAGACTTCAAACCCAACACCCGCCAATTCCCTAAAGAAGCCCGACGCGGCGAGCTGATGGTGCTGACCGCTCCTGAAATCGCCATGGACAGCAAGCCCGACAGGCTGTCCCCCGCAGTGCGTATCCGCGACATCAACAACAACCTGGTACTGTCGGGCACGCTGGCCAACCAGCGGCTTGTTGTCAACTATGTACGCGACAACACCGGTCTGGTTCACAACGTTTGGGTGCTGAACGCAGAAGAAATCAAACAAAAAATGCCGGGCAAGCCTGAAGGTATTTTGGGCAACATTCGCTCGATGTTTGAGCCAACCGTTGTCAAGGACGATGGCAACACACCGTTCAACCAGCTACCCAAATACAAACAGTAAGACCGCGTTAAAACAGCCAGTTTTGCCTGTTTGAAGTCATTTTTAGGCATTAAATAGGCCGCCAGCCCAACAGTCACGGGCGCAAGCAGCTCCCGAATTAATAGCATTTAGCCATTCGCATCATGTCCAAAAAAGTCTTCATCAAAACCTTCGGCTGCCAGATGAACGAGTACGACTCAGACAAGATGCAAGACGTTTTGCGGGCCGCTGACGGCTACGAGCCCACGCAGGACATGGAGCAAGCCGATTTAATTTTGTTCAACACCTGCTCGGTGCGCGAAAAAGCGCAAGAAAAAGTTTTCAGCGATTTGGGCCGCGTCAAACACCTGAAAGAAAAAGGCGTGCTGATTGGTGTTGGCGGCTGCGTGGCCAGCCAGGAAGGCGCAGCCATTATTGCGCGCGCGCCGTATGTTGACGTGGTGTTTGGCCCGCAAACACTGCATCGCCTGCCAGACCTGCTTGCCAAGCGATCACGTCTGGGCAAACCGCAGGTCGACATCAGCTTTCCAGAAATTGAAAAGTTTGACCACCTGCCGCCTGCGCGGGTTGATGGCGCGAGTGCTTTTGTATCCATCATGGAAGGCTGCTCCAAATATTGCAGCTACTGCGTGGTGCCCTATACGCGCGGGGAAGAGGTTTCAAGACCGTTTGAAGATGTGCTGGTAGAAGTTGCCGGGTTAGCCGACCAAGGCGTGAAAGAGATCACGTTGCTGGGCCAAAACGTCAATGCTTACCGCGGGAAAATGGGAGCGTCGAGCGACATTGCCGTCTTCGCGACGCTGCTTGATTACGTGCACGACATTCCCGGCATTGAGCGGATCCGCTACGTGACCAGCCACCCCAATGAGTTCACACAAAGCCTGATTGACGCCTACGCGCGCTTGCCCAAGCTGGTCAACCACCTGCACTTGCCGGTACAACACGGCTCCGACAAGATTTTGATGGCGATGAAGCGCGGCTACACCGCGATGGAATACAAAAGCACCATCCGTAAACTGCGCGCCATCCGCCCCGATCTGGCTATGAGCAGTGATTTTATTGTCGGGTTTCCGGGCGAAACCGACGAAGACTTCGACAAAATGATGCGCCTGATCGACGACGTGGGCTACGACACCTCCTTCAGCTTCATCTACAGCCCCCGCCCCGGCACGCCAGCAGCCAACATCAAGGACGACACCCCGCACAGCGTGAAGTTAAAACGCCTGCAACACCTGCAAGCCACCATCGACAAAAGCGTAGAAGCCATCAGCGCCAGCCGCTTGGGCACCATTCAGCGCGTGCTGGTAGAAGGCCCGGCCCGTAAAACACCGAACGCCCTGTTTGGCCGGACGGAGTGCAATCGGCCTGTGGTGTTTACTGGGCCTGATCGCTTGATTGGGCAGCTGGTAGACATCAGGATTACTGAGGCGCCTATGCGGTCGCTCAGGGGTGAGGTGGTAATGGTTGATGAGGCTTTTGCAGCTTAAATAAATTTATAGTTTTTAAATTACAGTTCAAGATATTTCCATGAACTGGGAACTGACTGGCGACATCACGCAAAGTGAAACATTTGCTGAAGGTTCAAAAATCCGTGAGCTACACAGGCTTCTTGAAACGTACGGCGGCAAGAACTGGAAAAAGCGCAAAGGTTTTGCACACATACGCGTCCTGCCATCTGGCGAAACTTTTCTAGCTGAACTACATTGGTACGAAGCACACGGCATTGGTAAAGTGGAAATGAAAATCAAGGAGTTGCTATGAAATGGACTATTTGTATTAAAAATGCAGGCTTTGAAGCGTCGCTAGAGGCGCGCAAGCTCTACAACGTTGAAGACGACCAAAAAGCGCAAGTACTCGGCATGATTCGAGTGGTTGACGAGTCGGGCGAAGGCTACTTGTACCCGCAGGAGATGTTTGCGCCTATTGCGATTCAAAACGCGCTTGAAGGGCAGTTGCTTGCTGCTTGACTGATGCTGATTTGAAGAATAGGTTATCTAATCATGACGTCATCAATTTAAGGATTAACGGGCAGCGTAGAAGCACTTGCCGTTCGAACCTTTAACCTGAGTTTTAATCATTAACGCACCCACGTGATTCGTGGAAATTTATTAGAGTATTTATGAAAATTGCTATTTTATTGATAGCTCTCAAACCCGAAAATGTGCTGGTGCAGATGGTCGCGTGACGTACAGCGATTTCGTATGCCCAAGCACAACTGCCACTGAGCGACAGGTTTCTAATCAAAACAACACCATTGATCATTCGGTCTGGCGCGAACAGGCCCAAGCCAACCGCCTTGAAGCTGCTGGCAATCAGGCTATAAACGAAAAAGGCGGACTTTGCAGGTTTTCTTACCTAGCCATCGGGGACAGTCTGGGCCAAGCAGTTGCAGCTGCCGCCCAAAAAGAGCGCCTTGACAATTGGCGAGCCAAGGCAACAGGTCAACCCACCTCAAACGATGCTTACAACCGCTGGAAAGATCATTCTAGCCAAAAACAGGCTTCACGCAGTGCTGCAATCAGCAATGCCGCAAATGCCGAAAACGCCCGGGCGATCGTCAATTCAAACAACAACCTTAGCAACACCATTAACAACAAAACTTATGAGTGCAGGCCAAATTACGCAGGCTGTTCCTTAAATTGTCGATAGCGCCGCTTTCAACACATGTACCAGCCGTGCACAGATTTTTGAGCCCGGGTTGATGTTTGTTCTATGTTTCCACGCCGTCCTGGCTGGGCCTGAAAAAGTTGGAGGAGACGGATTAAAAAATCTAGATATCGGACGACAGCGAAGCTGGCCAGTTTATAGATTTTCGGCTCCTTCAGCTTTTTCAAGGAACCGCGAAGCGACCCAGACTGCGGGTCGCCTTTTCTTTTGCTTACTTTGCTTTTAGCGAAGCAAAAGCAAAGTGAGTTGCTGCCGGACACCCCCCGGCAACTGCGTGACAGTACTCTGCTATTAATTCAAGAGCTACTTGCACTTAAATTCACAGCATTTGTAGCCTATTTAGTGATAAAAACAAACTCAAACCGCATTCAATTCCGAAAAATTATTAATCTTCACAATGCCATCTGGAAACCGCGCAATAACTTCAAGCTCTCCGCCCATCGCCTCAATGTGGCTGCGCAACGTAGACAGGTACATGTCCGTTCGCTTTTCGATTTTGACGATAGACGGCTGCTGTATGTGAAGCACATCGGCCAGCATTTTTTGTGACAAGCCGCGCACCTGGCGTAATTCATTAAGCGGCATCTCTGCCAGCATGACTTTCGCCTTGGCATCAGATCGCTCACGCGCCGCCTGGCTCATGCCTGCCCGCAGGTCAGAAAATTTCTTAGCCATCACTTTTTACTTTTCGTCCTTCAAATTTGAGTTGCCCAAGGTGCTGGTCATACAGCTTGTCCGCATGTGCAATATGCTCTTCATACCAGCGATCGTTACCCGTCTTGTCACCGCCCATCAACAAAATAGCCATACGCCTCGGATCGAATGCATACAGCGTGCGGTACGGACGACCACCATGCTGTATGCGGAGCTCGCGCATGTGGCTGTGCTTTGAATTATTGATGCCGCTGCTGTGCGGATGACCTAAAGATGCGCCTCTTTGCTCCAGCAGTTGGACAGAAGCAGAGACAGACTCTTGCTCAGCCGCTGTTAAGCCAGCCCACCGATCACCAGGCTCATCTGTGTATTCAACATCCCAAGCCGTGGTTGAAGACACCTTTCGAAGAATATTCCGTCAAGTGCCTATATAGACCACTCAAAACCCCTCATGCGGCATCAAATACCGCCATTGACCGACGGGCAAGTGACCCAAATTAACGCGGCCAATTCGCACCCGCTTTAAACCTGTGACGTACAGCCCCACTTGCTCGCACATGCGGCGAATCTGGCGCTTTTTGCCTTCCCTCAGCACAAACAGCAGCTGCTCCGGGTTTTGCCAGCTGACCTGCGCGGGTTTGAGTGGCTTGCCGTCCAGGCTAAGGCCGTGGCACAACAGCTTTAACTTTTCAGGGTCAAACAGCGCCTGCACATTGTTGTTTTCACCCCGCAAGTCGCCCAGACTGACTCGCACCAAATACTCTTTTTCAATGTCAGAGTCTTCACCAATCAGTTGCCGGGCAACACGCCCGTCCTGAGTGAGCACCAACAAACCTATCGAATCGATGTCTAGCCGCCCGGCTGGAGCCAGTCCGCGCAACTGGTCAAACCCCCAGCGCATACGACTGTTGCATTCACCCCAGCGGTTGCCCGGCTGAATAAGCGCCACCGCAGGCTCGTGCCCGTCTTCTGCCTGGCCACTCACGTAACCCACCGGTTTATTGATCAAAATGGTGACCTGCTGCTTTTGCTGTTGTTCTGCAGCGCGGTCAATCTCAATCCGCGCGTTTATTGCCACAGGCTGGCCCACAACCGCAGGTTGCCCGTTAACGCGAACCCAGCCCTGTTCAATCCACGCATCGGCCTCCCGCCGGGAACAAAGCCCCAGCTCAGCCATGCGCTTGTTCAGTCGAATGGTCAACGGAGACCCGTCAGGGTTTGTCGGTTTGGGGATGCGGAAGGCGGTAGGCTTGCGTGGGTCGTTAGGATTTTGCATTTGCTATTTATTTAGTAGCTGCTTACACCCGAATTTATTGGGCTATAGCACTTTTACGTTACTGAAATCGATTGATATTTGGTTTTTTAGGTTCTGGGACGGTTTACGAACGTGTTTTCAGGCTGCCTTTAATGGGGTTTTGAGAATCAAATTGCCTTCCGGGCCAATGAATACGTGCACAAACAGCTCTTTCATTTAAAGCAAAAACCAACATAGTTTTTGCGTTGGGAATAACCCAAACTGACCAAGATACGTCAGGCGTTCATGGCACGACAGCTCTAGCGAAGTTAACCATGCCGTGGGCATCTGCTCGGTCAGCCACCGTCATGTCAAATTGACGCAGCTCATGAACAATTGCGGGTCTGTCTGATAACAAGATTCAAATCCAGTGTGCTTTGTTTCATGATCGTTATCTTCTCAGATATGGCTTGCAGGTTGCTCATAAATTATTGGCGGTTTTGCAGAGTTTTCTTAAGACAAGTCTTCTTCGGCCTGTTCACCTGCGGGTTCAGCATGGATCTGCTCGGCACGCATGACATGCCGGTGCCGATGCTGCTGGATCAAGACTTCATCGCATTCACCTGCTCAATGGGCATCGGCCTGATCGGTTTTTTCGCGGTCGGCGGAACGCTCATCCTCGGGTGCATGGCCGACTACCTGCCGCGCAGGTATGTCATGGCGACCCTCTACGTCATGCGCGGACTTGCGTTCTTCGCGCTCGTGATGGCGGGGAGGCTTTGGGAGATTTACCTGACCTCATCCGTCGGTGGACTGGTTTGGACCGGCAGCACCGCGCTGGCGTGCGCCATCCTAGCCGACTTCTACGGTGCGCGCCTTGTGGCGCATGTTCTATGGCATGGCATGCGTCTACCCTGAGCTGAGTAACATGCTCAGCGCGAGGCCGGGCGGCCGGGGCTACGAGTAGCAACACTTGCACTGGATCGCATTTGGCGGCCAGCGGTGTTGCAGGTTGCCGCTAATGCTGCCGGGCTGGAGCAACCTCAGAAGGGTTTCACACTGATGGCAGCTCCAGCCGCCTTAGCGATTTGCAGCAAGGACGGCAAGCATCAAGGCGAGCCGACCGTTCGTTTGCGGGACGGCAGCGTCAGAAGCCCAGCGTACGGCAGATGCCAACCGCAGCAAAGCCTGTAAGCGCCGCGATCACGTCTTGGCGCACTATTTTTATCACCTGCAACATCACAGACAAGCCGGCCAGTTCGGGAATTGGCCCAAAAGAAAGTAAGCTGAACAGCCCCGGCTGGCAGGGCTTGCTTGTCTAATCAGTACATTCGTTCGGTTATTGAACTTTGATCCAGGCCTCAGACCAGTACAACCCAGTGCCTGGCGCATATGCCCAAGCCGCACCGCTGCACCATCCGCTGTTGGGGTAAGGCTTGCACTCGAACACGCCACCTTGGGTACCCTGTACGCGATTGCCGCTCGTATAAGCGGTGCCCTGCACGTAGAGAGAAGCACCTGTAGAACCACCGGTAGAACCACCTGTAGAGCCGCCTGTAGAACCACCTGTAGAGCCGCCTGTAGAACCACCAGTCAAATCACCGCATTTACTCAGGTACAACCATGCGTTATCCCAGGTGTTTGCCGGCTTGACTGCAGGCGGCTCGGAAACAGTCCACCATTGCGCGCGGTAGTGCACGCCTTTCCACTGAACTTCTTTACCGCTGTTGTACGTTCCTGCAGTCCAGACAGGCACAGTGGAAGGGCATGTGGCTGTCGGTGTGGAATTAAACTTTACCCCGAACTCGACTCCCGTAATGGAGCCGGAAACCAATTTGAAGATGCTGCTGACATCAGTGCTGCCCGCAGCAACAACCTTTCCATCGACCAGCTTGCCAGCTATCAGCTGTGTGGGATGGCGCATATTAATTGCTTCGGCAATCCCTTTGTTGATGGTGTAAGTCCCATTCAGCATTCCTTCTTTCACCGGAAAGCTGACGCGCAAGTTGTAGTTCATTACCTTGGCAGATCCTTCCGTAAAGTCCACCGTAATTTCGTCGCCCACCTTCAGTCCCGGGTAGTTCGCGGTGTTATACAAAGGAATCGCTTTCAACAACGCGCTTGATGGTGCGGTTGGCGGCGTCACTGTCCCATCTCCTATCGGGCCGGCAGAGCTGCTGTCGGATAGATTGACGTCGATCAGGTTGTAAAAGGAATTGACTGTATCGCCCACGTTCCAGACAGCAAGCACGATGTGGTGTCCGTTAAGGTACTGACCAGCTGCATTCGTTGGAAAAACGCAGCGATGCTTCATTTGCGTTGTCGGCCTGGTGTTGTAAAGCACAAAGTCGCCACCCGCGTTGATGTTTTTATCGCAAAACGGCGTGAGATTGAATGAAGCCCGCGTCAACTTCTCGTTGGGATTCCACCCGTCTTTGGTAATGTAGTATTTGAAATCCTGGGTAGCATGATTGGCTGTGAAGAACCAGTTGAATTCCATGTTCTCAGCCGTCTTGTAAGCGTTCTTTTTCCAGCGGTCTGCTTTCTGTTCATTTAACAGAAAAAAGTTATTGTTGTGAGCCCCAGCGGAGCCGATGTAGCCATCTGCCGGGCCGCCGGTCGGAAATCCATCAGGCCCCTCAAGCGACTGAGGCTCGTACGCGATGTTTCCGCAGATTGATAAGGGGTTCGCCTTGTCCGCACAGAGTTTAGCCCGGGAGTTCAAGACATAGCCATGGCTCCAGGCGCTCAACGACGTGCCTGCAAGAACCAGAAGGGTTGCAAATCCGACAATAATATTCAATTTATGCTCCAAAAAAAGTAAACAAGACTTCGCACTGGGTTTCTAACGCACGGGGTGGTGATCCTGCTGTCACCAGAAAGCCGCTTCACGAGCGTCGGAGTCGACTGCCTTGCGACAATCGTTCAGTGTCAAAGTGCTTTTTTGATAAAAGGCAAAACATAGTAACACATGGGTTCGTGTACTTACAGGATCAGCCTTGTCCAACCAGGTATGAACTTGAGGCGGCGAATTTGCGGTTGACCTAGAGGCTTGATCATCTGTGGATGGTATTTAATATGAATGGGGCGAAACTGCGCGCCATTGGATTAACTTTGCCCGCGAAAACCGTATCTCTTACTCATTGGTTCAATTCAGGCAAGTAGAAAGTAATTGACAAAGACATCAAGGGTGCGGTGCCCGCTCGAATTGAAGCAGGAGGCGGTCAGACTGGTGCAGGCGGGGTCAAGTATCGCGTCGACAGCCTGAGCGCTGCGGGTGGTTGATCAGACGCACAGCCTATTTCCGCGCAGAGTCGCGTCCTTCAGGGGTGTGCAACTGGCCACCTTGAATACGTTGCAGCACGCCTCTTTAAGGTAACGTCTGGCAACAATCACAATTTGCCGATGCCTGCAAGACATCCGTAACCGGCACTGGCGTGCTGGGTGCAAAGTGACCCGCTTTGATTTCACGCACGGACTGACGCACGTCCGCCTGAAACTGAGCCATTTCCAAATCAGCTTTCTCTTCAACAGAAAACAAGCTGAATTTTGCAATACAGTGTTTTAAATGGGTGCAAAAAAGCACAGTGTGCGTATTTCGCTTCGCCGCCCAAACACACATTGAAGACCAGAGAGCGGGTTTTTATCTCACACATATTCTTGCCCAAGTCGTCCGTGATGGGGCGCAGCTTTCATGAGTTTTTAGCTCGCAACGCGCAGCCGTCGTCATTCGAGATTTACCAAGAGGTGATGCGTGAGGGGATGGACGGGCGCCGCATTGCAAAGCGTAAAGCAGCCGAGCAGCGCCCCTACAAAGCCTTGGTGCATGATGCGATTCGTCAAAAGTACGCTAAGCGCTGGGCGAAGGCAGTCAAAACCAGCCAAGTCAAATGAACTCGCTGGCAGATTGCGTCTGCTTTGTGGGATTGTTTAACACCAAAGACCAACACCACGCGCGCTGCAAGGCGTATTTCTCTAGCTACGACCTGGGCTGCATTTACCGAGGTCTGCGCCGTGCTGACGCACACCATGCAGAAAGTGTTTTTTGCCCGGGCCGCCAAAGCTTATGTGACGCCAGCCTGGTGTATTGGCAACCAGCTTGAAGATCAATCGCAACGTTACCACCGACTTGCGAGGCTTCACGGTCTACCGACTGCCGGGTAACAAGCGCTTTGTGCATGTGCTGGAGCAAACAGTTTAAAGCTGTATTTGCTATTTAATAAGTAGCTGCTTAAGCTGGTATTCATTGGGCCACAGTTATTTTTAGTGCTTGAAAATGCCAGGGTTTTTCAGGGCTTTAAGATCTAATATCCTCAAACCCCCGTATTCAACCCGAATCGCGCCTTGCGCCTGCAATGTCGTCAATGCTTCGTTCACACGCTGTCGTGACAAGCCCACCAGGTAGGCGAGCTCTTGCTGGGTAATGCGCAGCACCTCACCCACGCCGGGGTAGAGCGTTGGGTTGAACAGGGCTGCCAGGCTACGGGCCACGCGCACATCAGGGTTGTTCAGGCGGTCAATCTCCCGGGCGGCTATGAACTGCCCAAGCCGCTCATTGAGCTGGTTCATCACAAAACGGTTAAAACCGATGGAGTGGTCCAGCAGCCAGTGAAAGCTGTCGACGGGCAAGCCTGCAACAACGCTTTTACGCAACGCCTGGATGTTATAGCGGTAGGGCTCGCGTTTTAAGGCTGTACCTTCGCCAAACCAGCCGCCCGGCGGCACGCCGGTGTAGGTCATGGTCATGCCCTGGTCGTTGTCGCTGCTCATTTTTAGCAGCCCCTCGACCACGCCAAACCAGTAGGTCACAGTCCGCCCAACCCGGCAAACATAGTCACCTGGCACGGCATCGCCTACCCGAAGCGCTGCAATTGCCATGTCTTTTTCAATGGGCAATAACAGGTGCAGCCACGGGATACCCGACAACTCGGCGGGCGTGGCAGGACGGCGATGGATCTGGATTGGCTTTTCAGTCAGCATGGATGCGCTAGCTGTGACGGTGAGTGATAGGGGAAAGTCCGGGGGAGTGTGTACCCTTGAATTGTCGTCGGAACGACAACCTAGCGTCAAATGAGTGCCTAATATCTCGCTTCTAAAGTAACTTATTGGTGAGCCGAAGCCCTAATAAGCAACTAGCAAAGTAACCAGGCCCAGTACCAAGCAAGACGAGACAAGATGCAGACCACTTTCCCACAGTTGCTGATCAAACACGCTGCCGAGCGCCCAACCGCACCTGCCATGCGCGAAAAAGAATATGGCATTTGGCAGGCTCACAGTTGGGCTGCACTTGGCAAGCTGGTCGAGCACATTGCGTGCGGCCTGCATCAGGCAGGCTTGACCCGCGGTGAGCACATGGTGGTCGTGGGCAGCAACCGCCCACGCTTGTACGCCACCATGTTGGCGGCGCAGTCGCTGGGTGCCATACCGATCCCGTTGTATCAGGACGCCGTGGGTGCTGAGTGTGTGTTTCCCATCAATAACGCTGAAGTACGCTTTGCGTTTGCAGAAGACCAGGAGCAAGTCGACAAGCTGCTGGAGATTCGTACCAGCTGCCCCACGCTCACCCACATCTTTTTTGACGAACCGCGCGGCTTGCGCAACTATTCTGAGCCTGGCTTGCAGGCGCTTGACGCTCTGATTGAAACTGGCAAAACTTTTTCTGGCGCCCAGCCGGGTTGGTACGCGGCTGAAGTAGCCAAAGCTACACCCAATGATGTGGCCGCCATGTTTTTTACATCAGGCACCACGGGCAACCCCAAGGGCGTGGTGCATACCCACAGCACATTGCTGGACCGTGCCAAAGCGGGCGCAGATTTTGACAAATTGACGTCCAGTGAAGAAGTGCTGGCCTATTTGCCACCGGCCTGGATTGGTCAAAACATCTTCAGCTACGCGCAGTGGCTGGCTTGCGGCTATGTGGTCAACTGCCCTGAAAACGCAAGTACGGTGATGATTGACTTGAAAGAGGTTGGGCCAACGTATTACTTTGCGCCACCGCGTGTTTTTGAAGGCCTGCTGACCACGGTGATGATCCGCATGGAAGACGCGGGCAGCATCAAGCGCAGCCTGTTCAATTACTTCATGGGCGTGGCCAAGCGGGTGGGCCCTGACCGGATGGACGGCAAGTCAATAGGCGCAGCGCAATCGTTTTTATACGCTCTGGGCAACGTGCTAGTTTACGGCCCGCTCCGCAACACGCTGGGCTTTTCACGCGTGCGCGTGGCCTACACGGCTGGCGAGGCCATTGGCCCGGACTTGTTCACGTTTTATCGCTCGATCGGTATCAATCTCAAGCAGTTGTATGGTTCAACAGAAACTGCAGTGTTTGTGTGTTTGCAGCCCGACAACGAAGCGCGTGCCGATACGGTGGGCGTGCCCATTGCGGGCGTGCAAATCAAGGTGGCAGACAACGGCGAGATCATGGTCAAGTCTGCCGGCTTGCTGAAGGAATACTACAAAAACCCGGTTGCCACAGCCGAAGTATTGACGGCTGACGGCTGGTACCACACCAGCGACGCAGGGTTTATTGATGCGCAGGGCCATTTAAAAATAATTGACCGTGTCAAAGACGTAGGCCGGATTAAAGGCGGTGCAAACGATGGTGCGATGTTTGCACCTAAATACGTCGAGAACAAGCTCAAATTCTTCCCGCACATCAAGGAAGTAGTCGCCTACGGCGATGGGCGCGATCAAGTCTGTGTGTTCATCAACATAGACTTTGACGCGGTAGGTAACTGGGCCGAGCGGCGCAACCTGCCCTATGCGGGTTACACCGATCTGGCGCAAAAGCCTGAGGTGTACCAGCTCATCAAAGAATGTGTTGAAAAAGTCAATGCCGACCTGAGCGTTGACGCGCTGCTGGCAGGCTCACAGGTCAGCCGCTTTTTAATTTTGCACAAAGAGCTTGACGCCGATGATGGCGAGCTGACGCGTACCAACAAGGTCAGACGCGGTTTTATTGGCGACAAATACCAGCCATTGATTGAAGCGATTTACAGCGGCAAGACCGAGCAGTTTATTGAGACGGTGGTGAAGTTTGAAGACGGCCGCAGCGGCAGTGTGAGCGCCACACTAAAAATTGGTGACTGCAAAACCTTTGCAGCAGTGAAGGTAGCAGCATGACCAAAAAGATCGGTGACGTCATTCTTGACGTGCAAAACATTTCCCTCGCGTTTGGTGGTGTCAAGGCACTGCAAAACATCTCTTTTAATGTCAAAGAGCATGAGATACGCGCCATCATTGGCCCGAACGGTGCGGGCAAAAGCTCGATGTTGAATTGCATCAATGGTGTGTACCAGCCGCAGCAGGGCTCCATTACCTTTCGCGGTCAAACCTTCAAACACATGAACAGCCACCAGGTTGCGGTCATGGGTGTGGCGCGAACGTTTCAAAACCTGGCACTGTTCAAAGGCATGAGCGTGCTGGACAACATCATGTCGGGTCGCAACCTGAAGATCAAAAGCAACATTTTGATGCAGGCGTTGCGTATTGGCCCGGCTGAAAAAGAGGAGATGATGCACCGGGAAGCGGTTGAAAAAATCATCGACTTTTTAGAGATTCAGGCATACCGCAAAACACCGGTGGGCATGTTGCCCTACGGCCTGCAGAAGCGGGTTGATCTGGGTCGCGCCCTGGCAATGGAGCCGCAAGTACTGCTGTTAGACGAGCCAATGGCCGGCATGAACGTTGAAGAAAAGCAAGACATGTGCCGTTTTGTGCTCGACATCAATGACGAATTTGGAACCACTGTGGTGCTGATTGAACACGACATGGGTGTGGTGATGGACATTTCAGACCGTGTGGTGGTACTGGACTACGGCAAAAAAATTGGCGATGGCACGCCTGATGAAGTGCGCGCTAATCCTGATGTGATCAGCGCCTATCTGGGCACATCCCACTAAATCGGCGGAGAAGTAAAAAATGGCATTTTTCCTAGAAACTCTTCTCGGCGGCCTGATGGCTGGCATGTTGTATTCGCTGGTGGCAATCGGCTTTGTGCTGATCTTTAAGGCCTCGGGTGTGTTTAACTTTTCGCAAGGCGCGATGGTGCTTTTTGCAGCGCTTGCGATGGCGCGCTTTTCAGAATGGATTCCGCAGTGGTTTGGTTTTGAAAACAAAATCCTGGGCAACATTGCTGGCTTCATGGCGGCTGCGGTGTGCATGTTCATTTTGGCCTGGCTGATCGAACGGCTGGTGCTGCGCCACTTGGTCAACCAGGAGGGCGTGACCCTGCTCATGGCCACACTGGGCATCACTTACTTCATTGACGGCTTGGGCCAAACCATCTTTGGCAGTGCCATCTACAAAATTGACATTGGCATGCCGAAAGAGCCTGCGTTTGTCTTGCAAAACGTCTTTCCGGGCGGCCTGTTGGTTAACAAGGAAGACCTGATTGCGGCGCTGATTGCAGCCGCATTGGTGGCGGCGCTGAGCCTGTTTTTTCAAAAAACCTCCACCGGCCGGGCATTGCGTGCTGTTGCTGATGACCACCAGGCCGCACAAAGCGTGGGTATTCCACTCAACACCATCTGGATCATTGTGTGGTGCGTGGCAGGCATCACCGCGCTGGTCGCCGGAATGATCTGGGGCTCAAAACTTGGGGTGCAGTTTTCACTGACAACGGTTGCCCTACGCGCCCTGCCGGTGATTATTTTGGGAGGCCTGACCTCTGTACCCGGAGCAATTATTGGCGGATTAATCATTGGTGTGGGTGAAAAACTATCTGAGGTTTACCTGGGTCCCATGGTGGGGGGTGGAATTGAGATTTGGTTTGCCTATGTGTTGGCACTTGTTTTTCTTCTTTTCAGGCCACAAGGCTTGTTCGGAGAAAAAATCATCGATCGTGTTTGAGAGAAAACAATGATTTACAGAGAAAACGGCCAATTTAAAACCAGCTACAAGGCAGACCAGCAGATTTTCCCGATTGCGCAGGATCGGTGGTTTTTGTTCGCTTTGTTTTTGTTCAGTGTTGTCGCTGTGCCCATGCTGGCAGATGAATACATGTTTCGCGCCATTTTGATTCCGTTTTTGATCCTTTCGCTGGCTGCTTTGGGCGTCAATATTTTGGTTGGCTACTGCGGACAGATCTCGCTAGGCTCGGGCGCGTTTATGGCCGTGGGAGCCTACGCGGCGTACAACACCTATGTGCGGATCGAGGGCATGCCGATGATTGTGGCGTTGCTGGCAGGCGGCTTTTTTGCCACGCTGGTCGGCATGTTTTTTGGTATCCCAAGCTTGCGGGTTAAAGGCTTGTACCTGGCCGTTGCAACGCTGGCGGCGCAGTTTTTCTGCGACTGGGCGTTTTTGCGCATCAGCTGGTTTACCAACAACAGCACATCGGGTTCAGTGGCAGTGTCCAACCTCAGCGCACTGGGCATACCGATTGATTCGCCCCTTAAAAAATACCTGTTGTGTCTGGGCTTTCTCATCGTCTTTGGCGTGCTGGCCAAAAACCTGGTGCGCGGTGCGATTGGCCGTGAATGGATGGCAATTCGCGACATGGACGTAGCCGCCGCAGTGATTGGTATTCGCCCCGTTTACGCCAAGCTCAGTGCTTTTGCTGTCAGCTCTTTCATCATTGGCGTGGCTGGCGGCTTGTGGGGCTTTGTGCATTTGGGCTCTTGGGAGCCCGCTGCCTTTTCAATTGACCGCTCGTTTCAGCTTCTCTTTATGGTGATCATCGGCGGGCTGGGCTCCATCATGGGCAGTTTTTTTGGCGCCGCTTTTATTGTGGTGCTGCCCATTTTTCTGAATCAGTTTTTACCCGCTGCAGGGGCGCTGGTGGGCGTGACGATTTCGACCTCAACGGTTGCC
>JAYURC010000075.1:0-3524 GCA_043756405.1 Polaromonas sp.
AGCTCCATGCCGTCTTGCAGGTAGTTGAGCGAGTCGCCCATGTTTTCGGCTTCGACTTCGTACTGGTTGTAGTCTGCGTCCATGCAGATGTACATCGGGTCGGCAAAATAAGAGTAGGTGCAATCCTTCTTGTCAAGGACGACCTGGTCAATCTTGTCGTCGGCCTTGAAGACGTTTTCAGTCCCAAAACTGCCGATCAGGCTTTTCAGCTTCATGCGCACGGTGGCTGAGTTGCGGCCGCCCCGGCTGTATTCAGTTTTTAGCACCACCATCGGGTCTTTGCCGTGCATGATGACGTTGCCGGCGCGAATTTCTTGAGCGATTTTCATAACGTAGTTTTGGGTGAGCTTAAAGGGAAATGCAGTGCCGTGTGCAGCGCAAAGCCTACGATTTTAACGGTTTTCTGAGGCGTAATTGATCAACCCAGCGGCCAAGTCTTGTTGTTCTGCCAGGTGCGCCCGGTTTTTGGCTGCGGCGTGCTGCCACTCGTGTAAATCAACCAGCTGCGGTAGTGTTTGAGCTGTCAAGCCGTTCCAGGCCCGGTGAAAAGCCCGCAAACATGGCGGTGCTGCCAGCATGTCCAAAAAAGCCTCCAGCTTCGCTTGGTGCGCGCCGTCGTGTTGTGGGTAAATTTGCCACACGAACGGCTTGCCCGCCCAGATGGCCCGCACCAATGAGTCTTCGCCGCGTACAAAGTTGATGTCGCAGGCCCACAGCAGGTGGTCAAACTCGGTTTGGGTCAACAACGGGAGATATGAAATTGATAGCTTATTGCGCACGTATTCATTGGGCTGCGAGGTAATTTGACCATCGTTTTGAGGTATTTTTAAAGCCAAAATTGAATGGACGGCATCGGTTGCACGCCCGGCAGCCACCAACAGGCGGACCGGCTGGCCGCTTATTCCGCTCTGTTCAAGGTCATCAATCAACTGGGCCAAAGCAGGGGGTTCGTAGCAAAACAGCGACACCAAGGCTTCACCGCGCCAATCTATTTCATGCTGCCTGAGCCAAGCAGCCCGGTCAAACGCGGCTTGTCGCTGCAGCAGGTCAGGCTCTCGCAGCAACCCGCCGGTGTCTGGCGTGAAGCCTGGGTAATAAAACACCTTGCAAAACACCTTGCGCCAACCAGCAGCTGGGCCGCTGCTGACCAGATTTGTCAAACCGTGGCATCTGGCGACAAATGGTTCTGCAGACAGGTATTCGAGGTTAACCCACAACGGCTTTGTAGCGTCAATCTGACCTGCAGCCGAATTAATACGGGCGAAAGCAGCTATGAATTCAGGAGCAGAATCACAGCCAAAAGCCTCAATCAACACGTCGCACGGTGTGGTCTGCAGGCAAGTAACATCCATCGGTTCAGTCCACGGCATCACCGCTACGCCTGCGCAACTGTTCGGTGCCATCCAGGCTAAGGCGCGCATGTCATCAACCCACAGCCGTACTTGCTGGCCACGTGCAGCCAAGTTTGCAGCCAGCCGCCAGCACACACCGATGTCGCCAAAGTTGTCAATGACTTTGCAGAAAATGTCCCATTGGAGCGTTGCCATCAAGAGATTGTCCACAATATGCCATGCCCAAAGAATTTGAATTTGCCCCCGAGCTGCTTGCTGAAGTCGCTGCGCTGCCCGCATTGCCCGGTGTTTACCGTTACTTTGATGCGGAAGGCGGCGTGCTGTATGTGGGCAAGGCGCGCAACCTGAAAAAGCGCGTCTCCAATTACTTTCAGAAGAACCACGGCGGCACGCGTATCGGCCACATGGTGACCAAAATCACCCGCATGGAAACCACCGTGGTACGGTCTGAAGCTGAGGCGTTGCTGCTGGAAAACAACCTGATCAAAACGCTGATGCCGCGTTTTAATATCTTGTTCAGGGACGACAAGAGCTACCCGTACCTGAAGATGGCAACGCACGAATTTTCACGCGTGGCTTACTACCGCGGTGCGGTTGAAAAAAAGCACAAATACTTTGGTCCGTACCCCAGTGCATGGGCAGTCAAAGAAAGCATTTTGCTGCTGCAAAAAGTGTTCAAACTGCGCACCTGTGAAGACACGGTGTTTAACAACCGCAGCCGGCCCTGTTTGCTGTATCAGATCAAACGCTGCTCCGCGCCGTGCGTGGGGCATATCAACGCAGAAGCGTATGCACAAGACGTCTCAAATGCTGAAAAGTTTTTGCGGGGTGAAACCCAGCAAATACTGACCGGACTGGAGCAGCAAATGCTGGCCTATGCCGAGAAGCTGCAGTTTGAACAAGCGGCTGAACTGCGCAACCAGATGTCGGCGCTGTCAATGGTTTTGCATCAGCAGTCGATGGAAGTTGGCGGCAAAAACGACAACGTAGACGTCGACATACTGGCCGTGAAAGTGCAGGGCGGCAGAGCCTGCGTCAATTTGGCCATGGTGCGCGGCGGGCGGCATTTGGGCGACAGGCCGTACTTTCCAACGCACATTGAAAACGCGGTGGATGTGGCGGAGCTGGACGCAGAAATTGACGCTGAGGAAACACTGGCCGTCAAGGCGAAGTCCCTGGAGGCGCTGGTGTTGGAGGCTTTTATTGCCCAACACTACATTGACGTGGCCGTACCACCCATGCTGGTGTGCAGCGAACCGGTCGATAAAGAGCTGATTGCTGCGCTGGTTCTTCAAAGCGGCGTGAAGTTTGCGGCCATTCATCAACCGCGTGAGCAACGCCGCATCTGGCTGGACATGGCCATGAAAAACGCCGAACTGCAGCTGGCGCGGCTGCTGGCAGAGCAAGGCAGCCAGCAGGCCAGAACCCGGGCGTTAGCAGAGGCCATGGAGCTGCCCCTGGATGATTTAGCCACGCTGCGGATTGAATGTTTTGATATCTCGCACACTGCGGGCGAGGCCACACAGGCTTCGTGCGTTGTCTTTCACGAACACAAAATGCAAAGCGCGCAATACCGCCGCTACAACATTGAAGGCATCACCGCAGGCGACGACTATGCCGCCATGCGGCAAGTGCTGACCCGGCGCTATAGCAAGCTGGCTGAAGCGGTAAAAAACAACGACGGACAAAGCACGGCACAAACCTCGCCACGTTTGCCTGATCTGGTGCTTGTCGACGGCGGCAAGGGGCAAGTCAGCATGGCGCGCGAAGTGTTTACCGAACTTGGCCTGGACCTGGGTTTGATTGCAGGCGTTGAAAAAGGCGAGGGCCGCAAGGTAGGCCTGGAAGAGCTGGTGTTTGCCGATGGCCGCGAAAAAATTTATCTCGGCCGTGACTCTGCCGCGCTGATGCTGATTGCGCAAATCCGCGACGAAGCGCACCGCTTTGCCATCACCGGTATGCGGGCAAAACGCGCGTCCGTCAGAACCGGTGCAAGCAAACTTGAAGACATTGAAGGCATTGGCCCCAAAAAACGCGCCAGCTTGCTGCAACGCTTTGGCGGCATACGCGCCATAGCGTCGGCCAGCGTGGAGGACATTGCCACGGTTGACGGCATATCAAAAGAGCTGGCTGAAGAGATCTACCGCGCACTGCATTAAAAAGGTCTATTGA
>JAYURC010000076.1:0-22297 GCA_043756405.1 Polaromonas sp.
AGGAGTGGTAGTTCAGTTGGTTAGAATACCGGCCTGTCACGCCGGGGGTCGCGGGTTCGAGTCCCGTCCGCTCCGCCAGTATCAAAGGGCTTGCTGCTATTAAAATTGCAGCAAGCCCTTTTTTTATTCCGGCTGGCCAAGTTAATTATTCCAAAATTGGTTTGCCAATACCGATTGCCCCTATGTGGCTACGCGTTGCTTTACAAAATCTAAATAAGGCTTTCTGTTCGACAACGTACAGACTGTAAGGCGCAATCCTGTGATGGTTATATTTTTTACAGCAGACAACATGCCTGCAAAAACAAGGTGACAAATGAGACTTTTTAATTTTATTGAAGCCAACTTAGACGTCATACTTGATGAATGGGATACGTTTGCTAAAACCTTGTTCCATGAAGGAAAGCAGCACTATCTTTTGCGTGATCACGCGCGTGAAATGCTGATGGAATTAATGACCGATATGAAAACGGATCAAACTGCACAGGAAGAGTTTGATAAATCAAAGGGAGTTTCATCTCCCTACCACCCGTCTGACAGCGCAGCCAACGTACACGGCATGATGCGAAGCAATGAGGGTTTTACTGGCAATGAAATCGCTGCAGAATTTCGTTCACTTCGAGCGTCGATTTTGCGGTTATGGTTGCCAAAAATTGACGCGATGTCGATAGAAGTCATCACTGACATCATCAGATTTAACGAGGCTATTGATGAGGCCATCGCCGATTCGATGACCGCCCACGGTGCGTAGGGGCAAATGTTGAGACCTGTTTGATGCATCACAAGCATGACAAAGCACTTTTCCAAAACCACGGGTCTTCAGCGTCTTGCCTGGGGTTTGGCCGCCGGTTTGACGGTGGCTGCGCTACCGCTACCCATCTCTTGGGAGTATCAAGCGCTACTGGCGTGGTGCGCCGGGCTCGCGGTGTATCTGGTGCTGGCATGGTGGTTATGCCTGGCGTTTGATGCCAAGCGCACCCGTGAACGGGCGCAGGCGCAAGATGAACCAAGCGTTGTGCTGGTTCTGGTTTTACTGCTGGCCAATGCAGCTTGCGTGGTCGTGATCATTGTCTTGCTGCAACAAAACCGTGATTTGTCTGGCCTGGATCAAGCACTTCATGTCGGCCTGTCAGCAGCTGCACTTGCTTTGTCGTGGTTTTTTATTCAGACGATTTTTGCTTTTCACTATGCACACCGCTATTACTTTGAAGAAAAGCAGGCCGAGCCGGACGGCCCGGGGCTAAATTTTCCTGGTGGGCAGGCACCAGATTATTTCGACTTTTTGTACTACGCCCACGTGGTCGGCATGACTTCGCAAGTAGCTGATGTGCAGGTGACGTCACGCGAGATGCGCCACATCACGCTGGTTCACAGTGTGCTGGCTTTTGCATTCAACATGTTTATATTGGCACTCAGCATCAATGTGATTGCAGGGTTGCTTTAAAGCTCTGGTGCCTTAGCGCTTTAAAGCTTGAACTTGACCAACCCGGTCGCCAGCGCAGTACCGCACACAATCACAACGGCGCACAGCAGCATCCACGGCGTGACCGCCTCGCGCAAGAACACCGCACCATAAAACACGGCAAAAACCGGAATTAAGAATGTCACGGTCAGCGTGCGCTGGGGACCTGCTTTTTCAATCAGCCTGAAGAACAGGATGTACGCGATGCCCGTGCAAGCGATGCCCAGCACCAGCAGGGACAACCATGCGGTGGTACCAGGTAGCTTGGCAGGCCACAACCAGATGGCGGGCAAGGCCAAGCCCAGTGTTGCGCCAATCTGGCTGCCTGCAGCGGTCACCATGGGGTTGATACCCGCCATGTGCTTTTTGGTGAGGCTGGCGGCGATGCCGTAACACAGGCAGGCCAGCAAGCACGCCAGCACCGCCCAGCCGGGTGCCAGGCCAGACGCGTCAGGCTTGAAAGTGGCTTTGTCCCAGGCCAGCAACGCAATGCCGGTAAAGCCAATCGCAATACCGATGACGCGTGATAGCGCCGGTTTATCTTTCAGCCAGATCCAGGCGACCAGTGCGCCAAACATCGGCACCGTGGCGTTCAAAATTGCGGACAGTCCGGTGGTGATCGACAACAACGCAAACGAAAAGCAGGCAAACGGAATCGCTGAGTTGAAAATACCCAAGAAGAAAATTTTCTTCCAGTGCTGCCGCAATTCGGGCTGCAATTTCTTGAACAGCACGATGGGCAGTAGAAACGCAGCTGCAATCGCGACGCGCCCGGCAGCTGTGGCCATGGCGCCAAATTCAACGGCGCTAAACCGCATGAATAAAAAAGACGATCCCCAAAGCGCGGCCAGTAGCAGGTAGTCGGTGATCCAGGTTTTTTTAACGGTCGTCAAAACAAGGTCTCAAGTAACACGCCCTCAAGCTTGAGCAGCGCGGTTTTTCGGTCGAGCCCACCAGCATAGCCTGTCATTGAGCCATCGGCGCCCAGCACCCGGTGGCACGGCACGATGATGCTGACGGGGTTGCGGCCTATAGCTGCACCCACTGCACGCACTGCTGCAGGGTTGCCGATGGTTTTGCTGACGTTGCCGTAACTGCTGGTCTGACCGGGCTCAATGGTCAACAAAGCCTGCCACACCGACTGCTGAAATTCGGTGCCGCCAGACAGGTCTAGTGGCACGTCAAAAGTTTTCCGTTGGCCAGAAAAGTATTGCGCCAGCTGTAGCGCGGTTTTTATCAAAATGGGATGACAGATTTCAATCGGCCAGCTTGATTCTGAAGCCAGCTCGTGGGGCAAGTGCCGCTGCCCTTCAAACCAGACACCTGCCAGCCCTGCATGGGTGGCAGCCAGCTTCATCATGCCCAGCGGGCTAGAGTAATGTGTCTGAACGATGGAGGAATCAAATTTCATGATCTATTGCTACTTTCGTTGCTTTTTTAGTGTCATTTATAGCTGCAGGCCATATAAATCAAGCGCAAATAGCTCATATATTCATAGCATTTAGATCACGCCGCCGCACCACGTACCGGACCAGGTGCGAATCACCGCGTAGCTGCGCCATGGTTTCCATGGCAAGGACGCTGCTTCGGCCAGCCGGGCCGGGCTTTGTTGCCCCTGCACGCCCAAAATTTTGTGCAGCGCCACGTCGCCCGCTGGAAAGGCATCAGGCCAGCGCAGTGCACGCATGGCAATGTACTGTGCTGTCCAGTCACCAATACCGGGCAGGGCGTTGAGAGTGTCAACAGTGGATTGCACATCTGCGCCGCCATGCAATTGCAAGCCGCTGCAAACCGCTTTAGCCAGGCCAACGATGGCAGTCTGGCGTTGTTTGACGATGCCAAGCTGTCCCAGCGCGTCACCGCTGGCAGCAGCCAAGGCACGGGGCGACGGAAAAAGCCGCGTCAGCTCAGGCCAGGGTGTGGCTATGGGCTCGCCAAATTTATCGACCAGGCGTTGCGCCAGCGTGCGTGCCGCCGCCACAGTAATCTGCTGGCCAAGTACGGCGCGCACGGCCAGCTCAAAGCCATCCAGCGCGCCGGGAACCCGCAGGCCGTCGCCCGTCGGAAAGTTGTCATGCAGTACGGCGTTGATGGCATGCGGGTCAGCGTCCAAGTCGAAAGCGGCTCGCACACGGGAAATCACCAGGGGCAGCACACCGCACAGGGAATCGCTGATGGTCAGCACCAGCTGATGATGCACCTCATCAAAGCGCATTTGCAGCCAGCCTACGTGGTTGATGTTTGCAACCGGTAGACTAAAAGTGCGTTTAACCCAATAACCACATGCACCTGGAGCTACGGATTCAATAGCAATTAACTCAATGGTCTTGATGCGCCGGGTGTCCATGAATGCCAGCATCGCGCCCACGTCATAGGGTGGTCTGTAGCCAAGGCGTACGGTGATGCCTTGCGAACTGTCAGCTTTTGGCGCTGCACGTCTGAGCTGCGTGGGATTGAGCTTGTAGTGTTCTAAAAAAGCCGCATTAAATCGCCGGACGCTGGCAAAACCACTCATCAGCGCAATTTGTGTGACTGACAACTGCGTGTCTGCCAGCAACTGCTTGGCTGTCAGCAACCTGCGTGTTTGCAAGTACTGCATGGGCGATACGCTGAACTGCGCTTCGAAAATGCGGCGCAAATGGCGGTCTGAAATACCGAGTTTCAGGGCCAGCTTTTCAACAGAGCGGGAGCTGGTTATCCAACGGCCAGGTTCGTCCAGTAGCTTTGCCGCCTGGTGCGCCAACACATAAGACGCGTCTTGAATTGACCACACGACAGAATGTGGTGCCAGTTCTGGCCTGCAGCGCAAGCAGGGCCTGAACCCGGCGCTTTCAGCTTGCGCGGCAAGGCCAAAAAAGCGGCAGTTTTCCCGTTTGGGGGTTCTGGCGCTGCACACTGGGCGGCAGTAAATGCCGGTAGAGGTGACACCGGTATAAAAACTGCCGTCAAACCGGGCGTCACGCGCCTTTATGGCGGCGTAGCAGGCATCTGCTGAAGTAGGAAGACCGTGCGTTTGCATGGTATTTATCTTACCTGTGCTGGTGGTTTTGACTGGCCGTTTTCGGACACGTCATCCTTGAGCAGCCCACCTACAATCAAGGCCTTTTAACCGCCATACGGGGGCTTGCCACATGCAACTCAACGCATCGATTTTCAAAGCCTACGACATACGCGGCGTGACGCCCACGACCATCAACGAAGAGGTGGCCTTTGCTTTGGGCAGGGCGTTTGGGGAAGCTGCGTTGGCGGTCAGTGAAAAAGCGGTAGCGGTTGGTCGTGATGGCCGCTTGAGCGGGCCTGCGTTGGCCGCAGCCTTGATACGCGGCCTGGCTGCCACCGGTATTGATGTGATCGACGTCGGCATGGTCACCACCCCCATGCTGTATTTTGCGGCCAACACCCTGTGTTCATCAGGCATTCAGGTCACGGGCAGCCACAACCCGAGGGATTACAACGGCTTCAAGATGGTGTTGGCGGGCAGGGCGATTTATGGCGATGACATTCAGGGTCTGCATCACAGCATGGTTAATACTGCGTTGTCTGAACAATTGGGCGGCGACACAAGGCAAGTCCAGGCTGGCAACGTCACGCAACATGATGTCACGGCGGCATACGCGTTGCGCATTGTTGAAGACATCAAGCTGGCGCGCCCGATGAAGATCGTGATCGACTCGGGTAACGGCATTGCGGGCGCAACGGCGCCTGGCATCTTCAGGGCGCTGGGCTGCGAGGTGACTGAACTCTTCAGCGAGGTGGATGGCAATTTTCCCAACCATCACCCCGACCCCAGCAAACCTGAAAACCTGCGCGACCTGATCAACGCGCTGAAAACCACGGGTGCTGAACTTGGCCTGGCATTTGACGGCGATGGTGATCGCCTGGGCATCGTCACGCATGACGGCCAAAACATTTACCCCGACCGCCAGATGATGCTTTTTGCGCGCGATGTCTTGAGCCGCGTACCGGGCAGCACGATTTTGTTTGACGTGAAATGCTCACAACGGCTGGCGCCTGCCATTGAGGCCGCGGGCGGCGTACCGCTGATGTACAAAACCGGGCATTCACTCATCAAGGCCAAGATGAAAGAAATCGACTCGCCACTGGGTGGCGAGATGAGCGGGCACATCTTTTTTAAAGAGCGCTGGTTTGGCTTTGACGATGGTACGTATGCGGGTGCGCGGTTGCTGGAGATTGTGAGCCGCTCGCTGGACGCCGGTACGGTGCTCAATGCTTTGCCCACCAGTTTCAGCACGCCTGAATTGAATGTGCCTTGCAAAGAAGGTGAGCCGCATGCGGTGGTTGCTGAATTGACGAAGGCGGTCGATTTTGCTGCGCCTGCCGTCGTGAACACCATTGACGGCGTGCGCGTTGACTGGCCAGATGGTTTCGGTTTGATTCGTGCGTCCAACACCACACCGGTGCTGGTGCTGCGGTTTGAAGGACATACGGAAGCTGCACTCCACCGCATCGAGGCGGACATGCTGGCACTTTTAAGAAGTGTTAAGCCGGATGCGAATTTTGCGGCCTCTAGCCACTGACTGAATTGCCCATTGATGCGAATTTTGTTGGTCAAACTTTCGTCGCTTGGCGACGTGGTGCACACGCTGCCTGTGGTGCAGGACATCCGTGCCGCGATGCCGCATGCGCAAATCGACTGGGTGGTTGAAAAGGCGTTTGCACCATTGCTCACACAAGTTAAAGGTTTGCAGCACATCATCCCGTGCGAGCTGCGGCGTTGGCGCCAATCGTTTTGGGCGGTGCAAACGCGCGGCGAATGGCGTGCTTTTAAAGAGGACTTGCAGACAGACAGTTACGACGCCGTGATCGATTTGCAAGGCTTGACCAAGTCGGCTGTGGTTGCACGCTTGGCCAGCTTGACGCCGCACGGCAAACGCTACGCTATGGCCAACCAGACCGATGGTTCTGGTTACGAGGCACCCACCCGCTGGGTAGCTGATGTGGCGATTGAGCTGGCGCCGCACAGTCACGCGGTGCAGCGTGGCCGTGAACTGGCGGCGCATGCTTTGGGTTACAGCATTCAGAACGCGCCTGAATATCCCTTCAATTACTCATCAAAAGTGCCTTTAGACCAGGTAATACGTGCGCAATCTGCTCCTGAAAAGATAGTGTTTGTTCATGGTACGTCGCGGGCAGACAAAGAGTGGCCGCTACAAAACTGGGTAAAGCTGGGGCAACGCCTGGCTGCCAGCGGCTACCAGGTCGTGCTGGTACACGGCAACGCGGCAGAACTGCGCACCAGCCAGGCGATTGCGTCACAACTGCCCGGCAGCATCGTGTGGCCACTGCTGGGGCTGGACGCGCTGACCCAAAAGCTGGCGCCATGCGCGGGTGCGGTGGGTGTTGACAGCGGTGTCAGTCACATGGCTGTGGCACTTGGCTTGGCGCATGTGCAAATTTATAACTTTGACACCGCCTGGCGCACTGGGCCATTGGACAGCGCGCATCAAACCAGCGTATTTGCCGACGGCAGCCCGACCGTTGATGCGGTGTGGCAGGCTTGGCAGAAATGCAAAAAAGGTCTGGAATGCAGCGTGCCATGAGCGTCTTTGTACTGGGTATTTATTCAGGCCTGATGCGGTTAGCCCAGCCGCTGCTGCGCCGCAAAATGGCCAGACGGGCTGTGCAAGAGCCCGGTTATGGCGAAGCGATTGACGAGCGTTTTGGCCGCTACCTGCAGCCGCTTGAAACCTCGTCAAGTCTGGTGTGGGTACACGCCGTGTCGCTGGGTGAGACGCGCACGGCAGCGATTTTGCTGAACGGCCTGCGAGCGCAATATCCGGGCTTGCGCATTTTGCTCACGCATGGCACGGCAACGGGGCGCGCTGAAGGAAAGGCGTTGTTGCAGCCCGGTGATGTACAGGTCTGGCAACCGTGGGACACCCGAAAAGTTGTCGAGCGATTCTTGAACCATTTCAAGCCACGACTGGGCTTGCTGATGGAAACTGAAGTCTGGCCTTGCACCGTGGCTGCAGCCAAATCCCGAGGCATGCCGCTGGTTTTGGTCAATGGCCGCCTGTCTGAAAAATCATTACAGCAAGCTTTGACGATGTCGCCTCTGGCGTACCCGGCCTACGGCGCGTTAACGGCGGTGTACGCGCAATCCGACGCAGATGCACAGCGCTACCAGCAGTTGGGTGTGGGTGCGTGCCGTGTTTTTGGCAACCTCAAGTTTGATGCTGCACCTAGTGTGAGCCAGCAGGCCACCGGCAAGGCGTGGCGCAAAGACTTGAGTCAGGCTGTGATCATGCTGGCCAGCTCACGAGACGGTGAGGAGGCGCTATTTTTAGAAGAAATAATAGCCACAGCCCTCGAAAAACATGCGCAAGGCGCTATAAATTCAGTAGCATTCAAATACCTGATCGTGCCGCGCCATCCACAGCGATTTGACGAGGTTGCTGCGTTGGTCATAAAGCGTGGGCTAAAGCTGTCGCGGCGGTCGAGTTGGTCTGCCAGTCCATTTGACTGCAATCAAGCGATGCAGGCCGATGTCTGGCTTGGAGATACATTGGGCGAAATGCCGCTGTATTACGCTGTGGCCGATGTGGCCCTGCTTGGGGGCAGTTTTGAAGAATTGGGTGGTCAAAATTTAATTGAAGCCGCAGCTTGCGGATGCCCGGTGGTCATGGGGCCGCACACTTTTAATTTCCTTGAAGCGGCGGAACTGGCGGAGGCGGCGGGCGCTGCCCAGCGCGTCACGGACATGGCAAGTGCGTTGGCCTGGGCGGTCCAGTACGTGAGCCATGTTGAGCATCAAAGCCGGATGTCGTACTCTGCAATCGCATTTGCAGCCCAACACCAAGGCGCAACGCAGCGTACCGTCCATGCGCTGGCTGCTTACCTGTGAGACGCAGCGACTAACGCAGCCCCGCCATTTTGAGTTGCCACGCGCCAGATAGGTAAAAAAAATGTACGACTAACCCGAACCGTCAGCCCGCCAAATTGGAACGATGGCGCGGTTAGGCAACTTGACGCCCGGGTTTGAGCCGGCGATTTGCGAGTGATTCCACTGCTTGTTGTTGCCTTGGTAAATATCGGTCAGGATGTCGCCGTTCAGCTTGATTGCCTGTGTGCCCAGCTCGGGCAAATTAACAATCACAGCCACTGCTGCACCGGCCAGTGGAGCCTGCCTGAGGCCGGCCTGGCGAAGAGCGGCGGCTGTCATGGGTACATCACTACCACCAAAATCGACGCTCTGCTCAGTAGCGCGTGACACGCCTGCTGACGAGCCGCCCCCTTCATACGTCACGCCGCCAGACGCCGGGCCGTGATGGGCCGCCCAAACGAAGACCAGATCACGCACCAGCGTCGAACCTGCACCTGTTGCCTGCGCATGGGCAGCTGTAGAACATGCCGTAGCAAACAAGACCACAAACGCTGTTGAGGTTACATGTTGCAGGCGTGACTTGAATCAAGCGTTTGTGATGTTTGGTCTTGCTTGTAGTGGATGATGCAACTTGCTTGCTGAATTATTTTAGTGCTGGCGATACGAGCAGCAAGCGTGGATGCGCGTGCTGTAAGGGTCCTTAGCCGGTGGGCAATAACCTCCGCGTGGTGCACTGCAGCCAGCACGCAGGCCAACATGCCGACGGTTGATAGCAGGGTAAAAAACGTGCCAGCACCTCCAAACCACATGCCGCCCATCAACGCCCAGCCTGCCAGCGGCACCAGCCCTGACCCCAGCGGCAAATAACTGGAGCGAAACCTAAGCCGTCACTATTTGGCCAGCAACGAATTGATGCTGAGTAAATCGGTCGCACTCAGCGTACCGTTAGCCTGGCGCAGGCGCAGCCCGCCAAGCAGCACGTTGTAGCGCGCTTGCGCTAAATCACGTTTGGTCTGGAACAGCTGGCTTTGCGAATTAAGGACATCAATGTTGATGCGCACACCGACCTGATAACCCAATTTGTTGGCGTCCAGCGCGCTTTGGCTGGACAGTTCAGCGGCTTCAAGCGCCAAAACCTGCCCTTGACCCGACTGCACACCAAAAAACGCAGTACGCGTGGCCAAAGCGACGCTGCGCCTGGCCCCTTCAAGATCGTTTTGGGCTTTGTCTTTCAAAGACAGCGTTTCTTTGATGCGGTTTTGTGTTGCAAAGCCTGCAAACAGCGGCAGGTTAAACGCCAAACCAATCACGGCGTTATTGCTTCTGGAGTTAAGCGTGCTTTGGGCAGACCCTGATGGGTTGCGGGTGATGGTGTAGCTGGCGTTAACGTCCAGTGTTGGTTTGTGACCGGCCTCAGCCTTTTTGACTTCCAGCTCGGCAATCTCGAGCCCGTTTTGCGCTTGCCGTACCGCTGGGTGAACCAGTGCTGACTGATCAACCCAGACATTGACATCTTGCGGCACAACTGGTGGCAAGGCCGTGGGCACCACCAGGCCTTTCGGCTGCGCATTGGTTCTGCCTGTCAATGTGTCCAGTGCCAGTTGTTTGACCCGCAGTTCGTTGTCAGCGGCGATTTCTTGCGCCGTGACCAGGTCAAATCGGGCTTGTGCTTCTCGCGTGTCAGTGATGGTTGATGTCCCTACTTCAAAATTGCGTTTGGCAGACGCCAGTTGCTCAGACACTGCCGATTTTTGCGCCCTGACAAAGGCCAGGGTGTCCTGAGCTGCCAGCACATCAAAGTAAGCCTGACTTGAGCGCACGATCAGATCTTGTTCAGCGGCGTCCAGCACCGCTTTGGCCAAATCGACTTGCTTCAAGCCCTGCTCGTAAGTAGCCCGGTTGGCAGGCCGAAACAGTGGCTGCGACGCCGTCAGCGTGGCGTTTTGGGTACTGAAGCTGCGGTCGATGGCCGGATTGGTGTTGTCAAACCCGGTGCGCGATGCACCCATATTCAAACCTGCCGTGGGCAAAATGCCGGCCCGTGCCTGGTCTGCTCTGGCTAGGTTGGCGTCGTACTGGAGCCGGGCTGACTGGTAACTGGCATCAAATGCCCGGGCCGAGTCATAAAGCGCCACCAGATTTTGTGCCTGCGCATTCATGGCCAGCAGCGCAGATGCCGCTGAGGCGATAGCGACGCAAATCAGCCGGGGTGTCGCTTGTCGTTGGGTAAGGGGCGTCATAAAGGTCCTGAAGAAGTCAATCAATTTCAATATTGCGCAATACGGGTGTCCAGTTCCTGAGCCCAGGCGGCAATGCCGCCTTCGAGGTTCACCACATGGGTAAAACCGTGACGCATCAAATAATTTGCCACCTGCTGGCTGCGTATGCCGTGATGGCAAAGGCAGGCGATGGGCTGGTCTGCGGCATAAGCGGCTTGTAGTTCAGTCAGCCGCGCGGGCAGGCTTTGCATCGGCACATGCAGCAGCACAAAGCCATCCGGCGCGACTGACGCGATCTGTAGTTCCCACGACTCGCGAACATCCAGTACCACAGGTGCCGCCCCGGCGGCATCGCGCCATGCGGTGAAGTGGCTGGGGCTGACTTGAGCAATCATGCGCAGGCGACTTTAATGTAAGAGGGTGGTTTAAAAGCTGAATTTGGACGGCTCAGCAAAGCCGGTCAGGCGCGGCGCAACGGTGTCCCAGGCCTGCGTAGTACGCCACGCCGCATCACCCACACGCGTGACCAGCGTAGCGCGCATGACGGGCTCGTCTCCCACGATGGCACTCAAACGGCCACCGATTTTTAGCAAGGCCAGCAAACTGGAGGGAACCTCAGCGACCGAGCCACTTAGAACAATCGCATCAAACAAGTCATCGTTTGAATGATGCGCAGCGCCATCGGCTGTACGCACTTCAGCGTTGTGAATACCGGCTTTTTGCAAATTACCGCGCGCGGTTTGGGCCAACGCAGCGTCTATTTCAAGACTGATCACGTGGCTGCAACGATGGCCCAGCAGCGCCGCCATGTAGCCTGAACCTGTGCCAATTTCCAGCGCTTTTTCATGCTTTTGCAGGGCAAGGTCTTGCAAAATTCGCGCCTCTACTTTGGGTGACAGCATGCACTGGCCGGGCTGCTGCGGCGAAGACAGGGGGATTTCCATGTCGGCAAAGGCCAGTGCCTTGTAGGCTGTGGGCACAAAGTCCTCGCGCTTGATGACGGCCAGCAGCGCCAGCACCTGACTGTCCAGCACCTCCCAAGGGCGGATTTGTTGCTCAATCATGTTGAATCGGGCTTGTTCGTAGTTCATGGTGGTGTCAAAGGTTAGATTAAAAACAGTGGCCAAATTTTAGTCAGCCGCAGGCAATGAGCTCTGGGCAGAAGGCGGACTCTGGGTGCCAAACTTGCGTTTTAACCACTCAGCCAGATCGTCCATAAAGCAATAGGTGACGGGGACGACAACGAGTGTCAAAAGCGACGACGTGATCACGCCGCCAATGACAGCCTGACCCATCGGTGCGCGCTGCTCGGAGCCTTCAGTCAATGCAAAAGCCAGCGGGATCATGCCAAAAATCATCGCCAGTGTGGTCATCAAAATCGGCCGTAACCTGACCTTGGCGGCCACCAGCAGGGCTTCACTGCGCTCCATACCTTCCTCACGCATACGAATCGCAAAGTCCACCAGCAAAATCGCATTTTTCGTGACCAGGCCCATCAGCATCACCACACCAATGATCGAGAACATCGACAGCGTCGAGCCAAACATCAAGAGTGCCAGCACCACACCAATCAGTGTCAGCGGTAGGGAGGTCATCAAGGCCAGTGGCTGCAAAAAGCTCTTGAACTGACTTGCCAAAATCATGTAGATGAACAAAATTGCCATGACCAACGCTGAAATGGCGTAGCCGAATGACTCCGCCATGTTTTTGGTGGAACCGCCAAACTGGTAGCTGTAGCCCGGTGGGAAGGGCGTCTTGCTCAATGCTGCCTTGATGTCGCTGGACACCTCGCCCGCAGAGCGGTCAAACACGTTGGCATTGACCGCAACCTCACGCGCCAGGTCGCGGCGATTGATCTGGTTGGGTCCCGTGGTTTCTTTAATGCTGGCCACCTGGCTTAGCCGCACGATGCGGCTAGAGCCGTCGCTGTTGGTGCCCGTGGTGCTGGTCATGAATGGCAGGCGCTCCAGGTCGGCGGGGCTGTTCCTTGCGTCCGGGGTCAAACGCACGTTCACGTCATAGGTCTGGTCGTCTGGCGCACGCCAGTTGCCCACCGTTTGGCCTGCCACCAGAGTGCGCAGCGATTGCGCGATGCTAGACACCGACAAACCCAGATCGCTGGCTGCATCACGGCGTACATCGACCTGAACCACTGGCTTGTCTGCCTTGACGCTGGAGTCCAGGTCTACCAGGCCGGGTATGCCGCGAATGTTGTCCTGCACAACACGGCTCAAGCGCTCAAGCTCTTTAAGGTCTGGGCCCTTCAATGAAAACTCGACCTGTTTGTTACCGCCTACAGAGTCCAGCAAACCGACGTGGGTGACGGTAATGCCTGCAACTTGCTGGAGCCGAACGCGCAGTGCGCCTGATATCTGGTCCACGCTTCGGCTGCGTGCCTTTCGGTCAACCAGCCGAACGTACACATTGGCATAAATTTTGCCTTGCGCATTTCCGGTGTTGATGGTCGACAGGGTGTAGCGCACTTCAGGAAACTCCCTGACGATGGCTTCTACCTGCTTGGCTTTGGCCTCAGTGGCTTCGAGTGACGAGCCAACTGGTGTGTAAAAATTCAGCGAGGTTTCTGAAAAATCAGCCTTGGGTACAAATTCTGTTCCGAGCAGCGGCACCATGAAAATACTGATGACGAAAATAGCCAACGCCACCAGCAGTGTTTTTATTTTGTGCACCAGAGCCCAGCGCAAAATACTTTGGTAGCCATCACTCAAACGCTCGGTCGCGGTGTCAAACCAGCCGGTCACGCGGCCAATGGTTTTGTCGTACAGCGTGACGGGCTTGCCATGTTTGCCGTTTTCATTGATAGCCGGATCGTGCCAAATGCTTGAAAGCATCGGGTCGAGCGTGAAACTCACGAACATCGAAATCAGCACCGCCGCCACAATCGTGATGCCGAACTCGTGAAAAAACTTGCCGATGATGCCGCCCATAAAACCCACTGGCAAAAACACCGCCACGATGGAGAACGTGGTGGCCAGCACCGCCAGGCCAATCTCCCGGGTGCCATCCAGGGACGCCTGGTAGGGCGTTTTGCCCATTTGCACGTGCCGCACAATGTTCTCGCGCACCACAATTGCGTCGTCAATCAGCAGGCCCACACACAGCGACAACGCCATCAATGTGATCATGTTGATGGTGAAGCCAAACAGGTTCATGAACAAAAACGTGCCAATGATGGAAATTGGCAGCGTCAGGCCTGTGATGACGGTAGAGCGCCACGAATTTAAAAACAAAAACACGATCAGCACAGTGAGCAAAGCGCCTTCAATCAATGTGCGGCGCACGTTTTCAACGCCGACTCGAATCGGGCGTGAACTGTCGGTGACGAGTTCAAGCCTCAAACCGGGCGGTAATGCCGCCTTCATCTCCAGCACCGCCTTGTTCAGCCCATCCACGACTTGAATGGTGTTTTCGTCCTGGGCTTTTTGCACGCTGAGCAAAAGTGTGCGCTGACCGTTGTACAGCGCCAGGCTGTCAACCTCCTGCGCGCCGTCGGCAATGCGGGCAACCTGGTCAACCGTCACGGCCACGCCGTTTTTACGTGCCACGATGATCTTGCCAAAATCTTCAGGCCGTTTCATGCGCGCATCGATTTTGACGACACGTTCTTGCGCCAGTGACCGGATACTGCCGACGGCGAAGTCCTGGTTTTCATTGCGCACGGCATTGACAACCTGGTCGGCCGTGATGCCGAGGGACTCCATGGCTTGGGGGTTTAAATAGACATTGATCTCGCGTTTGGTACCGCCAACGATATTGACTGCGCCTGCGCCGCGTACGTTCTCCAGCCGTTTTTTCAAAGTCTGGTCGGCCCAGTTGGTCAGCTCGACGGCAGACATTTTTGTGGTGGTGTTTTCTGGCAAGACTGCCACTGACCACACCGCGCGGCTTGATGGGTCAAAGCGCAGCACACGCGGCTCTTTGACTTCAGCGCGCAAGCTGGGCCTGATGGCCGAAATCTTCTCCCGCACATCTTCGGCCGCTTTACGTCCGTTGATGTAAAGCTGAAACTCAATGATGACAACCGACTGACCTTCGTAGCTGCGCGACGTGAGCGCACTGACGCCGGCGATGGAATTGACGCCTTCTTCCAGCTTTTTGGTTACTTCAGCTTCAACAATTTCTGGCGACGCACCGGGGTAGTCGGCTGTGACCACGACAACCGGCAGGTCAATGTTGGGAAACTGATCGACCTGCAATCGCTGGTATGAAAAGAGCCCCAGCACGACGATGGCCAGCATCATCATGGTGGCGAATACCGGGTTTTTAAGACTGACTTGGGTGAACCACATAGGCAGCTTCAGGGGGCTGACTTGGCGTCAGATGCAGCCGTGCCAGCAGCCGCGCCCATGGCCGTGAATTTGACTTGGGTGCCTTCACGCAAAGTGCCGACATTGCCGCGTGTCACTACAGCACCGTCATTCAAGCCTTTGACTGCCACCACATCCACACCGTCTGCCGAGCCGCGCACGCCCAGCTCCACTGTTCTGTAGACCACCTGCGCGTTTTCAATCGTTTGCACATAGGGCATTGGCTTGTCGGTACGCACGCTGGCCAGCGGAACAGCCAGCATCGATGTACGCACCGTACCCAGTGTGCCCTGCGCAAACAGGCCTTGGCGTAAGGGTTGGGCTGCGGGGCTGTCAATGCTGAGGTAAGCCAGCACGCTGCGGCTGCCCGCCTGTGCAGTCGGGTTAATGCGTGCGACTCTGGCTGTCACGGTTTTAGGGCTGCCTTCTATCTGCAGCTGAGCGAGCTGGCCGACCTGTATCTGGGTCGAGTCCGCAGCACTTAGTGTGGCTTCCAGCTCCAGTCGGCTCAGATCCACAATTTCAATGATTCGGGCGTCGATGCCAACCCGCTCGCCAGTTTGCGCCAGTCTCTGCGACACCTGGCCAGAAATGGGTGCTTTCAACACCGTGTCATCGACTGATTTTTTAGCCACATCAGCACCAGCCATTGCGGCCCGATAGGTTGACTGCGCAGCGTTTAGGTTAGCCAGCGAGGTGTCCAGCGCCGTTTTTGAAATAAAACCCTGGTCAACCAATGCCTTGTTGTTGTCATATTGGCGCTGCACCACATTGACCTGTGCTTTGGCTGATTCAGCTTGCTCGCGCGCCTGGCGCACGCGTGACTGCAACTCGCTCGCATCTATCCGCGCTATGACCTGCCCCGCTTTGACAAAGTCGCCTTCGCGCAGCGTCAGGCCTTGCAATTCGCCTGACACACGTGCCTTGACCACGGCAGAGTTGACGGCTTTAAGCGTTCCTGAAACCGCCAGGCCTTGCGTGATGTCAAGCATTTGAGCTTTGATAACGTCGCTGGCGGCCAGCTCGACCCACACCACCTGTTTGGCCGCGGTGGCAGCTGCTAGCGCTTCTTGCTGGGCCATGCGTGCAAATAGAGCGCGGCCCGTTGCTACGGCACCTGCAGCCACCACCAAAAAGATGAGCAACCACTTCAGCCAACTTTTCTTGACCCCATTCATACCTTCGCGTCCTTTGATCGTGTTTTTTGGTGGGCTGGCGCTTCAGTCATGCCGTACAAAATGATTTGTAGCTGAGAGGCGATGTATTTTTCAGGCTCCATGCATACGCCATGGCTGACGCAGGTGGTGGCTGAATGTTTGGCCAGCATCATGAAAATCATGGGCGAAATGATGCTGAAAACTGCATAGTCCAGATCCATATTCTTAAACTCACCGCTATTGTTACCGCGCTGCAAAATTCGGCGAATCAGCGACTGGCCAGGCTCCACTACTTCCTGGCGATAAAAAGCAGCAAGATCAGGAAAATTGCCTGCCTCGCTCAGCATTAATTTTTCAATGCCCGATGCTTTGGTCGCGCCCACACGCTGCCACCACTCGTGCATGCACAAGGTGACCATTTCTGCACTGGTGCCCTTGAAGTTGTCAAAGGTTTCGTTCCATTCCTTGAAGTGGCCAGAAATGTTCTCGCGCACCACGGCCTTGAACAGGTCGTCCTTGCTTTGAAAATATAAAAACAGGGTGCCCTTGGACACGCCGGCACGGCCCGCGACTTCTTCAACCCGGGTAGCTGCAAAGCCTTTTTCTACAAATAAATCAAGCGCAGCGTCGAGTAATTCACCCGGACGCGCCTCTTTGCGGCGTTCGCGTTTAACGGCGAGCGCAGCATTGATAGGGCAAAACAATTTGGACAGAGGCATAGTTACTGACTGACTGGTTAGTAATGTAGCCTCATTGTTTAGCAGCGTCAACCAACAGGCTCAGCCTCATCAATTAACAAAGTAGCGCAGTCTGGCCACTGCCAGGCCCAGCACTTCATGCGCCAGACGAGTTGAATCATGCAGTGCCTCAGCCGAAGGCAACCACTGCAACAGGGTTGTCTTGGTGGGCAACACGTAGGCGGCAGGAGCGGCGGTGACAGCCAGGCCAGTGCGTTCAAACTCAACCATCGCTCTGGCTATGTGCAGCGCATCCGTGACCACGGCAATTCGCTCGATGCCGTCCTGCTTGAGCAGGATCGCGGTCAGCTGCGCGTTCTCGGCAGTGTCGCGTGACTTGTCTTCAAGCCAGCGCAGGGTAAAGCCAAATTCTTGTGCGGCTACCCGGCCTGCTATCTGTGCTTCTGTGTTTGCCTCAGAGGTTTTGGCGATTGATCCTGCTGCCCAGCCGCTACCGCCCGTAAAAGCGACTGGCAAGCCCGACTGTCTGGCCAGCCAAATGCCGTAGCGCAGGCGTGCTGTGGTAGCGGAATGTGGCTGCGCCACGCCGTATTCAGGCGCTGCGGGCAATGTGCCGCTGCCCAGCACCACGATGGCCTGCACCTTGGCGGCCTTTAATTGCAACGCGCTGACAGGGGCGTATTGCGGCAAAACGGTCTGCGAGAGCCAAACCACCACAGCCTGACTGCTCAGCAACCACAGCGCGGCTGTGGCAAAAATGCACAGCAACCAGCCAGCAGGCCTGCGCCTTGCGATCAACACCAGCCCGAGCAAACCCAACATGGGCAGCAACACCAGCGGCATGAGCAGTACCGTGACCAGAGGTTTAAGCGCTGCAAGTTCCATCATTCGGTTAAATTCACTATTATTATTTTGATAGCAGCTTGCGCCCGTATTTGTTGGGCTAAAGCACTAAAACATGTCTAAAAGGCTGTTCAAACCAGGTTTGAACAGCCAGAAAATCAATAAAAGGCCTGCAAACCCGTTTGCGCCCGGCCCAAAATCAGCGCATGCACGTCGTGCGTACCTTCGTAGGTGTTGACCGTTTCCAGATTGATCATGTGGCGAATCACGTGGTACTCATCATGTATGCCGTTGCCGCCGTGCATGTCGCGCGCCATGCGGGCGACATCCAGCGCTTTACCGCAACTGTTGCGCTTGATCAAACTGATCATTTCCGGCACGTCCTTGCCTTCGTCCATCAGGCGGCCTACCCGCAGACAGCCTTGCAGACCCAAAGCAATTTCGGTCTGCATATCAGCGAGTTTTTTCTGGATCAACTGGTTTTGCGCCAGCGGGCGGCCAAACTGCACCCGGTCCATCGTGTACTGGCGGGCACGGTGCCAGCAATCTTCAGCCGCGCCTAAAGCACCCCAGGCAATGCCGTAACGTGCCTTGTTCAGGCAACCAAACGGGCCTTTGAGGCCGCTCACTTTGGGCAGCATGTTGCCTTCGGGCACAAACACGTTGTCCATCACGATCTCGCCAGTAATTGACGCGCGCAGGCTCATCTTCCCGTCAATTTTTGGTGCGGTTAGGCCGGGCATGCCCTTTTCCAAAATAAAGCCGCGAATCGATTCTTGCCCACCCGTGTTGCCGTCCGGGTCGGTCAGTTTGGCCCACACCACAAACACATCAGCAATCGGTGAATTGGTGATCCACATCTTTGCGCCGTTCATCACAAAGCCAGCCACGCCATCGTGGGCTGCGGGCTTGGCGCGGCTCAGCATGCTGGCTGGGTCTGAGCCGTGGTTGGGCTCGGTCAGGCCAAAGCAGCCGACCCATTCGCCGGTGGCCAGTTTGGGCAGGTACTTTTGTTTTTGCGCCTCGCTGCCGTAGGCGTTGATCGGATGCATGACGAGTGACGACTGCACACTGATGGCACTGCGGTAGCCACTGTCAACCCGCTCGACTTCCCGAGCAATCAGGCCATACGCCACATAGCTCAGGCCAGCGCAGCCGTAGCCTTGAATGCTGGAGCCTAAAAACCCCATTGCGCCGGCTTCGTTCATGATCTCGCGGTCAAACTTTTCATGCCGCGCGGCCATCAGCACGCGGGTTTGCAGTTTGTCCTGGCAAAACTGATGGGCAGCATCTTGTATGGCGCGCTCATCGTCGGTCAGCTGGTCCTCCAGCATGAAAGGGTCTTCCCACTTGAATTTGGCTTTGACGTCAGTTTTCATGAAGAATGTGTCCTTGGGTTTTGCTTGGCTAAATTCTTTACGCTAAAAGTATATTGGGCAACTTTGCCCCCGTACAGTTCAATGTCAACCATACATCACATCAGGAAATAAGCATATGAGTCAACTACACACAATTACCCTGGGCGGCGGCTGCTTTTGGTGCACCGAGGCGGTTTTTGTCAAAGTGCGCGGTATCACCGACGTGGAGTCGGGTTACAGCAACGGGCAGGTCAATCGCCCCAGCTACGAAGACGTCTGCACAGGCCGCACCGGCTGTAATGAAGTCGTCAAGCTGGACTACGACCCCAAGCAGATCAGCCTTGCACAAATCCTAGAAATTTTCTTCGTCATCCATGACGCCACCACCCTGAACCGACAAGGCAACGACAGCGGTACCCAATACCGCAGCGGTATTTACTATTCGACTGACGAGCAAAAACAAATCGCCAACGACATGATCCGCCAGATGAGCCAGGACAAACTCTTCGGCAGCCCCATCGTGACGGAGGTCGTGCCACTGGCCAACTACTGGCCCGCCGAGGCGTATCACCAGGACTATTTTGAGAAGAATCCGTACCAAGGGTATTGCGTGGCCGTGGCCGGGCCGAAGGTGGCGAAGTTTCGCAAGACGTTTGCGGCGCTGGTCAAGGACTAGGTAAAAGGCATTTTAAACATGCCAAACAGCTATAATGGCTGTATTACCTGCAACGACTAGGCTGACCATGCTCACCATGACATCACTTGCCGCCCAAAACCAGTTTGGGACACTCATTGACGCGTCCCAACGGCAACCTGTGGCCGTCACGCGCCGTGGTCGCCCGGTGGCAGTCGTTCTGTCTTACGAAGACTACCAGGCAAGTACTCAAACGATCCCGTTTCATGTCGCCACGCTGGTCAGTGAAAACTACCCTCTGCGAGGCAAAAACGCAGGGGACGCTATGCGCATCCACCTCGCAAAAATGAGCAATAAAGCTGCTGAAGAGGGGTTGACGCAAGACGAGGTGACGCGCCTGCTCAATGACGAGTAAGCCCGCGTACATCGTCATAGACACCAATGTCCTGATCAGCTCAGGATTGCTCCCCGACTCAAAGACAGCGAAAGTTCTTGCGCTAGCCGTTGAGCATTTCGTGATAGCGCAAAACAGGGACACATGGCATGAGCTGGTGACACGCATTGCCCGGCCAAAATTCGACCGCTATTTCGGCGAGTCTGGCCGCCTGCGGCATCTGGTCGCCATTGCCCAGTCCGTCCAGCACTTTGAAGTGTCCACTCAGCTTGCGGTGAGCCGTGATCAAGCCGACGACAAATTCATTGCGCTTGCTATAGATTCAGGAGCTGCACTTCTTATTTCCGGCGACCCGGATTTGAAGGATGTAAAAGTGCACAAGGGAATCAAGATACTTTCACCGGCGCAGTTTTTTGAGCGGTATCAATAGTCAGCCTGAGTCAGGGTTACTGCGTGGCCGTTGCGGGGTTGAAGGTGGCCAAGTTTCGCAAGACGTTTGCGTCGTTGGTGAAGGATTGATGCTATTTGTTTGGTAGCTCTTTACGCCCATATTTTTGGGCTACGGTTCGAATCGGCACCCATAATCGTTTAGAGACAGTGCTTTTTCGATCGCGACTGCTCTAAAAACCAACTTCTGCGGCATTTTTCGTGTAGCTTAGATGTGCAAAGCATGGAAAAGCCGTCAAAATCGCGTTCATGGTGACTCAAATCCAAATCTCAGAGCTTGCGTGGTTTAACGATCTTTTTATTGAAGCAGCTTATTTAAGGCTGGCTTGTAAACGTTGTACTTTCCGTGGAGGGAGCCGCCACGTTATACCGCAGGGTTTGCGGTCTACATCGAGTTATCAATCAAAGGGAAAACTCTCATGGAACTGAAGGACTTCGTGAAAGCAACGCAGGAGCAGATCGTAGAGGGCGTTGCAAATGCGCAAGAGAGCATTCACGCACGAGGGGGTGTAGTCAACCCATCTAACCTAAGTTTCCAAAAGGACGGCTCTTGGAATAACTACAGTCATGCGATGCCCCAAGAGGTGGTGTTCGACGTTGGACTCACTGCGACCGACAAGCGCGGCTCAGCTGAGGGCATTGGCGTTTTCCTGGGGAGCGTCAATCTTGGAAAGAAGAACGAGACCGGCGTAGAACAAGTGGCCGTTACGAAGGTGCGATTCTCTGTTCCACTTGTGCTTCCCCCAGGTCCAAAGTTATTTGACTGATAAAAGCATGTTTGACGCGGACGACCAGGTTCTCACGTGCGCTGTACGCACTTGTATTCCTGTCGCCAGTCAACGCCAAGGTTGGCCCGCTAGAAAATAACTTGATTACAGTAGCTAAATGGCTCCTACCATTGTTCGCGACGGTCAATTTCGCCTCTTCTTTTTTTCCAGGGAGGAGACACGCATTCACGTGCATGTTTCGCACCCTGACGGCGAAGCGAAGTTTTGGCTGACGCCCGACGTGGCTTTAGCCAACCATACTGGTCTTTCTGCTACCCAAATTCGGCAAGCGCAAGCAGTTGTCAATGCACACTCGAAGGAGATCCAAGATGCCTGGAATCACCACTTTGGCGGCTGAAGTGACTCATATTTCTAAACATGGCTTCTGGCTTCTGTTGGCCGATGAGGAACTGCTGTTACCTTTCGATCAATTCCCCTGGTTTCGAAAGGGCACGATTGAACAGATCTCAGACGTTCAGTGGCCGACGCCTGACCACCTTTATTGGCCGGGGTTAGATGTCGATTTATCAGTGCAGTCGATACGCAACCCAGCGGCATTTCCTTTGGTCTCTAGCGCTACAGCCTAACTAGCTATCGATACAGCAACCATCTCACATCAACAAGGAAGAACACATGTCAATAGCCTATTGGGTCAGCACCTACCGCGCCGTAAAAAATACCGAAAAGCTCGCCGCCTACGCGACGCTTGCGGGTCCTGCACTTACCGCAGCTGGTGGTCGATTTTTGGCGCGCGGTGTGCCGTCGGTGGCTTATGAACTCGGGTTGAAGGAGCGCACCGTCCTGATCGAATTTGATAGCGTGGATCAAGCCACCGCCGCACATGACAGTCCCGCCTACCAGGCAGCTTTAGCCGCGCTGGGTGATGGCGCGGATCGGGACATCCGGATCATTGAAGGCGTTTAGCGCGAACAGACCCGAAACGCTTGCCAGTCAAGGGGGTCGGGCCACGAATCGGCTACTGATGGACTGTTTCAGGACAGTATGATTTTGATAGCTGCTTGCACCTGTATTCACTGGGCTAGAGCCTGATTTGATGCTTAAAAATGGACTATTTCAGTCAAAAACTAACCTCAAATCCGCCTCTAGACAAAATAAAACCATTCCTACCCGACTTTGCCGCGCGGGCTGGGG
>JAYURC010000077.1:0-3494 GCA_043756405.1 Polaromonas sp.
TGACCATTTTGAGCACGCCCGCTGGCAACTCGTCGCCTTGCGTCAACTTCTTGCGCTTTTCTTCAAACGACAAGTCAAAACTGTGGCGGGTTTGCTCCATCGAGTTTTTGATGCTCTCCAATTGGGCTGCGACGTCATCGTCAGCCGGACGCACATCAAACCAGTGGAACTTTTCAACGCCAGCCAAGTAGGCCTTGTCGATTTTTGTACCCTTGGCCAGCTTTTGCGGGCCACCATTGGCAACCTTGCCATTGAGCAGCTTTTCAATCCGGTCAAACGCATCGGCCTCAACAATACGCAGCTGGTCATTCAAGTCCAGGCGGTAGCGCTTGAGCTCGTCGTCAATGATCTGCTGGGCACGCTTGTCGCGCACAATGCCTTCACGGGTGAAGACCTGCACGTCAATCACCGTGCCGCGCGAACCCTGGCTCACGCGCAGTGAGGTGTCTTTCACGTCACTGGCTTTTTCGCCAAAAATAGCGCGCAGCAGCTTTTCTTCAGGCGTCAGCGTGGTTTCGCCTTTAGGCGTGACCTTGCCGACCAGCGTGTCACCTGGCTGGACTTCAGCGCCGACATAAATAATGCCGGACTCATCCAAGCGGTTGAGCTGGTGCTCTGACAGGTTGGGGATGTCACGAGTGATCTCTTCGCTGCCGAGCTTGGTGTCGCGCGCCATCACCACGAGTTCTTCGATGTGAATCGAGGTGTAGCGGTCTTCAGCCACCACACGCTCGCTGATCAAAATCGAGTCTTCGAAGTTGTAGCCGTTCCACGGCATGAAGGCGATCAGCATGTTCTGGCCAATGGCGATTTCGCCCAGGTCAGTCGATGCGCCGTCAGCAATCACATCGCCCTTGTCCAGTTTGTCGCCCATCTTGACGATGGGGCGCTGGTGGATGTTGGTGTTCTGGTTGGAGCGCTGGTACTTGATGAGGTTGTAAATGTCTACGCCCACTTCGCCTGCCAATGCTTCAGCGTCGTTGACACGTACCACAATGCGGGTGGCGTCAACATAGTCAACAATGCCGCCGCGGGTCGCTGTAACAACCGTGCCAGAGTCAACCGCAGCAACGCGCTCGATACCGGTGCCGACTAATGGCTTTTCAGGGCGCAGCACAGGCACAGCCTGGCGCGACATGTTGGCACCCATCAGCGCGCGGTTGGCATCGTCGTGCTCCAAAAACGGCACGAGTGACGCAGCCACAGACACGATCTGCGCAGGTGACACGTCCATGTACTGAACGCGCTCAGCGCCGACCAGAATCGATTCGCCGTTTTCGCGTGCTGACACCAGGTCGCCCGTCAGGGTGCCTTCTTTGTCCAACGCAGCGTTGGCCTGGGCAATCACGTACTTGCCTTCTTCAATCGCAGACAGGTAGTCGATTTGCATCGTGACTTTGCTGTCAACCACTTGGCGGTACGGTGTTTCAATGAAACCGTATTCGTTCAAGCGAGCGTACAGCGCCAGCGAATTAATCAGACCGATGTTCGGGCCTTCGGGTGTTTCAATCGGGCACACACGTCCGTAGTGTGTTACGTGAACGTCACGCACTTCAAAGCCAGCGCGCTCGCGGGTCAAACCGCCAGGGCCAAGGGCTGATACACGGCGCTTGTGGGTGATCTCGGCCAGCGGGTTGGTCTGGTCCATGAACTGCGACAACTGCGACGCGCCGAAGAACTCTTTGAGCGCTGCGGAAATCGGCTTGCTGTTAATCAGGTCATGCGGCATCAAAGGCTCTTGCTCGGCCTGGCCGAGACGCTCTTTGACTGCCTTTTCAATCCGCGCCAAACCGGTGCGGTACTGGTTTTCAGCGAGTTCGCCAACGCAACGCACACGGCGGTTGCCGAGGTGATCAATGTCATCAACTTCGCCATTGCCGTTGCGCAGATCCACCAGAATCTTGACGACAGCGAGGATGTCTTCATTGGTCATGACCATCGGGCCAGTCGATGAGTCACGTCCCACACGGGCGTTGAACTTCATTCGGCCAACGCGCGACAGGTCATACGTGTCGGGGTTGTAAAAGAGGCGCTGAAACAGTGCCTGCACAGCATCTTCAGTTGGCGGCTCGCCAGGGCGCATCATGCGGTAAATGGCAACACGTGCTGCAAACTCGTCGGCGGTTTCGTCTGAGCGCAGGGTTTGAGAAATGTACGAGCCTTGATCCAGCTCGTTGGTGTACAGCACCTGCAGCTCTTGCACGCCAGCAACACGGAGTTTTTTCAGCAGTACATCGGTCAACTCATCGTTGGCCTTGGCAATGATTTCACCTGTTTCAGCGTCAACGATATTTTTCGCAACAACACGGCCGAGCAGGAAGTCTTCTGGCACGCTGATGCTGTTGGTACCACTGGCTTCCAGCTCACGGGTATGACGCACCGTGATGCGCTTGTCTTTGGCCACTACTACTTTGCCTGATTTGTCGGTGATGTCAAAACGAGCCACTTCGCCGCGCATGCGCTCGGCGACAAACTCCATTTGCGCGCCGCTGTCCATCAGGCGGAAATGGTCGAACACAAAGAAGTTCGCCAAAATCGATTCGTGGTTCAGGCCAATGGCCTTAAGAAGAATCGTGACTGGCATCTTGCGACGACGGTCAACGCGGAAGTACAAAATGTCTTTCGGGTCAAACTCGAAGTCCAGCCATGAGCCGCGATAAGGGATGATACGAGCTGAAAAAAGTAACTTGCCTGAGCTGTGGGTCTTGCCCTTGTCGTGTTCAAAAAACACGCCTGGCGAACGGTGCAACTGGGACACGATCACGCGCTCAGTGCCGTTGATCACAAACGAGCCTTTGTCAGTCATCAAGGGCACTTCGCCCATGGAGACTTCCTGCTCTTTGACTTCTTTGACAACCTTGGACTGAGAGGTCGATGACTCACGGTCATAAATAATCAGTTGCACTTTGGCACGCACGGCAGAGGCAAATGTCAAGCCGCGGGTCTGGCATTCACGCACATCAAATGCAGGTTTGGCCAGGTTGTATTCGAGAAACTTCATCTCGACAAAACCGTTGTGCGAGACGATAGGGAAAGCGTTGTCGAAAGCCGCTTGCAGACCTTCTAAAGTACGCGCTTTAGGCGACTTGTCAGCCTGCAAAAACGCGGTGTACGCGTCTTTTTGCATTTGCAGCAAGTAGGGAACTGCTAAAACGCTTTCCCGGCTGCCAAAGCTTTTGCGTATGCGTTTACGTTCGGTGAAACTGTATGTTGAAGTGGATGCCATGAATTCTCCGCGTGATGGACTAGCAAACTGCTCTAGTGACTATTTGCCCGAACACCTTATGTTCAGGCGGGCTTGGTGGTTGGCCGCTACCAACCATGGCGGACAGTGACGCATTGCACATCACCCGAACCAAGGTTCTTTCTGTCGTCGAAATTCAGAAAGTACTGGAAAACTGACTTTTTTATCAGCTTTTCAGTACGCTCTTTATGCAAAGGGATAAGCACGAAAGGCTGGAAGCCCTTTTCAGGGACTTCCAGCCTTCTCAAAC
>JAYURC010000078.1:0-3477 GCA_043756405.1 Polaromonas sp.
TGCTGGAAGTCGTTCACTATCGAGGGCCAACGTGGCGTAAGTAGTCTGATAAGCACAGACTTTTTGTATAGATACCCCTTATCGACGGTTGCGGCCTTGTCAGGCTCACCCAATGCGACTACAGCCTCCACGGGCGCGGGCGTTGACGGGTTCTGTGCTGGCGCTGCTTCATGCGTCACCATGGGCAGGGCTTGGGGCTCCACATCGAGGCCCAGCGACTCATCACACCGGACATTCACGCCAAACAGCATAGCGTAGGTTTTCAATGCATCAATCATCACAATGGCTTCATCCACTTGCAAACCTGTTGCGCAGGCAGGAATAGGCAGCCTTGAGCGATTCAACGCAACGAGTTCGCCCTGATTTATTGCATTGTGAAGGGCTGTCTTATGCTCGCCTTCGGCAATGAATTGCAATATTTTGGCTTCATGGGGGCCGCCACTCAAACACGGCAGCAACGCCCAATTCGGTTTGTAGCGCGAGCTTTCGAAGGCATCCAGGTATTGCCACCATGTTGCATCACTCATGCCCGTTTCGAACCTTGGCAATTCATGCCAAATGTTGCCCAACAAAACCCATTCATCCTCAGATAGCGGCTCTCCTCTTGGTGCGGGTATGGCGTCCGGGTTTATGGCTTGTTTGAGTAGGTAGCTGATTACATTACCCGCGCCATCGGGCGGGGCTGGGTGAATGGCTTGCGCCAGCAGGCGGGGGATTGCTCGCACTAGTACATGCAACGCGCCAGCGGGTAATACGATTTCAGAAACCACTTCCACCCCTTCAAGGCTTCACTTCAAATAGAAGCCCCAGCAAGCGGGTGAAGGTGCCCGCCTTTCGTCTGGCCGGACTAGCTGGGGCAAAACTGGTTAAGCGGCCATCGCTGGCGCGGGTTGAACGTGCATGGGCGCGGTCTTGAATCGCTGCTCGGCTTGCCATACGTCATAAGCGCTTTGCTCTGCCAGCCATAGGCGGGCTTCGCCGCCACGCTCCACGCCTAACCATGCCTCGATACGCAGGGCCATTTCAGGAGATATTGCAGCGCGGCCATTCAGCACGCGAGACAGTGCCACGCGGGACACGTCCAACTGTTTTGACGCTTCGGTGACATTCAGCCCCAGCGCGGGCAACACATCATCACGCAGCGTCAAGCCAGGATGTGGGGGGGTAAACATGCGGGTCATGATGTGTCTCCTAGTGGTAATCCATGTAATCAACCAGCACAGCGTCTGTGCCGTCAAAGGTGAAAGTCATTCGCCAGTTGCCATTTACAGATACCGAAAAATGCCCCTTGAGTTCACGCCCTTTCAGCGGGTGCAAACCCCAGCCCGGCAGGTTCATGCCTTGGGCGTTGGTCGTTTCGTTCAGGCGTCGCAACATGGCAGCCAGTCGCGGGGCATGGGCAGTCTGAATACCGGCCATGCTCCCTTTCTCGAAAAAGGCTTTCAGGCCCTTATGCCGGAATGTCTTAATCATGGGCCATTGTATCGCGTAAAGCTACAGGATGCAACTACCCAGCCACCACGCGCAACGCGCCGGGCGCGGCCTTGGCATCAAACACTATTTCGGCCTGCTGCAGTATGTGCGCTTCAATCTGTGCAAGGTATGGCCTCAAGGCGTCAACACTTCGCGGGCGGTAGCCTTCAGCGGTTGCGCTGGGTTTGTGGCCCATAACCTGAGCAATGGCACCGGCAGGAGCCCCGGCAGCTTCACCCAGCAGCGAAAACGAACGGCGCAGCCCGTGAATGGTCAAGGTCGTAATCCCAGCGTCAAGCATTACCTTTGCATGGCTGGCGCGGGGCTCCGTAATGCGGCCCCCCTTGGCATTGCTGGCGAACACATACGGGTTAGGCGTGCCATCCTTCAACGTCACACGGGGCAGGGTTGCCAGTTCGTTTGCCAGATACGGCGTGAGCGGAATAACGCGGGTTGCGTCCACCTTGTCGGCCAGTGTGAGCCTGTTCCACCTGAAATCCACATCGGCCCAACGTAGCCCGGCCATTTCCTCGCGGCGTGAGCCTGTTATCAGCAGCGCCTTGAGGTAGGTTGCAATCGTCCGGTTTCCCAGCTTGTCGGCACCGGCAAACCAGCCGGGCAACTGCGCGGCTTCCAGGCAATCGGTGCGCTTGGTCACTTGGGGCAGGGCTTCCACAATGGCGGCAGCCCGGCCCGCGTCACGGTCCACCAATGCGCGATATTCAGGACGGGCAGAGCACCAGCGCATGAAGCCCCGAAACATCATCAGGGCGCGAGCGGCTTGGTGTTTACCGGCTTTTGCTTCACGGTCAAACCAACTTTTTAGCGTGTCCTCGTTCACTTGGGACAATGCCAGCGCCAGCAGCGGGAAAAGCGGCCCCGGTCGTGTCACGCCCTGCCCTCGTACCTTCTTCACGCCACCCGGCGCGGCCATCGCTTCAAGGTCAGCACGATAACGGGGCTTGAACGCGTCTTTGCGCTTGGGCTTGCCTTCCTCAAGGTAACGCCGCCAAACATCGCCCACGGTCACGGCTCGGGCAGTGGCGGCGGCTTTGCTGGCGTCTTGTGCGGCCTGTTGCAGGCGCTCCAGTTCGCGGGGGTCGTCGCCATCGCTTCGCACCACCACGGCAAGGCGGCGGGCTTCAGTTCGAGCGGCTTCAATGTCCCACACCCTCACATCCCCAATAGTGCGGCGGATGGTCTGCCTGTTTAACTTGGCCTCATAAACGAACGCCTTCAAGCCTTTGGGGTTCTTTGTGCTGGCAGCGGTTGCACGCACGCGCAGGCCGGGCGCTTTGGTATCGCGTAGAAACACCTGGGTTTTGCCAGCCGGACAGGTCAAGCGGTCAATTAACCCGGCTGTCAGGTCTTGCGCTTCGCCCAGTTCTGGCGCGTCGGACTTCTTTGGTCTTGCCATTGTGTAACCCTCTCATTAAATCCATGTAGCCACCATGTAGCCACTTTTCCGCTATTTAGGCGAATATCAATCAACGTGATACCTGTTTGCCTACCCAGTACTTAGCTTGTAAGCTGTTGATTTATATTGATTGTAGGGCTTAAATCAACGGGGGCGAATGGCTTAATTCTGTCATTCGTAATGAGAAGGTCGGGTGTTCGATTCATCTCTCCGGCACCAATAGATAAAAGGGTTGCTTCTATGAAAATAGAAGCAACCCTTTCTCTTTGGGATCATGTAGCAACATCTTCACTACATGCACCAGAAAAAAACCCGCACTCGGCGGGCTTGAATCATCGACCTGTTGGCCAATCTCAAAGAACGAAGCGCACCAGTACCCCACAAAAAACGAACACAAGCACACCAGCTATCGCCCGGAAAATCAAGTCGTTTTTCACAGCGCGTGGGGGGGTCGAAGGGACCTCCTCTTGGAAATGCTGACTCTCAGGGAACAGATTGGACGGCATCGTCGTGTCGTAATCTTCATATTCTTTGTTCATTGCGGACTCTCCGCGGGACGATTTTTTTGCATGGCTGAAGTTAACAGC
>JAYURC010000079.1:0-3418 GCA_043756405.1 Polaromonas sp.
CCCGATGTACATCTGCATGGACGCAGACTACAACCAGTACGAAGTCGAAGCCGAAAACATGGGCGACTCGCTCAACTACCTGCAAGACGGCATGGAGCTTGAGGTGGTGTTTTACGAAGGCAAAGCCATTTCAGTGGAGTTGCCAACCAACGTTGAGCGCGAAATTACCTGGACGGAGCCTGCTGTCAAAGGCGACACCTCTGGCAAAGTATTAAAGCCCGCAAAGATTGCAACCGGTTTTGAAATCGGTGTGCCGATTTTTGTGGCGCAAGGCGACGTGGTCGAAATTGATACCCGCACGGGCGAGTATCGCAAGCGGGTTTAAACACATGACAAGTATGTAAAAGGCTCCTCTGGAGCCTTTTTTACTTTTAAACTCGCGAAATGACCACGTTAGTGACCGACACCGCGCTGAATACTGATTTCGTTCACCGCCGCATCAACACCCTGCAACTGGCATATGCCAAGCTCGTTGAGCACGATGTCAAATCTGATGTGTATGACATCTACCGCGCGGCTTGCGTTAAGGAATTCGAGATCGTGTCTGAACAATGCGGCAAGCTATTGAAGAAAAGTTTGCTGGCATTTTTCATCACCAGCAAGCAACTTGATGCGTTGACACACAAAGACATCTTCAGGTACGCAGCCAAGCATGACCTCATGACCCTCAACGAGGTCGAGCGCTGGCTGCAATACCGTGACCATAGAAATCAGGCCGCACACGAGTATGGCGAAAACTATGCAGACGAGATTTTGTTACTGCTTCCACAGTTTCTGACCGATGCAAACAGCTTGCTAACCACCATTGAACACGCACCGAGGCAATAACCATGGCGCTGCTGTTAAGAGAACAAGACCGCCAGTGCCTGATTGCCTTACTGGCTTTTCACTTGCCGGGTGTCGTCGGGCGGGTCTACGGGTCGCGCGTCAATGGGTTGGCACATGATGCGAGTGATCTGGATTTGGCGCTCATAGTGCCTGATGCGCAACCCATACCCTTGTCAAAACTTGAAAGCTTTCGCCAAGCGGTCAATGACTCCAATCTGCCGATTCTGGTCGATGCGCGCGATTGGTCACGCCTGCCAAAAAGCTTTCACAGCGAAATCGAAAAATCGTTTGCAGAGCTTTAAATAGCCAAGCGAGTTCACAATACAGCATGGACCAAACACAAGATTTATCTGCCAGCCGCCTGGGCAATGCCTGGGCAGAACTGCAAGCCTATGCGCGTGATGACCGCCCCCTTGATGCCGACGCCTACCGGTTAGCATTTGCAGACCCGGAATTTTTGCTCAGGCGTGAAACGCGCGGCATTCGCATGCAGCTGGAAATGCTCAAGCCAGAACTGAGTCAGCAAAGCCAAGGCATTGAAAATACGATTGTTGTTTTTGGCAGTGCGCGCTTTCCAGCGCCTGAAACCGCCCAGGCATCCTTGTTGGCGGCTACTGCTAATCTTGAAAAAATCATGGCAAATGCAGGCGACGTAGTTGCTTTAAAAGACGCAGAAGATGCGCTGCTGGTTGCCAAACGCCACGTACGCAACGCCTATTTTTACGACCAGGCACGTCTTTTTGCGCGCCTGGTTGCCATGCACAGCCAACCGTTGCCGCACGACAAGCAGTTGTTTATCTGTACCGGCGGTGGCCCCGGCATCATGGAAGCAGCTAACCGGGGCGCGCATGAGTTGGGTGCGCCAACGGTGGGGCTAAACATTGTCTTGCCGCATGAACAATCGGGCAACAAATACATCACACCATCGCTGAATTTCAAATTTCATTACTTCGCGTTGCGCAAAATGCATTTCATGATGCGCGCCAAAGCGCTGGTGGCTTTCCCGGGCGGGTTTGGCACACTGGACGAACTGTTTGAAGTCATCACGCTGGTACAAACCGGCAAAGCCAAAGCGCTGCCGATTGTGCTGTTTGGCAGCGATTACTGGAAGCGCTTGATCAACTTTGACGTGCTGATTGAAGAGGGCGCCATCTCGCCGCAAGACGTCAAGCTGTTTCATTACGTAGACGAGCCGCAGGCGGCGTGGGACATCATCAGCACGTTTTATCAGCTCCCCACCGCGAGGACTTAAGCCATGCAACCCAGCCAAACCGCCTTGCGCATCGGCATTACCGTCGGCCTGCGTCATGAGTCTGAAACCCTATGGAACAACGGTATCAAGCAAAACGCCGTATTTCTGGCTGAAGCGCTTAAATATTGCGCCAACGTAGCCAGCGTCACTCTGGTCAACACCACCGCCGTTGCCATCACAGCGGCGCTGCCTTGGGACCTGGGCCGGTGGCCCACACTGCCCTTTGCCGAGGCCAAAGACCAGCTGGATGTGCTGATAGAGCTGGGCGGCCAGGTTAATGCGGCACAGACTGACTATCTCAAGCAACGCGGCTGCCATTTAGTGTCGTACTGCTGCGGTGTGGAATATGTCAACGTGATGGAATCCGTTCTTTTTAACGGAGACCTGTGGCGCGAAGGCGCCTTCATCAATGAGCGTTTCGACGGGATCTGGATGATTCCGCAGGTGGCCAACATCAGTCAACCGTTTTTTGAAGTGCTGCGCAGGCAGACGGCGCAAGTCGCACCTTTTGTCTGGGACCCGATATTTTTGCAGTTGCGCAGCCAGCACCTGCCCCAGCGCGGCGAATACCGGCCGCGAAGCGGCCCGCGCCGCCTGACGGTGATGGAGCCAAACATCAACGTCGTCAAGTTCTGCATGTACCCGGTCATGATTGCTGAGCAAGCTTACCGCCAGCGTCCGGGCGCTATTGAATTGCTGCAGGTGACTAATTCAGATCAGCTGGCCATCAAGAGCAAGCCCTTCTTTGAAGTAATGAGCCGCCTGGACATCGTGCGCCAGCACAAGGCCGTTTTTTCAGGTCGGCACGACACCCCGCAGTTTTTGAGCGACAACACTGACATCGTTATTTCCCACCAATGGGAAAACCCGCTCAACTATTTTTACCTCGAAGTCTGCTGGCAAGGCTACCCGCTGGTGCACAACGCCACGCTGTGCACCGACCTCGGTTACTACTACCAAAACAATAACGTGACACAGGGGGGCGAGCTGCTGCTGCACGCCATTGACCACCACGACAACGACCTTTCTGCCTATGTGGCACGCCAGCGCAGCGCCATCCAACGCTTTATGCCAGGCAATGCAAGCGTGACAGAGGCCTACGAAACACTCCTGCACGCACTGCGCACCCAAGCACCGCGGTAGACAGCGGCAAGCTCGACCTCAGTCCTGCCCTGCGGCGGCAGGCGCCCAGCCTCAGCGACCAGGAGGTTTGGCGTTGGGGTCTTTCCAGCTGAACTCCACATAGCGCCGTATCACCAGGCAGCCGGGCGTTGAGTCGATCAGCGACACCGACGAATTGCGGTCTTTGCTGTCGGTGTAGACCGCAAAATTAGGCAA
>JAYURC010000080.1:0-21445 GCA_043756405.1 Polaromonas sp.
ACTGGCCAAGGGGCTGATCGGCACCAACAACATCGACACCAACTCGCGCCTGTGCATGAGCAGCGCAGTGGCAGGCTACAAACAGACGCTGGGGGCCGATGCGCCGCCCAACTGCTATGACGACGTAAACCATGCGCAGTGCATCTTTATCGTCGGCAGCAACACGGCGTATGCGCACCCGATTCTGTTCCGCCGTATTGAAGACGCCAAGGCTGCAAATCCGGCGATGAAAATCATCTTTTGCGACCCGCGCCGCACCGACACTGCCGAGAGCGCTGATTTGTACCTGCCCATCCAGCCTGGCACCGATGTGAGTCTGTTCAACGGCATGCTGCACATCATGCTGTGGGAAGGCTGGACAGACAATGCTTACATCGCCGCACACACCACAGGGTTTGATGCCCTGAAAGCCACGGTGCGCGACTACACGCCGGACATCGTGGCGGAGACCTGCGGCATTAAAAAAGAAGACCTGTTTGCCGCTGCAAAAATGTTTGCGACATCTGCCGCAACACTTAGCCTGTACTGCCAGGGGCTGAACCAGTCCAGCAGCGGCACGGCCAAAAACGCGGCGCTGATTAACCTGCATCTGGCCACGCGGCAGATCGGCAAACCGGGTGCTGGCCCGTTTTCACTGACAGGCCAGCCCAACGCCATGGGGGGCCGCGAAGTCGGTGGCCTGGCCAATTTGATCAGCGCGCACCGCGATATGGCCAACCCGGCCCATCGCGCAGAGGTTGCGGCACTGTGGGGCGTGCATGATGTACCCAGCAAACCAGGAAAAACTGCGGTTGAAATGTTTCAGGCAGCGGCTGATGGCGAAATCAAGGCGCTTTGGATAGCCTGTACCAACCCGGCCCAATCCATGCCAGACCAGGCCACCGTGCGCCGCGCACTGGAGCGGGCTGAGCTGGTCATTGTGCAAGAAGCCTTTGCCACCGCGGCAACCTGCGACTATGCAGACCTGCTGCTGCCCGCCACCACCTGGGGCGAAAAAATCGGCACGGTAACCAACAGCGAGCGGCGTATTTCGCGTGTGCGGGTGGCTGTGTCGGCGCCTGGGGAAACAAGGCATGACTGGGCAATTGCAGTTGATTTTGCGCAGCGGCTGGAAGTGTTGCTTGGAGCGCAGAGCCCTCACCCCACCCTCTTCCCCTACGCTTTGAGCCATGAAGCCGGAGGCGTTGAAGCCATCTGGAACGAGCACCGCGAGTCCACCCGTGGCCGCGACCTGGACATCACCGGTATGAGCTACGCCATGCTGGACGCCGCCCCCCAGCAGTGGCCCCTTAAAACGGGTGAAGCGGTTGGCAAGGCGCGCCTTTATGAAGACGGCATCTTCCCCACGCCCGACGGCAAAGCCAGGTTTGCCAACACCGTCTACAAACCCGTGGCAGAGGCGCGCGAGTCCCGCTACCCGTTTTCATTGACCACCGGCCGCCTGCGTGACCAGTGGCACGGCATGAGCCGCACGGGCACGCTGGGCCGATTGTTTGGCCATGTTGCCGAGCCGTCAGTACAAATGAACGCCAGTGACATGGCGCGTCGGTTGCTAAAAGACGGTGATCTGGTTTACGTCACGTCCAAGCGCGGCAGCATTGTGGTGCCTCTGCAATCATCGCCAGAGCTAGGCGCCAGCCAGGCGTTTATCGCCATGCACTGGGGCAGTGAATACTTAAGCGGCCTGTCCAGCATTGGCGAGCCGCTGGCGGGCGTCAACGCCATCACCACCTCGGCCTACTGCCCCACCTCAAAGCAGCCCGAGCTGAAGCACGCGGCGGTCAAAATTTTAAAAGCCGAGCTGCCCTGGAGCTTGCTGGCCATGGCCTGGCTACCTGTCGGCGAGTCACTGGCTGCGCGCCATGCGCTTAAACCCCTGATGAAGGCTTTTCCGTTCACCACCTGCGTGCCCTTCGCTAAAAGCACGGCACTTGGTGACCACAGTTTGGCTCGTGAGGGTGTTCTGTTCAGGGCAGCAGCGCACATCACCCCGCCTGATGACTTGCTCATGCAGATTGAAAAAATACTGGGTTTGATCAGTCACGATGTGCTTCACTATGCCGACAAAAAACGTGGCCAGCGCCGGACCGCCAAGCTGACACGCGTCAACACACAGGCCGAGTTGACAGGCTTTTTGCTGGCCGGTGACACGAGTGCCGAGGCGTGGATTAAAACCGTGCTTGAAGGCGAACTGCCCGCGCAAGCCTACGGCCGCCTGCTGCTGTCACCCGGTGCCAAAGCGCCGGTTGCAATTCAGGCGCGTGGAAAGCTGGTGTGCACCTGCCTGAACGTGACCGACGCAGCGATTGAGGGTTATTTAAGCACCGCACAAGGCAGTGAAGTTGAGCGTTTTGCGTCGCTGCAATCGGCATTGATGTGCGGCACCAACTGCGGCAGCTGTGTGCCTGAACTTAAACGCAGGGTCCGTTCCAGCAAAAGCTCAGCGCCACGCCCGGTCATTCCGATCAAACAAATCGCCTGAACGCATCACGTGAAAGCAGGGTTGGCCTTCGCGGACAATACAGCCATGGAAAAATATTGTGGGAATTAGCCACTACATCAAGGAAATAGGTCGCGGCAAAGACGGCGCGCGGCCCCTGTCGCGGGAGCAGGCCGCTGACCTGATGGGCCAGGTGCTGGACGGCACGGTCACAGACCTGGAGGTCGGCGCGTTTTGCCTGGCCATGCGCATCAAGGGTGAAACCCCTGAAGAGATGGCGGGCTTTTTGGATGCGGTGCACAGCCGAATGCGCCGGGTGCCAGACGCTGGTCGACCGGTTGTCGTGTTGCCCAGCTACAACGGCGCGCGCAAACTGCCCCTGCTCACGCCACTGCTGGCCATGTTGCTGGCGCGTGAAGGCACAGCCGTGCTGATCCACGGCACGCCGACTGAGGACAGCCGTATTTTTATATCAAAAGTGCTCTCGGCTCTTGGTATACATGGGCTGACAGCTCCTGATAGTATAGCAAGTAGTACCGTATCCTTTGTACCGACCGAAGTTTTGTGCCCAGCGCTCAAGCGCCTGCTGGACGTACGCCGGGTCGTCGGCTTGCGCAACCCGGCGCACAGCCTGGTCAAGCTAATGAACCCGTGTGTCGGCAAAGCGCTGGTGGTCAGCAGCTACACACACCCTGAATATGCCGTGTCAATGGCCCAAACGTTTGAGCTGACGCGTACCAACGCCATGCTGCTGCGCGGCACTGAGGGCGAGGTCGTGGCCGACGCGCGCCGCATGCCGCAGATGGACGCCTTCATCAATGGCCAGCGGCAATTGCTGCAAGAATCGCAAGCGGGCACATTGACAGACCTGCCTGACTTGCCCAAAACCACCGATGCCGCCCGCACAGCAGCTTACATACAGGCTGTTATGGCCGGCCAGCAATCAGTGCCAGCATCCATTGCCATGCAGGTGGAACATATCTTGCGTCTTGTCAAACAGCTATGAAAACAAGCGCTCAACTGGCTTTACTCCCTCCCCGTCCGGGGAAGGAGCAATACAGAGCAAAGTAGTCAAATATGAACCAAAACCTCCATTCAGGCAAATGCACCCTTGTTGGTGCAGGCCCCGGTGACCCAGAGCTGCTCACGCTCAAAGCACTTAAAGCCATTCAAGCCGCCACCGTGCTGTTTGTTGATGATCTGGTCAACCCTGACATCGTGGCTTTTGCACAACCCAGCGCCCGCATTGTGTCCGTTGGCAAGCGTGGTGGCTGCAAGTCCACACCACAGGCTTTTATTGAAAAACTGATGGTCATGGCCGTTAAAGAAGGCGACAACGTGGTGCGCCTCAAAGGTGGTGACCCGTTTATCTTTGGCCGGGGCGGTGAAGAAATTGAAGCCCTGCACGCCGCAGGTGTTGACGTCACGGTTATCAACGGCATCACGTCTGGCCTGGCTGCCATGACATCGCTGAATGTGCCTCTCACCCACCGTGACCACGCGCACGGCGTGGTGTTTGTTACCGGCCACGCCAAGCCCGGCGATGCTGGCACCGACTGGGCACTGCTGGCGTCAACCGCAGCGCAGGCCAAACTGACACTGGTTATTTATATGGGTGTCGCTGGTTCAGAGCAGATTCAACAAGAGCTTTTGCTGGGCCTGGCCGCCAGCACGCCAGTGGCCATCATTCAAAACGCCAGCCTGCCCCACCAGCGCCATGCGGTTACCACGCTGGCCAGCTTGCGCGCAACCATTGAAAGCAAAGGTCTGCAAAGCCCCAGCGTGATTGTGGTGGGTGATGTGCTGCAAGGTTTGGCGGCTGTGGCTAGCAGCGCTGCCAGCCAGCAAAAGCAGGCTTAAAAAGCTTACTTTTGGGGAATTCTGTGGCGGGCAATGTGCGGCCCGCCATCGTTCATCTCGGCTGGCCGCAGCGCCGCATGCTTGGTCACTCGCCCTGCCATGCGCTTGCGCCACATTCTGAATGATGATGCCTTCATCTCCTTGCGCATCAGCGCAATCACCGCAGATTCATTCAAGCCAAATTGATGCTCAATGGCCTCGAACGTGGTGCGGTCTTCCCACGCCATTTCAATGATGCGGGAAATGTCGGCAGGACTCAGGTCAGATGTCATGGTTTGAGAGTACACCAGGAAAAGAGCAGGCTCTAAAATAGGGTTTCGTGCAGCCAGTTATTTGCTATATATTTTATAGCTGCTAGCGCATGCATTAATTGGTCTAGAGGTTTATTTGATACATAAATTTGACGCCGTCATCATCGGCGCAGGCGCTGCGGGCCTGTTTTGCGCCGCCATTGCCGGGCAGCGCGGCTTGACCGTGCTGGTGATTGACCACAGCGAGAAAGTGGCCGAGAAAATCCGTATCTCAGGCGGTGGGCGTTGCAACTTTACCAACCGCGACGTGGGCCCAAGCAACTTTTTAAGCGACAACCCGCACTTTTGCCGCTCGGCCCTCGCTGGTTACACGCCGCAAGACTTCATTGCCCTGCTGCACAAGCACGGCGTGCCGTTTCATGAAAAGCACAAAGGCCAGCTGTTTTGCGACCGCTCGGCAGAAGACATCATCAACCTGCTGCTGGCTGAATGTGCCGCAGGCAAGGTACAGCGCTGGCAGCCTTGCAGTGTCAAAAATATCGTATTTTCAGCTTATAGCCCAACAAATACGGGCGCAGGCAGCTATCAAATTGATACTGATCGCGGCGTCGTTGAAACCGCACAAATCGTCATTGCCACAGGCGGCTTGTCTATCCCCAAAATTGGCGCAACCGATTTTGGCTACCGCATCGCCCAGCAGTTTGGGTTGGCGCTAGTCGAGCCGCGCGCGGCCCTGGTGCCACTGACGTTTGACGGCGAGGCCTGGCAGCCTTTTGCGCAACTGGCAGGGCTGGCGTTGCCGGTGCAAGTTGAAACGGGCACTTTAGAGGCGACAGCCAAGCAGCGAAAAAAAGCTACGGTGTTTGCCGAAGACCTGCTCTTTACCCACAAAGGCCTGAGCGGCCCGGCAGTGTTACAAATATCCAGCTTCTGGCGCGCAGGCCAAAGCTTGCGCATCAATCTGGCGCCTGGGCAAAACCTGCCAGAAACACTCTTGCGCGCCAAAGCCAGCTCCAAAAAGCTCATCGCCAATGAACTGGCCAGTGTCGTCCCCAGCCGCCTGGCAGACGCCTGGGCCAGTAGAGACACCGCGCTGCAGCGCCCGATTTGCGATACCACCGATAAAGCACTCACCCACCTCGCCGATCGCCTGTCCGACTGGCAAATTACGCCCAACGGCAGCGAAGGCTACAAAAAAGCCGAGGTCACCGCTGGCGGCGTAGACACCAGAGACCTGTCGTCTCAAACCATGGAATCAAAGCAACCCGGCCTTTATTTCATTGGCGAAGTGGTGGATGTGACCGGCTGGCTGGGCGGGTACAACTTTCAGTGGGCTTGGGCTAGTGGCTACTCCTGCGCGCAGGCACTAGTGGCAAAGCAGGCCACGCTAACGGCTTGCTAGCAGAGATCGGCTCATTTTTTAAGTTTTGCGACATAAATCGTCGCACCTCTGTTCCATAGTTCTCCCACAGTCACTTTCTTGGGAGAACCCTCATGCATCGCCGCCAACTCTTGCAAACCCTCAATGCCATGGGTGCCAGCATCGTTTTGCCAGCAGCAGCGTTTGACGGCGACGGCATATCGGTCACCACGCCCACCACGCAGCCTGTTAATACGCCTGCCAATGCCGCTGAGGTTAACGGGTACGACCGAGATATTCCAAAGTTTGGCGTCGTGGCGGTCGGCGGGCTAGGCGGCGCCATTTTGAATGCGCTCACGGTGCGTCTCCCTTATCTCACTGCTATTCAATTGCCAAATTGCCAATGACGGTGATTTTGTTAAAAATCTGCAGGCCGTGCTTAAAGTAATCACATATCGGCCACGTATTGCAGGCCAGTGCAGCGTGCTTTAAAACTTTAAAGGGTGAGCTTTTTGGTGCGCTGTTCCTTGAGAAACAGCTTATGGAGGTGCTTGTCAAGCAGCAACTTGCATTGCCTATCCGAAGCCCCGAGGAATTGATGTGACTAATTACATTGCCCATCCGCATCACCAGGAATCAATCGCAAATTTGCGGGCTCACCCATTCACGTGATGTGAATGGTCTGCGGGGTTGGCGACATTTTGTAGCGGATACCGAGGGGGTTAGCGAAGATGCCGAACGAAATCGACGGCAACAGGCGGCGGAGTTGTACAAGGAAAACGCAGCGCACGATGAGCCCGATTTTTGGGATCGCTGTGCTGAAAATTTTTGTAGAAAGTCAGTGGATGAGAGTTAAATTGCAGGCCAAATTTTTTGTGCGGTATCCAAACTTTTTTTCGTAGGCCCGGCAAGCGGTCCAGGAGAAGTTGGCGTCTTGCGTCCGCAAACTTACCTCAAAAGAAGACGGCTCCCTCAAATTTGTTAGTTTGAGCCAAGTCATGAATTCTTCAAAACCTACCATTTACACATAATTATGTGTAAACTGTAAAAGGTTAACCAAAAGACACTTATGCAAGCCACCCAAAACATCAACTTCACGGGCTCCGTCAACAAAATACTTCTCAAGCGGGCCAAAGTCATTGCCGCTAAAAACGACACGTCAATCAACGCGCTTTTCAATGCGGAGTTGCGCTACTTGGTAGAAACTTTTGATGCGGCTGAACAATCCGGCAATCAGAACTACAAAAGCCTGCTTGACTTTTCGTTGGGCAATGCTGATGAAGTGACGACGCTTGGCAAGCTGGGAATTGACCAGACTGAAGATCTTTTTTTGCTGATGGCGCAGGCTCGTTTGCCGATGCCGCGCTTGCCTGATGCGGTGACGCAGGACATGGTGGCAAAACTGAATCTGCTGCCTGCTGTGCCCTGATGCCGTCAGCGACTGAGGTTGTTCTGCTCCCGGATGCGGGGCCGCTAATCACGCTGGCTTATGCCGATGCGCTGGATGTGTTGTTCAAGCCTGGCTGGCGTGTGGCGCTGGTCGATATGGTGCTGCATGAAGTTACGCGCAACCAGACACCTACCAGCGAAAAGCTTGCTCAATGGGTCAAGCGCAATCAACTGAAAGTGTTGGCAACGCAAACCTGTACACAGTACCGCCAGGAAATGACGCAACCTGGCGTACCTCCACATAGAAAAGCCAACCTGGGTGAGTTGGCAGTACAAGAAACCATCAACCAGTTTGCCTTGCAACAACCGCCCCAAACGGCTGTGTTCTTATTTGAAGACCATCGCATTGCGCGGGCCAGCTTTTTCTTGCCTGAACACTGCCAAAAAATCAGTACTCGGGCATTTTTGATGTTTCTGGAGCAAAAAGGCTGGATTGCGAGCGCCAGTGCGATTGAACGGCAGGCGATTCTGGCTGGGCGGGCATTCTCCCAATTGCGGTTTCCTTGAGTAGAGATGCGTCGCTCTAAGCCGCAGCGGGCACGGCGCATCTACCTCCGCTCGTGTCCTCCGCCCCCGTTGGGGTCTCCTCCTTGACCTCGCTGCGGCATACACGCCATGCCCGTTGCTAGACAGTGCGTTTTAACAAGACCAAAACAGAACCCGAAGAGCGGTGTGCCTGAGTGTTTTGCGGAGGTCAAGGAGGAGGCCCAACGGGCCGGGGGACACGTAGCAAAACGCTCAGGCACATCGCTCGCTTCCAAACCAATTGACGCCATCACCGTATTCGGCTGCTATACTCACAGGCTTTGCTAGCAAACCCGCATCTGGCCTGATTCTGATCAAGTCAATGGCTTTAAAGATGCACAATTTTGGACCTTTTAAACAATGACGACTATTCGCGTAAAAGACAACGAGCCCTTCGACGTAGCACTGCGCCGCTTCAAACGCACGATTGAAAAGCTGGCCCTGCTGACTGACCTGCGGGCTCGTGAGTTTTATGAAAAACCAACCGCTGAGCGCAAGCGCAAAAAAGCAGCTGCAGTCAAGCGGAACTACAAACGCATTCGTGCGATGCAGTTACCCAAGAAACTGTATTAAATATTTAATACTACATTTAAGACCCGCAAGATTAAACTCTGCGGGTCTTTTGCTTTCAGGACATTCAAGGTTAAACCATGCCACTTAAAGACCAGATCACCGAAGACATGAAAACCGCCATGCGCGCCAAAGACAGCGAGCGCCTGGGCACGGTCCGCCTGCTGCTGGCGGCTTGCAAGCAAAAAGAAGTTGACGAGCGTGTCGTGCTTGACGATGCGCAAGTCATTGCCATCATTGACAAAATGATCAAGCAGCGAAAAGACTCAATTGAGGCCTTCACCAAAGCGGCCAGACAAGATATGGCCGACAAGGAGGCGCAAGAAATCACGGTGCTGACAGCTTATTTGCCAGCACGCATGAATGCCGATGAAGTCCTGGCGGCGGTCAAAGCCATCACCCTGGAGCTGGGCGCCAGTGGCCCCGGCGACATGGGCAAAGTCATGGGTGCAGCCAAGGCCAGGCTGGCGGGCAAGGCCGACATGGGACAAGTATCCAGCGCTGTCAAAGCAGCTCTGGCCAACTAAAAAAGATAAAGAGGAGACTTTCATGCAGAATTACCTTAAAAAAAGTGCTGTAACCCAATTAATACTTGGGAAAGCAGCTACTTTTTTAATAGCGTTTTGCATGTTTTCTCATGCGCATGCGCAAACGCCTGCACCTGCACCGGCCGCAGAGCCTAGCTTGCCGTACACCGTCAAACCCAAAGACAAGCTGATTGTGCTGAGTTTGCAATTGCTCAACAACCCGCAAGACTGGACAAAAGTCGCTCGCTTTAACCGCCTGAAAAATCCGAACACCATCACACCCGGTCAGGTCATAGACATCCCCACCCGGCTGATGAAGTCGCAACCGGTCGAAGGTAAGGTCATCAGCACCTATGGGGATGTCAGGCTGGCCGGCAATGCCGCTGCTGTCGGTAGCACCGTCGCCGAAGGCAGCACATTGCAAACGGGTGCCAACAGTTCGGCCGTGGTTGAGCTGGCTGACGGCAGTCGCGTCACGCTACTGCCGAATACGCTGGCAGAGCTTGTCACCAGCCGCAATTACGCGGGGCGCGATGCAGCCAGCAGCGGCAGTACCAACCTGTTTTCAGGCCTGATTCGTTTGGCGCAAGGTGCGCTTGACACGCTGGCATCCAAAACCGCCCGCCGTGCCACGCCGCTGCAAGTTCAAACACCCACCTCACTGGTCGGAGTGCGGGGCACGCAGTTCCGGGTGGCCTATGACAACCCGGTTAGCAATATTGCCCGCACCGAGGTGCTTGAAGGCCTGGTCCGGGCAGACAACCCGACGCAAAACGTGGGTGCGGACATTCCGCAGGGCAAGGGCGCGGTATTTACCCCTGGCAGCAGCAATATCAAAGTAGTTGATCTGCTCAAGGCACCTGATTTGTCAGCCATTTCTGCAGACATTTTGAAGCCCTTGGCGCTATGGCCAATGCCTGCCCTGCAAGACGCAAAAAACTACCGCGTGCAAATTGCCGTTGACGACAGTTTCAGCAAAATCGTGCGCGATCTGGTGGTGACCAACGGCCGCGCCGACCTCGCCAGCCTGCCCAACGGCGTGTGGTTTGCGCGGGTACGCGGCATTGATGCTGATGGCGTAGAGGGTTATGACAGCGTCAAAACAGTGCAAGTGGTACTGCCGCCGCTACCTTTGGTACCGCCCACCCAGTGGCGTATCGATGCGGATCGAATGGATGTGGTCAACGGGAGGCATGTGCTGCAGTTCAGCCAGTTTGGGCTGGATGCCAGCCACACGATCCATGCAAATGTGAATTTGAATCAGTCGCCTGCTACCGCGCTGGCCGAAACCAAAGCCAAAGGCGATATCGAGCGTATCACGCTCGATTTGGGCTATCTGACGCCTGGTGAGCCCTTGCGCTTGAGCCTGACGGTGACGCAGGCGGACGGAGCCAAGGTTATTCCTTTAACGTATATTTTTACCAGTTTGAGTGGCTGGAGCTGGTCAGACGGCCCACTGGTGAAGCAAAAGTAAGACAAAAACAGACAAAACAGACGAGAATGCCGGTTAGCCTGCGCAGCCAAACCTTGCGAGTCGAGCCGTCAGACAACTGGGGGCAAACCATGTTTGACCAGGATTCGGTGCTGCAGGCCATCAAATAAGCGTGGTTTATTTACCCATCAACTGGGTCAGTTTTTCTGCCTCAAAAGAGCATTCACGTGCTGCATCACTGGGTACACAGTCTTTGCCGGTACCTATGTAGTTGCCATTTTTAGACAGCTTTTCAATCGCCTGCCAGAGCAGTGCAATTTGCTGGTCTTGCGTGCTGGCGCTGTCGATCAACCCCTTCATGGCGAGAGACACCGGGTCGTCGTCCAGCGTGATGCCGTAGGCTGAAAACGTGGTCGGTGTCACGTCTGCTGAAACGCCTTGTTCTGCGTCATTTTTAGACGGAATGATGCGTGCCGGTATGCCGACCGCCGTTGCGCCCGCAGGCACGGGCTTGATGACCACTGCGTTGCTGCCGATCTTGGCGCCGTCGCCCACCAAAAAGCCGCCCAGCACTTTGGCCCCAGCACTGACCACCACGTTTTTACCCAGCGTCGGGTGGCGCTTTGCGCCCTTGTACAGCGACGTGCCGCCCAGCGTGACGCCCTGGTAAATGGTGCAGCCATCGCCAATTTCTGCCGTCTCGCCCACCACCACGCCCATGGCGTGGTCAAAAAACACGCAGGTGCCAATTTTTGCGCCGGGGTGAATTTCAATGCCCGTCAGCCCGCGGGCGATGTGTGAAATAAAACGCCCCAGCCATTTAAAACCGTTGTTCCAGCACCAGTGCGCCCGGCGGTGCAGCACCAGCGCATGCAGGCCGGGGTAGCAGGTCAGCACCTCCCAAGCAGTGCGGGCGGCGGGGTCGCGGCCCATGATGCAGGCGATGTCGGAGCGGAGTCTTAAAAACATGGTTTGAGTTTAGTGGTCTGGGGTGATGCCTGCAGGCGGCGCATTTTTCAGCAACATCATTTTCTTGGCGATGCCGCGCAGGATATGAATTTCTTCCGGGCTAAGTTGTGCGCGATTGACGAGCTGGTTCAGGCGCGGCATGAGCTTTTTAGGCGCAGCGGGGTCTAAAAAGTCAATCGCCACCAACGCTTGTTCGACATGTTTGAGCATGCCAGCAACCTCCTTGGCATCGGCCAGCTTGGGTTCAGCCGAAGCCTGCTGAACGCTGAACCCGCCCAGCGCCTCACGCCAGTCATAGGCAATCAGCTGCACGGCTGCAGCCAAATTAAGCGAGCCAAAATCAGGATCCGTCGGAATGCTCAACGCCACGTTGCAGCGGTACACATCGTCGTTTTGCATGCCGAAGCGTTCAGAGCCGAACAAAAACGCCACGCCTTCTGGTTTTTCGGCGTTTTTAGCAGTTTTTAAGTCATTTTCAAGTATCAAATCAGTCTTTAACCCAATAGATACGGGTGCTATAAGCTCCTGATTTAATAGCGCCTTGAAATGTTGACGTGGCGCTAACGTAGGCGGGCCAAAGTCGCGTGGCGTCATTGCGGTGGCGCACAAGTGGGTCATGCCGTCCAGGGCCTCGTCCAGCGTGTCCACAATCCGCGCGTTCTTCAAAACATCAAGCGCCCCGCTGGCCCGTTGAATGGTTTCCTCACGCCGCAGCACGTTGGCCCAGCGCGGGGCGACCAGCACCAGGTCGTCAAAACCCATGACTTTCATGGCGCGCGCCGCAGCGCCCACGTTACCGGCGTGGCTGGTGTTGATCAGGATGAAACGGGTTTTCAAGGCAAATTCCGAATTTGAGGCACAAGTCATCAAGGTAAAATCCACATTGTCGCTGCCCCCGATTGTCGGATTACAGCCTGTCCCGTTCTTTCCTACCTCTATGTCAGCAAATCTGCACCCCATGCTCAATGTGGCCATCAAGGCTGCGCGCGCCGCCGGCGCCATCATCAACCGGGCCGCGCTTGACGTTGAATCGGTTCGTATTTCGACTAAACAAATCAATGACTTTGTCACTGATATTGACAAGAAGGCCGAAGAAGCCATCATTGAGACATTGCTCACCGCCTACCCCACCCACGGCATCCTGGCCGAAGAATCTGGCAGCGAGTACGGCGTGCAAGGCTCTGACTTCGTGTGGATTATTGACCCACTCGACGGCACGACCAACTTTATTCACGGCTTTCCGGTGTACTGCGTGTCCATTGCGTTGGCCGTTAAAGGCAAGGTAGAGCAAGCCGTGGTGTACGACCCGACCCGCAACGATATTTTTTGCGCCACCAAAGGCCGCGGCGCGTACATGAACGACCGCCGCATCCGCGTGTCCAAGCGCACTCGTCTGCAAGATTGTTTGATCGCCACCGGCTTTCCGTACCAGCCCGGCAACAAACTCCGCCAGCACCTGGCGATGCTGGGCGACATCATCACGCAAACCGCTGGCGTGCGTCGCCCCGGCGCTGCAGCGCTTGATCTGGCCTATGTGGCAGCCGGTTTTAGTGACGGCTTTTTTGAAAGCGGCCTCAAAGCGTGGGACGTCGCTGCTGGGTCATTGTTGATTACCGAAGCAGGCGGTTTGGTTGGCAACTACACCGGTAATTCAGATTTTCTGCATGTAGGCGAATGTGTGGCGGCTAATCCGCGCATTTACGGGCAAATGGTGGCTACGCTGGCCAAGTACAGCCAGTTCGAAGCCCCAACCAAACCGACCAAAACATCAGTTGGCCGACCGGTATTGGATGCGCCTGAAGACAGCACGGTTGAAGCAGCATTTGCTGAATCAGTCACAGCCAAACCTACCCTGACAGCGAAACCGCGCCGCATCAAGGCAGCGCAAGTTGCCGCGCCTGACGCGCCGTTTTAAGCTAGCTGGCGATCAGCGCCAAATCCGCCGCCGTCAGCCAGCGCCACTGACCTGCTTTCAAGTCGTCAGGCAACGCCAGCGAACCAATACGTGAACGGTGCAAGCCCCCACCCCCTGAAATTTGGCCGCCATCACCTTCAACCCGATTGCCCACCGCAGCAATCATGCGTTTGACCTGGTGGTACTTGCCCTCTGTCAGCGTCAGGCTCAGCTGGTTTGGCCCGGTCTGCACACACGCTGCCGCTTTGACCGGCTTCGGGTCGTCGTCCAGCACCACGCCGCTTAACAGTTTTTGCACCTGCTGGTCGTCAACCGCATGCTTGGCCGTCACCTCATACACCTTGGGCACATGGTGCTTGGGTGAGCTCATGCGGTGAATAAACTTGCCGTCATCAGACAGCAGAAGCAGGCCAGTGGTGTCCTGGTCCAGCCGGCCCACCGCTTGCACGCCCGCCGCTGCACCGCCGCCTCGCTGACGAATCGGCGCGGCTAGCAGTGTGTAAATGCTGGGATACGTCGACGGTTTTTGCGAGCATTCGTAACCTGCGGGCTTGTGCAGCATCAAATAAGCTTTTTGGTGGTATTGCCAGTCAATGCCCTGCACCGTGAAGTGCAAACCATCTGCTATAAATTCAGTAGCTGGCTGCGTAAATATTATCTGGTCTACAGCAACCAAACCTTGCTGAATCAGGCCTGCACAAACGCGCCGGGTGCCAAAGCCCTGTGAAAATAGAATGTCTTGAAGTTGCATGGTTGCCATGGTTTGATTGTCGCTGCACGCAAGCGCTGCCAAAGCGTGAAAATACCCATCCACCTTCCGTCATCTGCAATAAAGAGTTTTATGCCCTCACCACCAGCGCCCATCCAGGGTAAGTTCGTCGCGGGTTCGACGCTTAAGCATGTTTTAAACATGACGGTATCTGGCTCTGTTGGGCTGATTGCAGTTTTTGCAGTGGACTTGCTTAATTTGTTTTACATCTCGCTGTTAGGCCAAAAAGAGCTGGCAGCAGCGGTGGGCTACGCCGGTACCCTGCTATTTTTTGTGGTGTCGCTGTCAATTGGTTTGGCCATCGCGGTCAGCGCCATCACGTCTCGGGCGCTGGGTCGGGGCGACCGGGAACAGGCCCAGCACATGGCTGGCGCGTCGCTGATTTTGATGGTGGCCAGCATGATTTTGGCCGCGCTGGCGCTTTACCCCTTTATCGGTTATTTCCTGAAACTGCTGGGCGCCAGTGGGGTAACTGCTGAACTGGCACTGCGCTTTACCCAGTGGGTACTACCGTCTGCGCCACTGTTGGGCGCGGGCATGTGCATCAGCGCGCTGCTGCGGGCGCTGGGTGACGGAAAACGCGCCATGTATGTGACCCTCAGCGCTGCAGCGGCCGTGGCGGTGCTCGACCCTCTGTTCATTTTTGTTTTTAATCTCGGCCTTGACGGCGCGGCACTGGCCACCGTCATTGCCCGAACCGTGATGGTGTGCGTGGGCTTGTATGGCTTGGTGCGGGTTCACCGTTTGCTGGCCATGCCCACCCGTGCAGAACTGCTGAGCACGGCAAAACCGTTTTTTGCCATCGGCTTGCCATCCATATTGACCCAGGTCGCAACGCCTGTCGGTAACGCGTTCGTCACAGCAGCTATCGCACCGTTTGGCGACAGCGCCGTTGCGGGCTGGGCCATTGTGGGGCGAATTATTCCGGTGTCTTTTGCGGCTTTGTACGGGTTGTCGGGTGCAGTCGGGCCCATCATTGGGCAAAACCTGGGCGCAGCACGTTATGACCGCCTGCGCTCCACAATGGTGGACAGCTTGAAAGTCGTGGTGGTCTACGTGCTGGTGATGTGGCTGCTGCTGGCGATTTTCAGCAGCGTGATCGCTGATACGTTTGGTGCGACTGGCGAGGGACGGGAAGTCATCTTGTTTTTCTGTCAGTTTGTAGCGGCCAGTTTTATATTTAACGGTGCAGTATTTGTAGCAAATGCCGCCTTTAACAACTTGGGCTACGTGCTGTATTCCACCGCCCTGAACTGGGGCCGCGCTACGCTGGGTGTGGTGCCATTTATATGGCTGGGAGCACACTACGGCGGCCTTAAGGGCCTGTTGGCAGGCTACGGTCTGGGCGTGGTTCTGTTTGGTGTGGTGGGCGTTGGGGGCTGCTTTAAGGTGCTGGCGCAAATGGGGCGCAGGGCGAAGTAGTTACGCAGCCCGATAAATAAAAAGCCTGCTGTGTTTAAACAGCAGGCTTTTGAATATTTAGATGGGGTGGCTGATGGGGCTCGAACCCACGACAACAGGAATCACAATCCTGGACTCTACCAACTGAGCTACAGCCACCGCAAGTCTTACATTATAGCGGCTACTGCGTGGTGGCGGCCTCGCTGCCTGGCAGTTTGTCTGCTTTGTCACGCACCGGTTTGGCTATTTTGATATCGGCCTTGAAACGCTCTTTCAAGGTGTTGTAGTAAGCCAGGCTTTCAGCGGTTGTCCACCACTGGCTGTACTGGGTGCGCTCTTGTTTTGCAGCGGCTTCCAGCGACGCTTCGCGCGGCAACACCTTCAGGACTTTAACAATGACGTAGCCTTGTGCGCCCAGGTCAACGCCCGCCAAAGCTGGCAGGGCTGATGCGTCGGCGCGTAAGGCTGCGTCAATAACCTGCAAAGGCTGCTTCTGCGGTCGGTCGCGTGACACGGCAAGCGTTTCAGGCAGCACGGCTGTGGCGGGTGCGGCCTTCCATGCCGCCAGCTTGGCTATACCGTCTTTGCGGGCTTCTTCTGCACCGCGCTGTGCCAGCCAGCGTTGGCGCACGATGTCTTTGACTTCATCTAGTGGGCGAGTACGCGCCGGCGTGTACTGTGTGACCCGACCAGAAATCAGCTGGTTGGAAGCAACTTCAACGGCTTCTGTGTTGCGTTTTTTTTCAATCGTGTCGGCGGCAAAAATCGCGTTCAGGAACTTGGCGTTGGCCAACGGGCCCGATGCACCGGGCGCGGGCTGGCGAGTGATGCCTGTGACTGTTTTGATCTCCAGCTTTAACCGGTCTGCCGTGGGTTTCAGGCTGTCGGCCTGCTCGTAGACCAAGTTGGTAAAGCTTTCGGCAGTTTCAGTGAACTTTTTCTGTGCTTGCTGCTTTTTGATGTCCAGCTCCAGCTCTGGCTTCATTTCTTCAAAGGTGCGCTGTTTGGGCACCTTGATGTCCGTGAGCTTGATGATGTGAAAGCCGAATTCAGACTCCACCACACCACTGACATCGCCCTTGTTCATGGCAAAAGCGGCATCTGCAAAAGGTTTGACCATGGCATCACGGGCAAAAAAGTCAAGGTCACCCCCTGCGGTGGCAGAGCCTGGGTCTTGAGAGTTTTTGCGCGCCACATCACCAAATGAATCAGGTGACTTTTTGACCAAGGCTGCCAGTTCAGTGGCCTTGGCTTTGGCTTTTTGGCGGTCTGCATCTGGCGCGCTTTTTGGCGATGCAATCAGGATATGGCTGGCCCGGCGTTCTTCTTTACCGCTCAGGCGCTGTACGTTTTGGTCATAGTAGGTTTTCAGGTCAGCTTCGGCTACAACCAAGCCCTTTTTGACTGTTTCCACGTCGAACAAAATGTACTCGATATTGGCCTGCTCTGGTGCCTGGAAAAGAGCCGCGTTAGCTTTGTAAAACTGCTCCAGGTCAGCGGCAGTCGGGTTTAATTTGGCAGCGTAATCTGCCGTTGCAAAACGCGCGATCTGGATATCGCGCTTTTCAAAGTAGGCATTCAATGCCGTGTCTGCCGCCACGTTTGAAGAAAATCCGCTAGCCATCACGCCTGTCAGCACCTGCCGGGTTGACAGGTCGATGCGCACACTGGCTTCAAACATCTCAGGGCTCATGCCCTGTGCGCCCAACAACTGTTTGTAGCGCTCCATATCAAGCGTGCCATCAGGGCGGCGCAAGGCCGCAATATTAGGGTTGCTTTGCAGCTCCCGCGCCAGCCGCTGGTCGCTGGTATTGAGCCTTGCCTTGGCCACTGCGGCAATCAGGACACGGTCACGCACCAGGCGCTCCAGCGTGGCGTATTTGGCCTCCGGCGAATCAAACAGTTTGGCGTCGAGAGACGGCATGGCGGCTTTTAACTTGTCGACTTCAAGCAGGTGCGCTTTGTCCCATTCGGACTGAAAAATTTCCTGGCCGTCGACCTTGGCAACGACCGGGCTTTTGTCCTGATTTTGAGTGTAGCCCTCCATACCAAACAAAACGAACGACGGCACGATGAGCAAAAAAAGCAAAACCATGGCGATTTTGTTGTGCTTGCGAATGAAATCAAACATCGGAAAAGTCCTGTCGTACGGTCAAAAAAATCAAGTCAGACAAAAACAAAAAAGGCGAACAGAAAGTTCGCCTTGGCTCAAGATTTGCAACTGTTTAGTGCGGTGGTGGGTGCTGACGGGCTCGAACCGCCGACCTACGCCGTGTAAGGGCGCTGCTCTACCAACTGAGCTAAGCACCCGCCTTAAACAATTCAAAATCTCTGATTTTGTTACGTATCAGTTCAATGCGTCTTTAAGCGCTTTGCCCGGACGAAACTTTGGAACCTTGGCAGCCTTGATTTTAATCGCATCGCCGGTGCGTGGATTACGGCCTACGCGGGCTGCACGTTTTGTGACGGCAAAGGTTCCAAAACCCACCAGAGACACAGAGCCCCCTTTTTTCAGGGTGGTCTTGACAGCACCAATGGTAGCTTCCAGCGCACGCGTGGCCGCTGCCTTGGAAATGTCGGCGTTTTTGGCAATGTGCTCGATCAGTTCTGTTTTGTTCACAAGGGGTTCCTCGTCTTGAAAGTTAATCTGGCTATGTCAGAAAATTGACTAAATATTTTGCTTCTCAAACATCTGCCTGGGCAATCGGCCCAGGGCAACAGCAAGAAGCGGCACTTGCAGTTTAGCTGCTGAACATCATTAAAACCAAGGACACCCGCGGTGTCGGTCAGGCGTTTACTCTGTCATCAGGCGGTCGCAAATTCTAGTCGTTTTTGCTCGTCCTAAGCCATTGCCTGGGCGGAGCCTTATTTTTTATGTTCAATAAAAAGACCGGGTGCACAAGTTAGCCCAGGGCAGCTGCAATGGCTTTACCGACATCGACGGTTGTCGCTGTTCCGCCCAAATCAGGTGTTCGAGGCGCGCCGCTACCGGGCGACAAGACTTTTTCAATCGCTGCCAGAACCGCATCGTGCGCGTCTTTGTGGCCTAAAAACTCCAGCATCATGGCACCGCACCAGATTTGCCCAATCGGGTTGGCGATTTGTTGGCCCGCAATGTCAGGCGCAGAGCCGTGTACGGGCTCAAACAGCGACGCAAACTTGCGCTCCGGGTTCAGGTTGGCGCTAGGCGCAATGCCGATGGTGCCGGTACAGGCGGGGCCAAGGTCGCTCAGAATATCGCCAAACAAATTGCTGGCCACTACCACGTCAAAGAAATCAGGTCGCTGTACAAAATGCGCCGTCAGGATGTCGATGTGAAATTTATCAAGCCGGATATCTGCATAGTTTTTTGCCATTTCCACAACACGCTCGTCCCAGTACGGCATGGAGATGGATATGCCGTTGGACTTGGTCGCGCTGGTTAAGTGTTTTTTGGGCCGCGACTGTGCCAGCTCAAACGCGAACTTGAGCACGCGGTCAACGCCGACACGCGTGAAGACAGACTCTTGCAGCACAAACTCCCGCTCAGTGCCGGGAAAGGCTCTGCCGCCAATGCTTGAATATTCGCCTTCGGTGTTTTCGCGCACGATATAAAAGTCAATTTCGCCAGCAACTCTGGCACTGCCATCACGCCGCACCACAGGCGCGATGATGCCGGGCATCAAACGCGCGGGGCGCAGGTTGATGTACTGGTCAAACTCCCGGCGAAACAGCAGCAACGAGCCCCACAACGACACGTGGTCGGCTATTTTTTCAGGCCACCCCACCGCGCCAAAGTAAATGGCGTCGTGCCCGCCGATCTGGTCTTTCCAGTTGTCGGGCAGCATTTGACCGTGTTTTTCAAAATAGTCCCAGCTTGAGAAATCAAAGTGGTCAAACTGCAGGTCAATGCCAAATTTGCTGGCAGCGGCCTCCATCACGCGAATGCCCTCAGGCATGACTTCTTTGCCAATGCCGTCGCCAGCGATAACGGCAATTCGTTTTTTACTCATGGTGTAGTCCTTCGTGCATGAAAAATTTTAAGACTTGTGTCATCAGCAGTTCTGGCGCTTCTTCCGCAATGTAGTGACCGCAGGGCAAGCTGTTGCCCGCCACTTGAGTCGCCCGCTCACGCCACAACGCCAGGACGTCAAAGCACTGACCCTTGCGGGTGTGCAGCAGACCTGCCGGGCCGGGCACGGCTTGCATGGCAAAGCTGTCTAAATTTGTCACGCCAGAACCATCCTGCCTGCCTGCCACGCTACGTTGACGGCGCAGTGGCTGGCTTTGCCGCCCGCACCACCAGGCTGACACCCAAGGCGGTAATGGCCGTACCCAGCACCGTGACGGCTGTGATGGGCTCAGCAAACAGTAGCCAGGCCATCAGTGCCGTACACGGCGGCACCAGGTACATCAAGCTGGTCACGGCTGTAGCTGCGCCGCGCTGGATCAGCAGATAAAGCAGCGACGAGCCGCCTAGCGTCAACACCAGCACTGACCAAGCCAGCGCGCCTAAGAATTGGGGCGTCAGGTTGATGGCTTCGGTTTCTAACTGCGCCAGCGGCAACGTGACGGCCAAGGCTGCTGCAATTTGAATCGCATTGGCACCGCGCACGTCCGCAGGTAGAACATACCGTTTTTGGTACAGCGTGCCGGCCGTGATGCTGAGCAAGGCCGTGGTGATGGCCGCCAGCGTGAAAGCTGTCACCTCTTGGGTGCTTTCAAACTTGCGCGACACCACCAGCACCAAACCGCCCAGGCCGAGCGCCAAACCCAGCCACTGGCGCTGCGTGACTTTTTCTGCGCCCTGACTTGTCGCCATGCTCGACACCCACAGAGCCGTCAGGACAGGCTGCAAACCCACCATCAGCGCTGCCAGGCCAGAACCCATGCCCGCTTTGACAGCCATCCACACGCCGCCCAGGTAACCCGCGTGAATCAGCATGCCGCTGACTGCTAGGTGCAACCACTGCTGCTGGCCGCGCGGCCAGGACACGCAGGCGAGTTTGATCCAGAGAAGGAAGCAAAACAACGATAGGCCGTAACGGATGGACAAAAAAGTAAGCGGCGGCGCGTAGGGCAAGCCATATTTGGCCACCACAAAGCCGGTGCTCCAGATCAGCACAAACACGGCAGGCATGGCGCGCAGCGCTGCCGCTTCAATTGAAAATTTCAAAGCAGTTAACCCGCTATTTGGCCTGCTTGCGAATTTCTGGAATCGCTTTTTTCAGGTAATAAACCATGGACCAGACAGTCAAGACGGCAGAAATCCATATCAGCCAGGTGCCCCAGACATGGGTGTCCACGTGGTCAAACAAAACGCCGTCGTAAAGCAAAAAAGGAATGGCCGTCATTTGCACCGCGGTTTTGACCTTGCCAATCATGTGCACTGCAACACTCTTGGTGGCACCGATCATGGCCATCCATTCGCGCAGCGCAGAAATCGCGATCTCTCGGCCAATGATGATGAGCGCCACAAAGACATCAGCCCGTTGCAAATGCACCAGCACCAGCAGCGCGGCGCACACCAGAAATTTGTCGGCAACCGGGTCTAAAAAAGCGCCAAACGAGGAGGTTTGGTTCAATTTACGGGCCAGGTAGCCGTCTAGCCAGTCGGTGGCGGCAAACACCACAAACATGGCCGAGGCAATGAGGTTGCGTTTTTCTTCAGGAATATCGAGGTAAAAAACACCAACGATGAGAGGAATCGCGATGATGCGCGTCCAGGTCATGATGGTGGGAATGGTCCAAAACTTCATGGGGCATTTTGGCACGAGCCGCAGTCGCTATGGTATTTATAGCGTTTTGTGCACGTATTGATTGGGCTAAAGGTTGATTTCATGCCCAAAATCGGTCTTTTCAGGCATTTTTTACCTTCTTATTGTTGCGGTCCGGTGATGTATATATTTTCCGTTCGGCCTGAGCCTGTCGAAGCCGGGGTCGCACAAGGGGAACCCTTCGACAAGCTCAGGGCGAACGGTTCATAGTTCATAAGGCC
>JAYURC010000081.1:0-21141 GCA_043756405.1 Polaromonas sp.
AAAGACCTCGTATATTCAAAGCGCCAGCCAGTTAAGCTGTAAAAGCTTGATTGAACAGGCTGGGTCGGGAGAGGCTGACAAGACTTTGAGTTCTCAAGCTCGTGGGTCAGATAGGTCACCCGGCCCATTTTTCGTTCCATCAAAGATCGAACGGTAACTTGGGATGCTGCCTTGCGCAGGAAAGCCCGCATACGAGGTGGATCATGAACGGTAACGAAGCTTGCCCGATAGCAATTGAGAGCGCAGCTAATGTATTTGTCGGGATTGATGTCTCCAAACTCAAACTCGACGTAGCACGGTTACGACTTGGCAAAGTAAGAAACAAGGTCTTCAGTAACGACCGAACAGGCTTTAAAGCTTTAGCCGCTTGGCTCGCTGAGGACTGCATCACCGCCGGTCAAGCCCATGTGTGCATGGAGGCGACCGGCCCCTACAGTGAAGCACTGGCAGTTTGGCTAAGCGATGCACTCTGGTTAGTCAGCGTTGTCAATCCAGCGCGCGTCAAAGGCTTTGCCCAAAGCGAGCTGACTCGCAACAAGACCGACAAAGCAGACGCGGCTTTGCTGGCACGCTTTTGCGCTGCGCTTGCGCCTGAAAGATGGTGCGCGCCCAGCCCAGCGGTACGCCAACTGCGCAGCCTGGTTGAGCGCCTGCAGGCGCTTAAAGACATGCACCAGCAAGAGATGAATCGGCTTGAAGCGGCCAATGCCTCTGATGACCAACTGGCCAAAGCCTACATTGCTGAGCACGTTTCCTACCTGGAGGCAGCCATCAAGCGATTGCAAAGCGATATTGATGACCCTATTGCTGGCAAGCCAGAGCTAAGTGTTGATGCGCAGTTGCTGGCCAGCATTCCTGGCATGGGGAGCGTGACGGTCGCCAAGGTACTGGCCTATGCAGGCAACGTCAGCCGCTTTGATAGCGCCAAAACAAGGAAAACGGGGTCAAAAACAGAAAACGCAGAAAACGAGAAAACGGGGTCAAGTCTTTCAATATCAGATGCTAAAAAAACAGAAAACGGGGTCAAAAAAAAACGAGAAAACGGGGTCAAGTCTTTCAATATCAGATGCTAAATAGCCTGTAGCCCAATCTAGATGGGCGAGAGCAGCTATTAATTAAATAGCGCATAACTCACACATCGACTTGTTGATGCGTAAGGTCAGCGCGTAATCCAGCTTTCATCAATGCTGAAAAGAAGCCTATACGCAACAAATTCGGCATCACCGCGAGAAGTACACCAGCTGTATCAAAGCTGGCGTCGGGTGTGGCCGCAGTTGTAGCGGTTTCTGCATGGCTCGGGATGATTTTTATAAATGTCTCGTTAAAAGTAGTATTTGCAAAACGCGGCGTTCGAACGATTCGTTTGCTTAACGTATTACAATGTCGTACAAACTTTCCATTCCGCTTGATTTCAAGAGTCCACCATGCAAACCACACTGACTGTAAGAATTTCAGACATCGAGGCGCAAAACCTCGATGGGATGTGCAGCGCAGCGGGTAAATCACGCAGTGAGGTTGTACGCGACGCCTTGCGCGCTTACCGACTGCGTGAGTCGCTGCGGCAAAGCCAGGCTCAGCTGGCACCGTTGGCCCGCCGTGCGGGCTGGTTAACTGAAGAAGACATCTTGCAAGACGCTGCACTCAACTGATTCATGAAAGTTTTTCTGGACACCAATGTTTGGCTGTCCGCAACGATTTTTTCAGGCTTGTGTGAGGAACTGGTGCTTTTGTGTGCTGAGCGCGGCGGGCTACACAGCAGTTTGCTGATTCAGCACGAAGCGTATGAGGTTTTAAAGCGCAAATTCCCCAAGGCCCTCAACGCTTGCGACTTGTTTGATGCATCGTTTCAGGCGGCGCAGTTAATTGCTGACTGTGACGAACCCCGAGACGACAACGACCGCCGTTTGGTGGCTGCCGCCAAAGTAGCAAATATGGATATGTTCGTGACAGGCGACAAAAGGGTGCTGAGCTGGGCGGTTGATGAGGCCATGTCTGGCAACTTGAAAATTGTGTCGCCCCGCGAAGCTTGGACTGCGCTTTCTTGAGGGTTTTGAGGGGTAGCGCGGATTGGTCTACAGCCCTTGACCAACGACGTGACAGCTTAAAAAACTCGGTTCTGAGCTTTTGAAGCTGTTTCAGACGTACCCAGTAAGGTCTGAAGCGTCGGTTTTTTCAACCTTCTGGGTCATTTTTGCTCGATTCTGCACATAAATATGCCTTCAGCGCAATAAATGTGAGCGTAAGTAGCTATTAAATTAATAGCATTTAAATTGCCTGCAAGTCAAGCCAACTCTGCCAGCAGCTTGCCATGCACGCCGCCAAAGCCGCCGTTGCTCATGCACAAAATGTGGTCGCCGGGTCTTGCAGCGGCTTTGACCTGCTTGACCAGCTGCTCGATGTTGTCCGCCACCTGCGCCCGGTCAACCATCGGGGCCAGCGCCTCGCGCGCGTCCCAGTCCAGGCCGCCTGCGTGGCAAAAGGCAATGTCGGCGTCCTCCAGACTCCAGGGCAGTTGCGCTGTCATGGTGCCAAGCTTCATGGTGTTGCTGCGCGGTTCAAACACGGCCAGTATTCTGTCTGCCGCGAGGCCTGCCGCGTTTAACTGGCGGCGCAAGCCGTCTATCGTGGTGTGGATAGCGGTGGGGTGGTGAGCAAAGTCGTCATAAATGGTGATGTTGCCGTCGACCTTTTTTAGCACGCCTTTGACTTCCATCCGGCGCTTGACGTTTTGAAAGCTGCCCAGTGCCGTGCTTGCCGTCTGCGGGTCGACTCCTACATGCTCGGCCGCTGCTATAGCGGCCAGCGCATTGAGTTGGTTGTGAACGCCGCTGACGGCCCACTGCACGCGCGCTACCTGTTTGCCCGCTTTGTGCACCGTGAAGTCACCCGGCTCGCCTTGCGCGCTAAACCCGTCTTTGTTTGACGGCGATTTGCCGAAGAGTACCTGCTCACTCCAACAGCCTTGGGCGATAACCCGCTCAAGACTTTGCTCAGTAGCATTAACAACGACGCGGCCACTTGACGGCACGGTGCGCACCAAGTGGTGAAACTGGCGCTCAATCGCGGCCAGATTGTCAAAAATATCAGCGTGGTCGTATTCGAGGTTGTTCAATATCGCTGTGCGCGGGCGGTAATGCACAAACTTGCTGCGCTTGTCGAAAAACGCAGTGTCGTACTCGTCCGCTTCAATCACAAAGGTGTTGCCAGCACCCAGCCGGGCCGATACGCCAAAGTTAAGCGGTACGCCGCCGACCAAAAAGCCAGGCTCAAGCCCGGCGCACTCCAGAATCCAGGTCAGCATCGCCGTCGTGGTCGTCTTACCGTGCGTACCTGCAACTGCCAGCACATGACGGCCTTGCAGAACATGTTCTGCCAGCCACTGCGGGCTGCTGGTGTAAGGCAGACCAGCGTTGAGGATGGCTTCCATCAATGGATACTTTGGTGTGCCGTCAGTCAGGTGCGCCCTTGACACAACGTTGCCGACAACAAATACATCCGGGTTGAACGCCAGTTGATCCGCGCTGTAGCCCTCCACCAGGTCAATACCCAAAGCGCGAAGCTGATCGCTCATGGGCGGGTACACACCGGTGTCGCAGCCCGTCACCTTGTGCCCAGCTTCAATTGCCAACGCAGCCAGCCCGCCCATGAACGTGCCGCAAATTCCGAGTATGTGTATATGCATCAGCTTATTCTAGGAGTCAATGGGCGGGTTTGGCTGCTGACCTAAACTGTGGAATCAGTTTTTGCACACACCCCAAAATGACTACCCTTAAATTAGAAATAGCTGCCGCTACCGCCGCCCTGGTAGTTGAGGAGGGTATGGAATATGGCCCGGCTAAGCGGCGGGCCGTCAAACAGATGGGCCTGCCAGCGCGGGCTGAGTTGCCTGACAACGCCGAGATTGAGGACGCGGTGATTGAATACATTGGCGTGTTCTGTGCCGACACCCAGCCGCTAGAGTTGGCGGCGCTGCGGGAACTGGCACTGGTGTGGATGCAGCGCATGGCAGACTTCAGGCCGCATTTGGCGGGGGCGGTGTGGCATGGCACGGCGACGCGGCTGTCTGATATTTACATTCAGCTGTTCTGTGACGACTCAAAATCGGCTGAAATTGCGCTGATTGAACACAACGTGGACTACGAGCCGCGCACGGTGACCGGATTTACGGGCGGCAAAGTGGAGGCGCTGAGTTTGAGTAGCCTGTGCAAGCCTCTCGGCGAAAACATTGGCGTGCACTTCATGGTGTACGACCACGACGATCTGCGCGGAGCCCTAAAACCCGACGCTAAGGGCCGCAAGCCGCGTGGGGATGTGTCGGCGGTTCAATTGCTGGTCTTCGAAAGCGGTAAAGTCTGAGCCATGGACAGAAGAAACTTACTGTATTTGGGCGCTGCCGGTGCAGCTGGGCTGGCGGGCGTTGGCGCGGCGTGGTTCAAATACGAGCCGCAAAAGCTGACAACCGGGCAAACTACAGCCGTGCAAGACGCGCTTTGGGCGATGAGCTTTGACACCCCGGACGGCGTACCGCAGCTCATGAGCAGCTTTCGCGGCAAGCCGCTCTTGCTTAACTTTTGGGCTACCTGGTGCCCACCGTGTGTGGAAGAGTTGCCTTTGCTGGATGCTTTTTACCAACAACAAAAGGCCAAAGGCTGGCAAGTTTTGGGTCTGGCGGTTGACCAACCCAGTGCTGTGCGTCAATGGCTGCAGGCCAAGCCGCTTACTTTTGCAGTCGGTATGGCAGGTTTGGGTGGAACTGACTTGAGCAAATCGATGGGTAACCTGGCAGGCAGCCTGCCTTTTACAGTGGTATTTGGTGCATCTGGCGCACTGCTGCACCGCAAGACCGGTAAGGTATCCCAAGACGATTTGGACCAGTGGGCAAAATTGATGTAAAAAATAAATACTGTTGATAATTAACACTAAACTGGTATTTAAGTTCGTTATCTTTATTTATATAAAAACGAACCGTGTTGCCTGATGCAACCGCTTTATTTGTATCAATCGGTTTTGCCATGGAGTACACTCTGCGCTTTCTTAATCGCAGTGCACGCCCACTGCAGGGCTGAAGCGGTCTTATAGCCTCTTTAAAGCTCGAAAGAACAGAGTAAGCGTAGAAAGCGGATGATTGGCACATTGCTGGCTCCCTCATTTCTGCCGACGTTGGAGAAAACATGGATTTAAGAAAACTCAAAACGCTGATTGATTTAGTGTCAGACTCCAATGTGTCTGAACTTGAAATCACCGAGGCTGAAGGCAAGGTTCGCATTGTCAAATCCAGTGGCGCGCCGCTAGTAACGCAGCAACCCACCGTAGCGATGATGGCAGCAACGGTAGCTGCTCCAACAACAGCTCCCGTGGTTGACGCCGTGCCAGCAGCCGAAACCAGCCATTCCGTCAAGTCACCCATGGTTGGTACGTTCTACCGTTCAGCCAGCCCAGGTGCCAAGCCCTTTGTAGAAGTGGGCGATGTGGTCAAGGAAGGCGAGACCATTTGCATCATTGAGGCGATGAAAATCCTTAATGAAATTGAAGCCGACAAGTCTGGCACTGTTAAAAAAATACTGTGCGAAAACGGCCAGGCGGTTGAATATGGACAGCCTTTGTTCCTGATCGACTGACGGCGCGCTGGCATGTTTAAAAAAATACTGATTGCAAACAGAGGGGAGATCGCCCTGCGTATCCAGCGCGCTTGCCGCGAGTTGGGCGTCAAGGCCGTGATGGTTTATTCTGAAGCCGATCGCGACGCGAAATACATCAAGCTGGCTGATGAGTCGGTTTGCATCGGTCCAGCACAGTCTAAAGACAGTTACCTGAACATGCCCGCCATTATTTCGGCGGCTGAAGTCACGGACGCCGAGGCGATTCACCCCGGCTATGGATTTTTGAGCGAAAACGCTGACTTTGCTGAACGGGTTGAAAAAAGCGGCTTTAAATTTATCGGCCCCACACCCGAGTCCATTCGCATCATGGGCGACAAGGTGTCGGCCAAGCAAACCATGATCAGGGCTGGCGTGCCTTGCGTGCCCGGCTCTGAGGGCGCGTTGCCGGATGACGCAACCACCATCAAGCGCACGGCCAGGCAGGTGGGCTACCCAGTCATCATCAAGGCGGCTGGCGGTGGCGGCGGGCGCGGCATGCGCGTGGTGCACACCGAGGCAGCGCTGCTGCATGCGGTGCAAACGACCAAAGCCGAAGCGGGCGCGGCGTTTGGCAATCCTGAGGTGTATATGGAGAAGTTTCTCCAGAACCCGCGCCACATTGAAATCCAGATCATGGCCGACCAGCACAAAAATGCTGTGTGGCTGGGCGAGCGCGATTGCTCCATGCAGCGCCGGCACCAAAAGGTGATTGAGGAAGCGCCTGCGCCGGGTATTCCTCGCAAGCTGATTGAACGTATTGGCGAGCGCTGCGTGGCTGCAGTCAAGAAAATTGGCTATCGGGGTGCAGGTACATTTGAGTTTTTATTTGAAAACGGCGAGTTTTACTTCATTGAAATGAACACCCGCGTTCAGGTTGAACACCCGGTGACCGAATGGGTCACGGGCGTAGATATTGTGCGCACACAAATCATGGTGGCGGCAGGCGAAAGGCTGCCGTTTGCCCAGCGAGACATTCAAATCAAAGGCCATTCCATTGAATGCCGGATCAACGCCGAAGACCCGTACAAATTTACGCCGTCTCCAGGCCGTATCACGACCTGGCACACCCCAGGCGGGCCCGGTGTGCGGGTTGATTCACACATTTACGCCAACTACTTTGTGCCACCCAACTATGACTCGATGATTGGCAAAATCATTGTGCACGGCGACACGCGCGAGCAAGCTTTGGCGCGTATGCGTACGGCGCTGGCCGAGACGGTGGTCGAGGGCATCAACACCAACATTGCACTGCACCGCGAGTTGATGGTGGATGCCAAGTTCATGGACGGTGGTACCAACATTCACTACCTTGAAGAATGGTTGAGCAAGCGGGTCCGCTAGGAGGCGGCACCCACTGTCAGTTACTGCGTGTGCTCCCTGCTGTCCGATGTGATCGCTGCGCTGGCGCAATGGATAAACCATAACCGCGGCCCCTGCTTAAAAAGAAATAGCCATGTTTGAGTTGATCTTGTTGGTTCCTGAAAATGGCGTTGAAGCCGTCAGTGATGAACTGGACGCGCTGGACGCGTTAAGTGTGTCGGTTGAAGATGCCGATGCGCAGACCGACCAAGAGCAAGCGCTATTTGGCGAACCCGATATGCCGCCACCCAAAGCCGGGTGGAACCGTTCACGTGTGGTGTCTTTGTTTGCTACTGAGGCGCTGGCTGTTCAGGCTGCCGAGCTGCTTGTAGCGCAGGATTTTTTTGCGGGCTGTGCAGTCGTTGCCACCCAAAACGTGCCTGAGCAAGACTGGGTGCGCTTGACGCAATCGCAGTTCACGCCGGTTGAAATCACGCCCGAGTTCTGGATTGTGCCGACCTGGCACGAGCCGCCGGCGCAGGCAGTGCAGGTTATCCGGCTTGACCCGGGTTTAGCTTTTGGCACAGGCACACACCCGACCACCCGAATGTGCCTCAGGTGGACTGCCTTGCAACAAACCGCTTTAGGCCGCGTTTTGGACTATGGCTGCGGCTCGGGTATTTTGGCGATTGGTGCGGCCAAATTTGGTGCCGTCGATATTGACGCAGTGGATATTGACGACGCTGCGGTGCAATCCACCCGCGCCAACGCTGAAGCCAACCACGTACAGCTGAATGCAGGCCTGCCCGACAAGGCCAGCGGACAGTACCAGACTGTATTGGCCAATATTTTGGCAACCCCATTGAAGGTGCTGGCACCGCTGCTGTGCGGTCATGTCGCCAAGGGCGGCAGCCTTGTTTTAGCGGGTATTTTGGCGCGTCAGGCTGATGAGCTGAAAGCAGCTTACTCACCCTGGTGCGCGCTGCAGGTGGCTGACAGCGAAGACGGCTGGATACTGATGGCAGCATGCCTTTGATTGTTGCCTGATCGTCTAAATGCCGCGTTAGCGCCTACTTACAACACACCGTTAGATGAGCCTGATTACGCGCTGCCCCGCTTGCGACACGATGTTTAAAGTCGTGTCTGATCAGCTGAAAGTCTCTCAAGGCTGGGTGCGCTGTGGCCAATGCGCTACTGTTTTTGATGCGTCGCTGCATTTGCAACCCGAAGCTGCGCGGCAACTTGACCATGACAAACCACCCGTCGAGCCTGTTGTATTACCGGCCGCAACTGTTGCAGCCATTACTGCAGATACAACCCTACCCAGCGCAAGCACATCTATCCCCGAGGCTGTTGACTCTTTCAGGGGCGAAGAACTACAGGACTGCTTGACAGCGGCTGAAACAGCTTCTGCGCCGATTCCCCAAGCACTGCAAGATAGCATTTCCCCACCCAACGAAGCGCCCGATCAGGCAGCTACAGATGTATCGTTTGTGCGTGATGCGCGTCGCCAAGCTTTCTGGCGTCGCCCCCTCACACGCGTAGTGCTAGTTTTTATTGCCTTACTTTTGCTGGTTTTGCTGGCGCTGCAACTGGCGGTGCACCATAGAGACAAGTTGGCTGCTTTAGAGCCCAGGCTCAAGCCTGCTCTGCAAACGGTATGCCAGGCGCTGGCCTGCGACGTGGGCCCGGTCCGGCAGATTGAAGCCATTGTGATTGACAGTTCGTCGTTCAATAAAGTCAACGACTCTGTGTATCGCTTGAGCTTTTCCATCAAAAACACGGCGATGCACGCAGTGGCAATGCCTTCTCTGGAGGTCACGCTGACTGACACGCAGGACAAAGCCGTGATACGTCGTGTGTTATCGCCTGCGCAGTTTGGCACGACCAGTGTTTTACTTGATACAAGTGCAGAGTTTTCTCGCACACTAATGCTGCAATTGACGCCGACAGAAATGCCTGCTGACGGCGGTAATGAATTGCGGCGTGTTGCTGGCTACCGTCTCCTTGCTTTTTACCCTTAACTTTTTTCCAAACCAACTTATGCCTGCTGTAATTTGTGGATCCTTGGCCTTTGACACCATCATGACTTTTGAGGGTCGGTTTGCAGAGCAAATTTTGCCCGAGCAACTGCACATCCTGAACGTGTCTTTTTTGGTACCCAGCTTGCGGCGCGAGTTTGGCGGTTGTGCGGGCAACATTGCTTACGCCCTCAAGCAATTAGGGGGTACGCCATTGCCAATGGCCACCATCGGCAGTGATGGTGCAGACTATGCGGCGCGCCTGAAGACAATGGGCATCAGCACCGAGTTTGTGCGCGAGGTCGAGGGCAACTACACCGCGCAAGCCATGATCATGACCGACCGCGACAACAACCAGATTACTGCGTTTCACCCGGGGGCGATGATGCAAGCGCATGTCAGCCAGATTTCGGCGCGCAGCGACATCAAGCTTGGTATCGTGTCCCCTGATGGACGCGACGCCATGCTGCAACATGCCGAACAATTTAAAGCCGCTCATATTCCTTTTGTGTTTGACCCAGGCCAGGGCCTACCGATGTTTGACGGCAAAGCGTTGGCTCATTTTGTTGAATTGGCCACCTGGGTCACGGTTAACGACTACGAAGCCAAACTGCTGTGTGACCGCACCGGTCTGACGTGTGCCGAACTGTCGCATAAGGTAGAAGGCCTGATCGTTACCTTGGGTGCGTTGGGGTCCGAGGTTTGGGTGGGCGGCGAAAAAACGCTGGTAGCACCGGTGAAAGCCACCGAGGTCGTTGACCCTACGGGCTGCGGCGACGCGTTTCGCGGTGCATTGCTCTTTGGCTTGGAGCAAGGCTGGTCTTTGGTGCGATGTGCCGAGTTGGGTAACCGCGTCGGCGCTCACAAGATTGCATATCGGGGCGGGCAAAATTACACCCTGGAATCTCTAAAACTGTCTTGAAGAATTGTAAAATAGTTCTCTGGCCCAATAAATACGTGCACTAACAGCTCATATTTTAATAGCAAAAAATCTAGGAGCCTACAAAAAAAGCCCGGCATCTGTGATGCAGGGCTTTTTAAACAGAAGTACCTGATTGCTTATGGCTTGCTGGCTGTTGGAAACGGCCAGGCGGCTTGCGGGTTCAGAGTTGTCTGAGCCGCTGTAGCAGCCGGTGCAGCAGGTGCTTTTGCAGCGGGTTTCTTCGCAGCTTTTTTAGCAGCAGGTTTCTTCGCAGCTTTCTTCGCAGCGGGTTTCTTCGCTACTTTTTTGGCTACCGCTTTTTTGGCAGGTGCTTTCTTGGCAGCGGCTTTTTTAGCCGGTGCTTTTTTAGCAACTACTTTTTTAGCTGCCGCTTTTTTGGCCGGTGCTTTTGTAGCAGCCGCTTTTTTAGCCGGTGCTTTTTTAACAGCTGCTTTTGTTGCTGGCGCTTTTTTGGCGACTACTTTTTTAGCAGGCGCCTTTTTGGCCGGTGCTTTTTTAGCAGGTGCTTTCTTGACAGCTACTTTTTTCGCAGCTACTTTTTTAGCTGGAGCTTTCTTCGCTGGTGCAGCTTTTTTAGCCGCAGGTTTTTTCGCAGTTGCCATAGTTTTCTCCTTTTTACGTTGCAAAGAGCACTTTGCGTTTGGAGTACGCAAAGCGATTCGCGATGTTGAGCCAGCGGAAAACCGGGCCCAGCGCTGCGAACACTGAAGCAGTGCCCAACGCGTGCTCTGCGGCACGGCTACTGGTCATTGCAATTATGAAAAACATAGATTGAATTGAATTTGGAAACGAGCGCAAATCAGTCCCATGACAGGGCACCGCCCGATTGATACTCAATCACACGGGTCTCAAAAAAGTTGCGTTCCTTCTTTAAGTCAATCATTTCGCTCATCCAGGGGAAAGGATTTTCTTCGTTGGGGAACAGTGTTTCCAGGCCAATTTGCGTAGCACGGCGGTTGGCAATGTAGCGCAGGTAGCCTTTGAACATGGACGCGTTGAGTCCCAACACACCGCGCGGCATGGTGTCTTCGGCGTAGCGGTATTCCAGCTCAACGGCTTGCATGAACAGGGCTTTAATTTCAGCTTTGAACTCAGGTGTCCAGAGGCCTGGATTTTCAAGCTTGAGCTGGTTGATCAGGTCAATACCAAAATTGCAGTGCATAGATTCATCGCGCAAAATGTACTGATACTGCTCGGCAGCACCCGTCATTTTGTTTTGGCGGCCCAATGCCAAAATTTGCGTGAAGCCGACGTAGAAGAACAAGCCTTCCATCAAGCAGGCAAACACAATCAATGACTTGAGCAATGTCTGGTCGGCTTCGTGCGTTCCAGTTTTGAAGTGTGGGTTGGAAATGACTTCAATGAACGGAATCAGGAACTGATCCTTGTCCTTGATGGACTGCACTTCGTTGTAGGCATTAAAGATTTCAGCTTCGTCCAAACCCAGCGACTCGGTGATGTACTGGTAGGCATGCGTATGAATGGCTTCTTCAAAAGCCTGACGCAGTAAAAACTGGCGGCATTCTGGTGCGGTAATGTGGCGATACGTACCCAGCACAATGTTATTAGCGGCCAGTGAGTCAGCGGTGACAAAAAAGCCAAGGTTTCGTTTGACCAGACGGCGCTCGTCATCTGTCAGGCCATTTGGGTCTTTCCACAAGGCAATATCGCGCGTCATGTTGACTTCTTGCGGCATCCAGTGATTGGCGCAGGTGGCCAAATATTTTTCCCACGCCCATTTATATTTGAAAGGTACCAACTGGTTGACGTCAGTCTGACCATTGATGATGCGTTTGTCTGAAGCTTTGACGCGCTTCATGACTGCGGGTGCGGCAGTGCTTGATTCAACAACTGGCGTCGCTGCAACTGCTGTTGCGACAGGCATGTAAGCACCATCGTTCAGCATGCGAACGCCCGGAGATGTTTGAGCAGAATTCAAAGGTGAAAACTCCATTGAGCGGCCGCTTGGCAAGCCGCTGTTGAGAGAGTTTTGCAATGATGGTTTAACTTCTTCGTCCCAGGTCAACATAAAATTTCCAGTATTTTTTTGATTATGAAAGCAGCGGTACAAAATGAAAAGTGTTCATTCGCATCGCTGCCTGTTTTTGTTGCTCATTTACATCGAAAAGTTTGAGCAATGTCTGCAATTTGTTTTTACTGACATGCCTCGCAGCCCGGGTCATCAATTGCACAAAACTTGATGTCGGTTGCTGGTATCGCGTCCATTTGCGATTGGGCGGCAGCGGCAGCTTTGTCAAGCGCGCTCATGCCACTTGCCGCTGTTGCAGTGCTTGACGCAACCGAGTTCATTTTGCCAGCAGTTACCGTTGATTTTTCAGCGTGGGTAGCGCTTTGCGTGCGCAGGTAGTAAGTGGTTTTCAGGCCGCGCAACCAGGCTAGTTTGTAGGTCTCGTCCAATTTTTTACCAGATGCACCTGCCATGTAAATGTTCAGTGACTGCGCCTGATCAATCCACTTCTGGCGACGCGAAGCAGCCTCCACAATCCATGAGGTTTCAACTTCAAACGCAGTAGCGTAAAGCGCCTTGATGTCTTGCGGTACACGGTCAATGGGCCACAGTGAGCCGTCAAAGTGTTTCAGGTCGACCACCATCACGTCATCCCATAGCCCCAAGCGTTTCAGGTCACGCACCAGGTAATGGTTGATAACGGTGAACTCACCCGACAAGTTGGACTTGACCGACAGGTTGCCGAAGCAGGGCTCAATGCAGGCGTCAACACCAATAATGTTGGAGATGGTGGCAGTGGGCGCAATGGCAACGCAGTTGGAGTTACGCATGCCGTCCAGTGCAATTTTCTTGCGCAGGGCATCCCAGTCCAGTGAAACTGAGCGATCAACTTCAACATAACCGCCGCGCTCTTGGAGCAGCATGTCCAGCGTATCAAGCGGCAAGATGCCTTTGTCCCACAGCGAGCCCTTGTAGGTGGCATATTTGCCGCGCTCTTTGGCCAGCTCGGTTGATGCCCAGTAGGCGTGGTAGCAGACGGCTTCCATCGACTTGTCAGCAAATTCAACTGCCTCTTGCGATGCATAAGGCACACGCAGCTCATACAGGCAGTCCTGAAAGCCCATGATGCCCAAACCCACAGGGCGATGGCGCATGTTGGAGTCGCGTGCTTTTTTGACAGCGTAGTAATTGATATCGATCACGTTATCCAGCATGCGCATCGCGGTGGTGATGGTTTTTTGCAGCTTGTCATGGTCAAGCGCTTTGGTGCCGTCCGGCAGTGTTTTCAGGTGCTGCACCAGATTGACTGAGCCCAGGTTGCAGACCGCAGTCTCCGTGTCGCTGGTGTTCAGCGTGATCTCGGTACACAGGTTGGACGAATGCACCACACCCGTGTGCTGTTGGGGCGAGCGAATGTTGCAGGCGTCTTTGAACGTGATCCAGGGGTGACCGGTTTCAAACAGCATCGACAGCATCTTGCGCCACATATCAGTGGCCTGCAGTTTGCGGGAAGGCTTGATCTCGCCGCGCTCAGCTTTGGCTTCGTAGGCGGTGTAAGCCTTTTCAAAGTCTTTGCCGAACTTATCGTGCAGGTCAGGTGTGTCGTTTGGCGAAAACAGGGTCCAGCTGCCTTTTTCCATCACGCGGCGCATGAAGAGGTCAGGAATCCAGTTGGAGGTGTTCATGTCGTGCGTGCGGCGGCGGTCGTCTCCCGTGTTTTTGCGCAGCTCCAAAAACTCTTCAATATCCAGGTGCCAGGTTTCCAGGTAGGCACACACTGCGCCCTTGCGCTTACCGCCCTGATTGACAGCGACAGCGGTGTCGTTGACAACTTTCAGAAAGGGGACCACACCTTGCGATTCGCCGTTGGTGCCCTTGATATGAGCGCCCAAGGCACGCACCGGTGTCCAGTCGTTGCCCAGGCCTCCCGCAAATTTGGACAAAAGTGCGTTTTCTTTGATAGCGTCATAAATACCGCCCAAGTCATCAGCCACGGTGGTCAGGTAACACGACGACAACTGCGAGCGCAGCGTACCTGCGTTGAATAGTGTTGGCGTGCTTGACATGAATTCAAACGACGACAGGATTTCATAAAACTCAATCGCGCGCTCTTCACGATTGATTTCGTTCAACGACAAGCCCATGGCAACACGCATGAAAAACGCTTGTGGCAGCTCAATGCGCTGCTTGCGCACGTGCAAGAAGTAGCGGTCAAACAGCGTCTGCAGACCCAGGTAATCAAATTGCAAATCGCGCTCAGGTTTTAATGCTGCACCCAACCTGGCCAAGTCAAACTGCTGAAGCTTTTCATCAAGCAGCTCGTTTTGTACGCCTTTGGCAATGAATTGGGGAAAATACTCGGCGTAGCGCGTGTGCATTTCTTCATGCGCTACTTCCTCGCCCAGCACTTCACGGCGAATGGTGTGCATCAACAGGCGTGCTGTGGCGTAGGTATAGTCAGGGTCTTTTTCAATCAGCGTGCGTGCCGCAAGGATGGACGCTTTGTAGACTTCGTCGATTGGCACGCCGTCGTACAGGTTGCGCATGGTCTCTGACACGATGGGGTCAGCTTTTATGTCAGGACCCAGGTTGGCGCAAGACGCTTCAATCAGCGCTTGCAAATTGCGGATGTCGAGCGCTACTTTTTTACCACCGTCCATCACATGGATCAGTGTGGCAACAGGTGTTTCTAGCGGTTGTTGGCGCGCGCGCTCCTGGGTGCGCTTTTCGCGGTACAGCACGTAAGCGCGTGCAATCTCGTGGTGGCCACCGCGCATCAAGCCCAGTTCGACCTGATCTTGCACGTCTTCAATATGAAAAGTTCCGCCGCCAGGGCGCGAGCGCATCATGGCGCGCATGACAGCCTGGGTCAGTTCGTCAACGGTTTGGCGGACGCTGGCTGACGCCGCACCTTGCGTGCCGTGTACGGCCAGAAAAGCTTTCATCATGGCAACTGCTATTTTGTTTGGCTCAAACGGAACAACAGCGCCATTGCGGCGAATGATCTGGTAGTTGCTGAAGGGGTTGGTTGCGGTGCCGTGACTGTCGCTGGTACCGGCTGGTATGTAAGCGGGCGAGTTGGTGGCGAAGGGGCTGGTATTTTGCGTAGTTTGCATGGGCATCCTCTGGGTTCGTTTTATCGGTTTTGTTGTGTGTGCTAGCTAGCTTGGCTGGATGTAAATGGTCATAAACAGCCTCCGCAGTTTTAAGCTGTATGACTGGTTTAAGTGTCGGTACAAAAGTCAATTTTGCCCCGGCGTCCGGCATTTGTGGGTGGCTCAACTTGAAGGTGTTTTCCATCCAACAGGAAAAGATTCACACACTATACCTAGGGTCTGAACAGAATTCAAGCACTACAGGTAGCGTTTTCGCGTGAATTTGCACTAAAACGTATTTTTACGTTTCAGTGCTAATTTCTAAGCGGCGTGACTCGCAGGTGTTTAGCGTGGATTCAGGCCCGTACTATCAGGGCGGAAGATAAAAGAACACGTGTCCATGCGGCTTTTCGCAGTGTTTGCAGCGCAAAGCCGCGCCGAAGTTCAAGGTCGACAAGAAACGGGTACCAGGGCCGAATCCAGTGCCAGGCAGCTCGTCAATTGAGACCAGTCAAAGCCTGGACCCGGATCGTGCTTGCGGCCAGGCGCGATATGCTCATGCCCGGCAATATGCGCTATCGGGTATTGGGTCATCATGGCGGCGCTAAGTGAGCCTAAAGTTTCGTACTGCGCCCCTTCAAAACGGTTGCCCTCCAGCCCTTCGAGTTCAATACCCAACGAGTCGTCATTGCAATTAGTACGGCCCCGGTAGCTTGACTGCCCGGCATGCCAGGCGCGTGCGTCGCAGCTGACGAATTGCCAGAGCTCGCCAGCGCGGGTGATAAAAAAATGCGCAGACACTTGTATCCCGCAAATACTTTGAAAATAAGGATGAGCATCCCAGTCCAGCTGGTTTGTAAACAGGCGCTGAACGTTGTGATTGCCATACTCTGCTGGTGGCAGGCTGATGGAATGAATCACGATCAGATCAATACACGCACCTTCAGGGCGGGGCCCAAAGTTGGGCGACACCAAAGCCCTGGCATAGCGATACCAGCCGTTTTGCCACAGCGCGCCTGCAGCAGCAGTTTCAGGCGGGTTCATCGGTGCTGTCATGGCTGGCCTCTTGACTATCGCCATCAGGCATGGGGATGTTCAGGCGCGCAATTCTGTAGCGTATCTGTCGCAGGCTCATGCCAAGCTTGCTGGCTGCAGCAGTTCGGTTGTATCGGGTGTCATGCAGCACACGGCTCAAAATATCCCGCTCCTGGGTATCCAGATAATCCTGCAGATTCTCCGGTAGCGCAGTTTCTAGCGCAGCTGTTTGAATTTGAACAGGCGGCATTTGCTGCTGGGGCGCTGGGGGGGTGTCGAGCCGCAGCTCATTGCTTTCGCCAAGCGCTACGGCCCGATGCAAAATATTTTCAAGTTCACGCACATTGCCATTGAAAGTGTGCAGGCGCAGTTGCTCCAATACAGACTCTGACAGGTGCGGAACGCTAAAGCCAGACTCCCGGCAGATTCTCGCCAGCAGCGCTTTACACAGCTCGGGCAAGTCTTCCAGTCGTTCACGTAGCGGCGGTATGCCAATCACGATCACATTCAGGCGGTAGTACAAGTCCTGTCGAAAGTGCTTGGCAATCACTTCTTCGCCCAGATTTTTGTGCGAGGCGCTGACAATACGAACGTCGACGGCATCTTCTTGTGATGAGCCGAGCGGACGCACGACCCGCTCCTGAATGGCCCGCAGCAGCTTGGACTGCATGACGAAGGGTAAATCACCAATTTCGTCAAGGAACAGTGTGCCGCCTTGCGCTGCCTGAAAATATCCGACGCGGTCTTGCGTTGAGCCGGTATACGCGCCTTTGCGTGCACCAAAAAACTCTGCTTCCAGCAAATTTTCAGGGATGGCGCCGCAATTGACAGCAACAAATGGACCACTCGCGCGGTGGCTGCACTCATGCACCGCTCTGGCAACCAGTTCTTTGCCCGTACCAGACTCACCTTGTATCAAGATCGGTGCCATGCTGCTGGCCACCTTTGCAATGCGCGATTTGACCGCCTGCATCCCGACTGAATGGCCAACAAGGTTTTCCAGAGCAGAGGGTGCATGCGTGGATATATGCTTTACCAAAGACGTCTGTTTTATCGTCCCGGGCAGTTTGACAGGCATTTCTTGCAGTGCCGACAACGCAGCCTCTCTTGAGCCCTGTATGGCTGACGCCACAACACTGCGAAACTGCTTTAAGTCGACAGGTTTCGTCAAATAGTCAAATGCGCCAGCCTTTAGTGCTTCCACCGCGTTTTCAGCTGAACCGTACGCAGTAATCACCACACAACGCTCCGCGCGATGCGTTTTTACCATCTCGCGCAGTAACTCCAGCCCCAAGCCGTCGGGCAGACGCATGTCGGTGATAACAGCATCAAACTGTTGTTTGTCAAGCTGTTGGCGGGCCTGAGCTAAATCGCTTGCGGCTTCAACTCTGTAACCTTCACGTAGCAAAGTTAATTCATACAGCGTGCGTAAATCCGGTTCGTCGTCTATGACCAGAATATGGGCGGGCTGTAATTGAGGAATTCCGGAACGATAGGGCATGGCGGTCAGGCAAACAAATCATCAGGCGAGTGCAGGGCGGCGTGTTGCGGGTTCTGCGGGCTTTGCTTGATATTAGGCAGTTTAAAAATTACAAAAAACTCGTTGCCCTCAATCGCCACGTAGGGCACCCGGTTGCTTCTTTGGTAGCCAATCTGCGCGCCATAACGCTCACACAATTCCCGGCATATGTACAAGCCCAAGCCACTGGAACGGCTTTCAGAAGAGAAAAAAGGCTCGAAAAGATGCGTCTGTACGGTTTTTTCAAGCGGCAGGCCATCACTCCAAACCGACAGCCGCGCCTGCCCTGTCACTGACAGCTGCGTTGTTACTTCAATGGCACGGTTGGACTGACTGGCATAGCGCAGCGCATTGTCCAGCAGGTTGATCATCAGGCGGCGCAAGTGCTCAGGGTCAAAAACTACACAGGCCTGGTGTGCTTTGAGCACCACGTGGGTTCGGCCAGCTGAAGCATTTTGCTGAATCCAGTCTGCGCTGATGCGCGCAGCAGCGTCGTCCAGCATGAGTGCCATGTCTTGTTGTTCCGGGCTCAGCACCTGCGCTCTTGAAATATTTAAAACCTCGTCAACAATTTTGGCCAGACGCTGGGCATTTTGGCGAACTATGGCAGTCAGCTGTTTGTGCGCGGGATTCTGCAGGTCCTCATCAAGCAGGGCGTTGGCTTGCAAGATGGCTGCCAGCGGATTTCTGATCTCATGCGCCACAGCGGCAGACATGCGGCCCATGGCGGCCATTTTTTCAACCCGTACACGCGCTTCCATTTCGCGCAAGTCTTCAAGAAACAGCACACACAGCGCTTTCTCGTTGTTGTCCTGTATGGCTGCCAGGCGTGTACGCACATGTAAAAAGCGTGCATGCTGACCAGGATGGTTTAGCGCTACATCGGCTTGCTGGGGGAGCTTTCGCGTGAAGGTTTGGCGGACGAGTTCTGCCAGCGGCAGCCAGGCCACCTGCGTTGCCAGCACAAAAGGTGCCGTTCGGGTCACGTCGTTAGCGGCCAGCAAACGGCGTGCTGCCGGATTGGCAGACCGCACGATACCGTTGGCATCAATCACTAGCACGCCGTCAGACAGTGTTTCAATGACCAGTTCATTGACTTGCGTTTGCATGCGCGCTACCAGCTGACTGCTTTTAGCCAATTGCTCTTCCCGCGCCAGCCGCAATGCCAACTGATTGGCGAGCAAGCCGACAGCGAAAAAACCGGAACCGCTGAGTCCCGCTTGCAAAAATCGCGACGCGGTGTCACCGGGCAATTGCAACGACATCCACCAGGCGTCGGCCAACAAAAAAAGCGTCACGCTGGCAGCCGTCCCAAGGGCCAGTAAAACTGGCCCAAGAATAGACGCCAGCAGAACAGGCAGCGCGAACAACGGCGTGTAATTAATGCCGCTGGACGGCAAAAAGTTAAGCACTGAAAAAACCACGACATCCACGCCAACTGTCAACATCCATTGCGCATCAAATGTCGTGCCTGGTGGCCTGGGGTAAGCCATTAGCCAAACCAGCACGGTTGCAACCAAGTACGCCGCACACACCACTATCGGCCAGCCGTTGTTGACGTTTCCGAGAGCGTAAATAGACGCCTGTAAAACCAGTAAAACACTGGCAATGGTGATGCGCGCCGTCATGAAGGTACGCCACAACCTGACAAATGAGTTGTGTTTGGGTCTGGTTGCCCATTCACTGTGCTGGCTGTCGGTCATACCGAACCCTGTCATTGCCGCACTGTTCTTAAAACGCATGCTCAAGCCTGGTCGTCCGCTTGTCGCCGGTGTTCGGCAGAGCAATACAGGCCGTTTTTACCAGGCAAGGATTCGCTGCGTGGCAAATGAACCTGACAAACTTGGCACGCCACAATTTCTGTGGCTTTCTCAAGTGTCGCAGGCTTTGTGCGGGTGCCAGCGCGCTGGCTGTTGTCTACGCGGCTCTGCCTGCTGCTGCGCCAGAGCCAAAAAACAACCAGGACCAGACCTAAAACCAGTGCATATTTCATAAACGGCCCAATACCACTTCAAGTACAAAGCGCGACCCCGCGTAGCCCAACAGCAGCAGCCCCGTACCCACATATAAAACACGCACTGCCTTCAAGCCGCGCCAGCCTAGACGCACACGACCAATCAACAGGCCCGCAAAAGTCAGCCATGCCAGCACAGAAAAAATGGTTTTGTGGTTCCACTGCCAGGCTTGGCCGGGCCCATAAAGCTGCTCTGCAAAGAGCCAGCCCACCAGCAATGTGGCTGACAACAATACAAAGCCAGCTTCGACAAAACGAAATGTGAGGCGCTCAAGTGTCATCAACGGCACGCCTGCATGGCTTGGTGCAGCCTGCCGCATGGCACGTTCGGTGCGTTGCATCAACCAGCCATGCGTGACGGCTGCCGCAAACAAGCCGTACGAAGCAATGCCCAATGCCCAGTGAAGCGGCAGCCAGATGGACGCCGCCTGCGTGTAAGCCGAGCCCGGAAACACCATTGCCAGCGCTACAGCGCCAGCCCCCAGCCCCGCCAGTGCCCACTGCGCCTGCAGTTGCGGCAGCAAACGGCTTTCAATGGCGTACACCGCCAACACCAGCCAGGCGGTGGTCGACAAAGCGGGCGCAAACCCAAACCGTTGCGGCTCACCCAGCAGGCCTTCAGCCAGCATCAAGCCGTGTAAAACCCAGCCCGAAAACAGCATCAGGCGCAGCATGTCAGGCGCCATGCGTTTGCGGCCAAACACAGACACTAGATATGAGATAAATGCGCCCACAGCCAGCACCGTACCCCACCATTGACTCATCGCTAAAATCATGTCTACAGTTTAGCCTTTGCGCTGCTGGTCTTGCAGCGTTGTTGTGACCTAATTTTCGCCTGCCGTCCTGTTACCTAACTGCTCCCTTTCACCCGGAGCCCTCCCATGGCCTCAGCCCTTACTGACAAACTCTCCCGCCTCGTCAAGGAAATGCGTGGCCAGGCCCGCATCACTGAAAGCAACGTGCAAGACATGCTGCGTGAAGTACGCATGGCCCTGCTAGAGGCTGACGTGGCACTGCCCGTGGTGCGCGACTTTATTGCGCGCGTCAAGAACAAAGCGCTGGGCGCTGAAGTCATGGGCTCGCTGCAGCCCGGCCAGGTGCTGGTCAGCATCGTCAGCAAGGAGCTGGCATCCACCATGGGCGAAGGCGTGAGTGACATCAACCTCGCCGCGCAACCGCCCGCCGTGATTTTGATGGCAGGCCTGCAAGGCGCAGGTAAAACAACCACCACTGCCAAGCTGGCCAAACACCTGATCGAAAAGCGCAAGAAGAAGGTGCTGACGGTCTCTGGCGACGTGTACCGCCCAGCCGCCATTGAGCAACTCAAAACCGTGACAGCGCAAGCCGGGGCTGAGTGGTTCCCAAGCACGCCAGACCAAAAGCCGGTAGATATTGCACGCGCCGCGATTGACTACGCCAAGCGCCATTTCTTTGACGTGCTACTGGTGGACACCGCCGGTCGACTGGCAATTGATGAAGCGTTGATGGCCGAGATCAAAGAACTGCACGCGGTGCTTAACCCAGTTGAAACGCTCTTTGTGGTCGACGCCATGCAGGGTCAGGATGCCATCAACACCGCCAAGGCCTTCAAGGACGCCCTGCCGCTG
>JAYURC010000082.1:0-21097 GCA_043756405.1 Polaromonas sp.
CCCGTAAATCAGGTGAATCAACTTATGCATTGCCGCTGAGATGATGGCTTTGGGCACCATGCCTTTTGCTTTCAAGCGCTCGGCCATGTCTTTGATCAAGGAAGCATTCGGGGTCAGGTCTTTCAACAAGGAAGCATTCGGGGTCAGGTCTTTCAATGCAACACAACGGAAGCATTCGGGGTCAGGTCTTTCAATGCAACACAACGATGCATTGGCCTCTGACCCCATACGCCCCACCTTTTTCACCCTAGGCAACGAAGGCCTGACCATTGAAACCTTCATCGCCCGCCCGCAAGCCGCGCAGGTGGATACGGTGGTGGATGTCCGTGAACTGTTGCTGTCACGCAAAAAGGGGTTTTTAAAATCGGCTTTCTGTGCCGCCTTGTCAGCCCATGCATGGCCTATTTGCACGCCCCCGCACTGGGTTGCCGCAAGCCCATCCGCAACCAACACAAGGCCGATGGCAACTGGCAAACCTACACACGGGATTTTTTGAAGCAAGTTGGGCGGGCCAACGGTGACGCACCTGACTGCTAAAACAGCCCTGCCTGGTTTGGGTTTTCAGCAAGCAGTTTAGGCGGGTAAATCAGCCTGATCAGCCGCCAATGGTGACAAAGCTTTGTTCCGTAAGTGCGCTGTCCACTTGAATTTAACGAAAAACGGAACATACTCGCAACCCATGTCTTCCACCACCCACACCGAACAGGTCCTTGCCCTGGTCAGCCAAAACGGGCTGCTGCGCGCCAGCCATTTGCAGGGGCTGGGTATTGGCCGCGTGGTGCTCTCGCGGCTCACCGCCAGCGGCCAGCTAGAGCGTGTGGGGCGCGGTATGTACCGGTTGCCTGAGCGCCAAGGCTCTGAGCATGAAAGTCTGGCCACCATCGCCGTCAAGGTGCCGCAGGCGGTGTTTTGTTTGTTGACGGCTTTGCAGATGCACGAGATCACCACGCAGTTGCCCCGCCAGGTTTGGATCGCCATGCCGCAGGGAAGCCACGCGCCCAAAATGGATTACCCGCCGGTCAAGATGGTGCAGTTTTCGGGCGAGGCGTATGCCGCAGGGGTTGAGGTGGTACTGGTCGATCAGGTGGCGCTGAGGGTGTACGGCGTGGCCAAGACGGTGGCCGACTGCTTCAAGCACCGCAACAAGATTGGGCTTGACGTGGCCATTGAAGCACTCAAAGATACTTTGGCCCAAAGGAAGGCCACCGCGGATGAGCTGTGGCGCTTCGCCAAGATTTGCCGGGTGGCCAATGTGATGCGGCCCTATCTTGAAGCTTTGGGGCACGGGGACTGAATGGCGCTCGATCTCGCCGCTTCCGTTCGGGCACGTCTGCTCAATATTGCCAAGACCGAGCAGACCGATTACAACTCGGTACTGGTGCGGTACGCGCTGCGCACCTACCCGGTCTATACGGTCGTCGCAGAAAAGCTGCACGCCATGGTGCTGCTGGGCATGGCCAACAGCCGGTTGAAGGACTATTTGGATCTATCGGTATTGCTGGAGCGCGAGGTGCTGGACCCGGCCACATTGGCTGCCGCTATTGCGGCGACATTCACCCGTCGTGGCACCACGTTGCCAACAGCGCTTCCGATTGGGTTGAGTGACGAGTTCGCCAACGATCAATCCCGGCAGGCCTTGTGGGCAGCTTTCCTGAAAAAGAACGCACTGCCTGCGGTGCCACTCATCAGCGTCGTGACCACGTTGCACGCCACACTGCAGCCAGCGCTTAGGCAGGCAGCGTCAACAAACTTCCCGCTATAAATATAGTAGCTACTTACACAATTTCCACATGCGTTGCAGCCCTAATTTGCACATGATTTATACCCCGCACTGGGCCTGAATTTGTTTGCTTTTACCAAACTCTGCTGTCAATCAGTCAGCCAACAGGGTAAGCAATGCCTCCCCACACGTGGCCCGCTGCCGGGGCATGGACAAGGGCTGTAACGCAGCGATGCGCGTCGAGGACTAATGCAAACCGTCATTTCAGGTGTGGCGCGACACTAGACTCGATTTACCAACAACTAACGAAATGAGGACGCACAGACATGCATGAAATCATCTGCCCCCACTGCAACAAAGCATTCAAAATCGACGAGGCCGGGTACGCAGATATCTTGAAGCAAGTGCGCGACGGCGCGTTTGAGCAGCAGTTGCATGAGCGACTTGAATTGGCCGAGCAAGACAAGCGCAATGCTGTCGAGCTTGCGCAGGCCCAGGTTGCCAGCGCCATGCAAAAGACTGCGGTTGCCAAGGATTCCGAAATTCAGGCACTCCAGGCCAAGCTTGATGCGGGTGAGGTTGCGCGCAAACTGGCCGTGACAGAGGCCCTGAGTTCTGTGCAAAAAGAGCGTGACGCGCTGGCAAACGAGCTTGATCAGGCACGGCGTGAAAAGCTTGCTGCTGCAGAGCTGGCAGAGGCAAAGCTTGCGAACGGGCTACAGAATGCCGCCGCGACCAAGGACGCGGAGATTCAAGGCCTGAAGGCAAAACTAGACGCCACCGAGCTTATACAAAAGCTGGCGATTACCGAAGCTGTGAATGGGGTCGCGCGGGAACGCGACAACCTGAAGAATGGCCTGGCGCTGGCTGAGCTTGAGAAACAACTGGCAGAAAAATCGCTCAAAGACAAGTACGAAACGCAGATCAAAGATCGCGATGATGCGATAGAGCGCCTGCGCGACATGAAGGCGCGCCTGTCCACCAAGATGGTTGGCGAGACGCTGGAGCAGCACTGCGAGACCGAGTTCAACCGCATCAGAGCGACAGCGTTTCCTAGGGCGTATTTCGAGAAAGACAACGACGCGCGGACTGGCAGCAAGGGCGACTACATTTTTCGCGACCTGGACGAGTCAGGCACCGAGATCGTCTCGATCATGTTCGAGATGAAAAATGAGAACGACCGGACTTCTACAAAAAACAAGAACGAGGACTTTCTGAAGGAGCTGGACAAAGATCGCCTTGAAAAGGGGTGCGAATATGCCGTGCTGGTATCTCTGATAGAGCCAGACAGTGAGCTGTACAACACCGGCATCGTGGATGTGTTCCATCGCTTTCCAAAGATGTACGTGGTTCGCCCACAGTTTTTTCTGCCCATCATCACGCTGCTGCGCAATGCGGCGATGAACTCGCTCAAGTACAAATCCGAGCTTGCGCTGGTCAGGGCACAAAACATTGACATCACAAACTTCGAGACCAACCTCGAAACATTCAAGACGGCGTTTGCGCGTAACTACGACCTGGCGTCCAATAGCTTTAAAAAGGCCATCGAGGAGATCGATAAATCTATCGACCACTTGCAGAAAACGAAAGATGCCCTGCTTGGCACTGATCGAAACCTGCGTCTTGCGAACGATAAGGCGCAGGATGTAACGATCAAAAAGCTCACGCGGGGCAACCCGACGATGGCAGCAAAATTTGCAGAGCTCAAGAATCCAGATCGACCCGAACGGGGGTGATTGGTATAAATGGGTCAGATGCCGGTTTTTTTCTGTTCTGTTGATTGGATTAGTGTGGGCGGTGATCTCATTTGTTCGGTGTAATAAGCGCGCCGCGGTAGACACGGACGTGGCGCAAGCCCAAGGCAGATGCGCTTGACGGTATGTGTTGCGCGCTAATGTGTCTTAGACCGCGTCTGTACTGGCAGCTCTGTTTTTAAGAGCAGCTTACGCTCATATTCATTATGTCTACAGGCTCATTCGATATATAAAACAATCGAAAACAGGACTAAATTTCGGCAAACAATTGCGCAGCCGAAATTTGCAGCGCTACGCTGGCCAGCGTCACCGCCTCACTGGCCGCAAACGGGTGCAGCACCCACAGGCCATCTGAACCCAGCGTGTAGCAATCTACTGCGCGGGTGTCGAGGTCAACCAGCACGTATTCCTGCAAGCTGGGCAAGTTGCGGTAGTGGCTGAACTTCAAGCCCCGGTCATAGGCAGCGGTACTGGGGGACAGTACTTCGACGATGAGTTTGGGCTCGCTTTTGGCCATTGGGCTAGCCAGGTCGGCTGCGCTGCATGTGACCATGATGTCTGGGTAGAAGTAGTTGCCTAGCGCCTCAACGTGTAATCGCATATTTGTGACAAAGGTGCGGCAGGGCGTACCGCTAAGGTGATGGCGCAGCGCAAAAGCCATGTTCATCGAAACCGTCACATGCCTGTCTTCAGCGCCAGCCATGGCAAAGGTTTCACCACCTACAAATTCGTGGCGATCTTTTTGGTCAGCTTCCCACGCCAGGTAATCGGCTGCGGTCATGACGGCTTTGTGTGCAGGTTGTCCCATGGCGGTGGTCTTTCTAAAGATTTAAACTGATTATCCTGATAACCAACAGCACCTGCAAAGACGAAGTGAATGCGATTTATTACATAGCTGCTTGCGCTCGTATTCCTCCGGCTAGAAGCCTTTTTTTCATTGAAATAACGTCCCTGTCTTTGCTCAGCAGCAATGCGCCGTGCTGTACGGCCAGGTCGATGAATTTCTGGTCGTCTGCATCGCTGCAAGTCATGCTGGCTTTGGGGGCGACTTCTACGATGTGGGCGTGATGATCGAATTTGGCCAGAATGTCTTCCAAAGTCAGTTTGTGGAACGCTAATCTGGTTGCGATTTTTGGGTACGCCAGTACGCGGGCCAACTCATCGCGCATGGGCTGGGTGGCGAGCCAGTCGAGTTCTTTGTTGGCTAATCCGAGGCGCAGGGGTTCGGCGGCGGGGTCGTTGAAGACGAAGGTGTCGAGGATGATGTTGGTGTCCAGGACGATGGTTTGGGTTGGCATGTGCAGTTGGGGAGCGGGGAGCCCTCACCCTAACCCTCTCCCAGAGGGAGAGGGAACTTAGAGCTTTCCTCTCCCAGAGGGAGAGGGAACTTAGAGCTTTCCTCTCCCAGAGGGAGAGGGAACTTAGAGATTTCCTCTCCCGGCGGGAGAAGGAGTTAGTGCGGGTGCCGATTTGGTTCTGGCCGACCCGGCCACCATGTCAAACCTGAACAATCGGCATTCAATCGGGCCGTTCCACATCGGTACGCGGCGTGACTCCTTCAGGCGCATTTTGGTGGGTAGTTTCAGGTCGGGTGTCAACACATGCGCTGTCCAGCCTGCGTAGTTTTTCTTCCAGTGGGTGGCGAGTTTGGGGAAGAAGTCGCTGGCCTCTTCGCCGCTGTCTGTCAGCGCCTGCTCGCGGCTGGGGTTGGCGCTGCGGTCTCGGGTGTGTTCGCTGATGGCACTGGCTTGAACAGGCAAACCAAAATCGTCAATCACCTGGCCTTGAAACTGCACACGTTTCGGCGCGCCTGCAGCCCCGGCCACATCAATTCGCTCCCCATATGGCGGGTTGACCAGCATCACGCCCCCTTTGTCACCCGTAACAGGCGGCATGCGCTCCAGTGCGTCACCGCCTCTGAACTGCACCGCATTAGCCACGCCAGCCCGCTCGGCATTGCGTTCAGCAAAGTCCACCATCCTGAAGGACACGTCACTGCCAAAGACTTCTGCTGTTGGCTCAGTGATCAAAGCCTCCGCCTGGTCGAGCAGGCCATCCCACACGTGGGCTTGGTAAGGCAAATACTTTTGAAAAGCAAATTTGCGGTTGATGCCAGGCGCAATGTTGCAGGCAATTTGCGCAGCCTCAATCGCAATCGTGCCCGAGCCGCAGCACGGGTCATACAGCGCTACGCCTTGTTTGACATCCCATCCGCTGGCGGCAATCATGGCGGCGGCAAGCGTTTCTTTGAGCGGCGCGTCGCCCACGTCTTCGCGCCAGCCACGTTTAAACAACGGCTCGCCGGATGTGTCGATGTACACCGTGACCGTATCGACCGTTAAGTGAACGTACACCCGCACATCGGGCCAGCGGGTGTCCACATCAGGCCGCACATCGTATTTGTCCCTGAAGCGGTCGGCAATCGCGTCCTTGATTTTGAGCGCAGCAAAGTTCAGGCTTGTCAGGGGGCTGTGCTGGGCGGTGATCTCGACCTTGAAGCTCTGCTTGGGCGTGAACCATATCTCCCACGCCACGCTGGCGGCGGCGTTGTAGAGGTCTTGCTCGCTACGGTACTGGTGGTGGGCCAGCTCGATCAGTACGCGCTGCGCCAGGCGGCTGTGCAGATTAAGCTGCATCGCATCGCGCCACGAACCGGCAAGCTGCACACCCGCGCGCCAGGCTTTGGGCGCTGTGCCAGTGATGCGCTGCACCTCAGTGGCCAGTAGCGTTTCAACACCTGCGGCGCAGGGTAAAAATAGTTGGAGTTGATTCATAGCGATTTTCTTAAGTTAGCGGGCGCAATGCGCAGGGCCTCGCGGTATTTGGCTACGGTACGGCGCGCGCATTCAATGCCCTGCTCCTTAAGCATGAGGGCTATCTGGTTGTCGCTGAGCGGTTTTTTTAAACTCTCGCTGGCTACAAACTGTTTGATCAGTGCCCGCACGGCCGTGCTGGATGTGTTGCCGCCTGTTTCAGTGCCCAGCGCCGAGCCAAAAAAGTATTTCAGCTCAAAGGTGCCATATGGCGTGTTCATGTACTTGGCCGTTGTCACACGCGAGATGGTGGACTCGTGCAGGCCCAGCTCGTCAGCAATCTCGCGCAGCACCAGTGGCCGCATGGCCAGCTCGCCGTGGGTAAAAAAGTTTTTCTGCCGCTCAACGATGGCGGTGCTCACGCGCAGGATGGTGTCAAAGCGCTGCTGGATGTTTTTGATAAACCAGCGCGCTTCTTGCAAGCGCTGTTGCAGCGCTTGACCTGCGCCGACACTTGATGTGCCCTTGTGCTGCTTGACGGCACTGGCATAGATGTCTTGCACCTTCAGGCGCGGCATCACGTCACTGTTCAGCGTGACCTTGAAGCCCCGGCCCACTTTGACAACAATGACATCCGGCACCACCACATTGCGCTCAACATTGACAAAACGCCGGCCCGGTTTCGGGTCGAGGCGGCCAATCACGCCGATGGCGTTTTTGATCACGTCCTCAGCGAAACCGCATAGTTGCGCCAGCCGTTTCACGTCGCGTTTGGCCAGCAGTTCAATGGGCTGCTGGCACATGGCCATGGCGGCACGCGTCACTTCGCAGTCTTTGCAGTCCAGCAATTGCAAGCCCAGGCATTCGGCCAGGTCACGAGCACCCACGCCTGCTGGCTCCATGTGGTGCAGCAGTTTGAGGGCCAAGGCAAAGTGCTGCTGCAGCTCTTCGGCTTGGCTCAAATCGCCTTTAGCCAGCCCTGCGGCCAGTGACGCAACTGTGTCCTCCAGATAGCCATCATCATTGAGCGATTCAATCAAAAAATGCAACGCGGCGCGGTCGATGTCAGACAGCCGCAAGCTGAGCGACTGACGGTGCAGATGTGCCTGCAGAGTCTCGTGCTCAGCGGCCAGGTCGGATGCTTCGGCGTCTCCATCGTCCAAATTGTTTTTGCGCGGTGCGGCATCGTTACCCCACTCGCCATCATCAGGCGCCGACTCGACCGTGCCATCGCCTTCCCAACTTTCTTCAAGCTTCGGCTCGGTGGAGTCGTCAGAGCTGTTCTCAAGGCTCTTTTCAGGCGTGGTTTGAGTATCTTTTAATGCTGTAGCGCTCGTTTCGTTTGCACTAACAGCTATAAATTCAGGAGCAGATTCAAACGCCAGAACCTCTTGACTAGGCGGCGTATCTGTTTGCTCAAGGCCAAACTCTTCCCGCGGTGCAGCGTCTTCATTGATCTCTAAAAACGGATTTTCATCGAGCATCTGCCCGACTTCCTGGCTCAACTCAAGCGTTGACAGCTGCAGCAGGCGAATGGACTGCTGCAACTGCGGCGTAAGCGCCAAGTGCTGTGAAAAGCGTAACGAAAGACCCTGCTTCATGGGCCATCACATCCTGAAGTGTTCGCCCAAATACACGCGGCGTACATCGGCATTGTTCACAATCTCGGACGGCGTGCCTTTGGCCAGCACCTGCCCGTCGCTGATGATGTAGGCGTGATCGCAAATGCCCAGCGTTTCGCGCACGTTGTGGTCGGTAATCAGCACGCCGATGCCGCGCGATTTTAAAAAACCGATGATGCGCTGGATCTCAATCACGGCAATCGGGTCAATGCCGGCAAATGGCTCGTCCAGCAGAATAAAACGCGGCTGCGTGGCCAGAGCCCGCGCAATCTCGACGCGGCGGCGCTCGCCACCAGACAGTGCCAAGGCTGGCGAATCGCGCAGGTGATCAACCCGCAAGTCCTTCAGTAAAGCCGTCAGCCGTGCTTCAATCACCGTTTTTGACAGGGGTTTACCTGCTGTGTCTAGCTGCAGCTCCAGCACGGCGCGCACGTTTTCCTCAACATTGAGCTTGCGAAAAATTGACGCTTCCTGCGGCAGGTAGCTCAGGCCCAGGCGCGCGCGGCGGTGAATCGGCATGTGCTCAACCGACTGGCCGTCAATCGTGATCTCGCCCGCCCCCGCTCGTACCAGGCCAACAATCATGTAAAACGACGTGGTTTTGCCTGCGCCGTTTGGGCCCAGCAAGCCAACCACTTCGCCGCTTTGCACCGCCAGTGAAACATCTTTCACCACCTTGCGGCTGCCGTAAGATTTTTGCAGGCCAGTGGCGACCAGGCGGCTGACGGGCGCGTCATCGGGCGGCAGGTTTTTTGGCGTTGCGTCTGCTTGCAGCGTGAAGGGCTCGCTCATGACATCGTTTTGTGAATCAGCCATTGCCATGCTGCTTACTTTTTATCGACACCGAGCGCAGGACTTGAGCGCAGCACGGCGGGCGGCGTTAAAACGGCCGACGAGGGCGCAGGCGTGGGGCCGCCAGCAGCAGGCGCAGCCACGCGCGGCGACAACAGCGCGCGTATGCGGCCGCTGGGGTTGGTGGCGGTGCGGTTCTGATAGCCGCCATCGACAGTGAACACGTCGGTTTTGTTGTCGTAGTTGATTTGTGAACCGGTGGTTTCGTCAGCCAGTACCGCGCCGTTGTAGCGGCGCAGCACGGCGCTGCGGATGAACTTGACCACGTCCTGGCGGCTGTCGTATTCGATTCGCTCGCCTTCGCCTTCAATGTACTCATCACGCCCTTCGCGCTTTTTACGGTAGTAAGCCAGCTTGCCAGGCGCAGCGATCACCACGGCTTGCTGATAGCCTTCAGAGTCCTGCTTCACATCGACCTGGGCCCCGCGAATGATGGTGCTGCCTTTGGTAATGACGACGTTGCCAGTAAATACGCTGGTCTGCTTCAAGTCGTCATAGCGCAAGGCATCTGCCTCGGCATTCATGGGCTTGTCGCGGTCGGCGTTTTCAGCCCAGACAGGACCCACGCTTAGCGTTGCTAGTAGAAAAACTGTAAATAACGGGTGTTTCATAAAGGCACGAATCTTGCTGCTTTGGTGAATGGGATTGTAGCCATGCAAGTTGTAGACCGAACTTTTTAGATCCCGACTTTAAATCGACTTTGCAGTTACTTTGCAAACTAAAAAACCCGCCTCTTGGCGGGTTTTTGCTCAGGGATATTGACAATTACTGCGCTTTGGCAGGCGCTGGTTTGGCCGCGGCTTTAGCTGCGGGTTTGGCTGCGGGCTTGGCCTCTGGTTTGGCCTCTGGTTTGGCCTCTGATTTACCCGCCGGCACGGATGCGCGAACCAAACCGACAAGGTGGTCAGTCACCACCAATGCGCGCTCCATGGTTTGCGCCACGGAGCCCGATGTGTAATATTTGCCCGCCACGCCCAGCGCAGGCACGCCGTCAACCTTGTAAGCGTCTTGCAGTAATGTGGCTTTGCGGGTCTTGGTGGCTATTGGAAAAGAGTTGTAAGCCTCGGTGAATTTGGCTTTGTCGATGCCCTGCTTTTCAACCCAATCGGCAATCAGCGGCAGCGAATTGAGCGCCTGCTTTTCTACGTGGATGGCGTAAAACACCTTTTTGTGCAGTTCTTCGACCTTGTTCATGCCTTCAAGCACAAAGTACAAGCGTTGTTGCGGCTCAAAGTCGGGCTTGAAAGCAATAGGCGCACGCCGCAGCACCACGTCTTTAGACATTTTTTTGGCCCACTCTTCAAGTTGTGGCTCAAACCGGTTGCAGTGCGGGCAGCTGTACCAAAAGAACTCCACCACTTCAATTTTGCCGGCGCCCGCTTCAGTCGGTGCAGGTTTGTCCAGCGTCAAGTAGTCAACGCCTTCTCTGAAAGACTGCGCTTGCGCATGCGCAGCGGTAATGGGTAGCCCAGCGGTGGCGACCAAAGTGGCCACCGCGCCAGCAGAGGTTGAAAACTCGCGTCGTTGCATGTGTGTAACTCCAATAAATTCTGGAAAATCAAACGGCTAGAAAGTGAACCGGCCAGCGTGATGGAGCGGGGGCGGCACGAAAAAGTTCAGCGCTGCACCCGCACCATTGCTGTTTCAATCGACTGGTAGTCGAGTTTTTCTTTGGCTTTGTCGGCTTCGTCTTTTTTGTCGAAAGGCCCCAGGCGCACCCGGTACACCGTGCGGCCTGATTGCTCACGCTCAGTAATTTTGGTCTGAAAACCCATCAATGAAAGCCTGGCACGCTGCTGCTCGGCGTCTTCAGGGGTGCGAAAAGCACCCACCTGAATGAAGTAACTGAACGGGTCTGGACCGCCCGCTGCAGCCGCAGCATCGGGTCTGGGGTCTGGTTTTGCATCGGTTTTAGATTTGGCTTTGGCTAAATCTCCCAGCGGATCCGTGGAAACTTTGGGCTTGGCGGCCGCTGCGGCGGGTAGTGCAGGCGCTGCAGTTACCGCCTCGTCGGGCTCGGACACATCAGGGGCAGCGGTTACAACGGGTGCAGGCTTGACCGCGTTTTTTCCCGCCAGTGGCACATTCGGATTCCAGTCTTTGTTCTTTTTGGCTTCAGCCGCATCGCTGTCTGCACCGCGAGGCTGGTTTTTGTTTGAAAAAGGAATGGGAACCTTGGTCACGTATACCGCCACGGCCAGCGCCGCGCCCAAGCCGACCAGCGCGCCAATAATCAATCCCAGCAGGGTGTTGCCGCGCTGTTTTTTGTTCAGGGAAGTCTTCATTTCATATCCATTCACATCTTGCGTGGCGCACTCACACCAAGCACCGCCAGGCCATTGTGCAACACCTGCGCCGTAGCAGCTACCAGCGCCAGGCGCGCCAGTTTGACTGCCGCATCGTCGACCAGAATCCGCTCTGCATCGTAGTAGCTGTGGTAGCAGGCCGCCAGCTCACGCAGGTAAAAAGCCACATCGTGCGGTGCAAATCCGCTGGCGGCATGGGTCAGCATGTCAGGGTACTTGGCAAGCAACAGCATCAGCGCTTGCGCCTGCGGGCTGGCAAGCGGTGACAAATCGACTGTTTTGAGAGCCGCCTCGTCACCACCCCATGCAGTCAGTACCGAGCAAATCCGCGCGTGGGCGTACTGCACGTAGTACACCGGGTTCTCGTTGTTCTTGGCCAGAGCCAGATCAATGTCAAAGATGTATTCAGTGTCAGGCTTGCGGCTGAGCAAGAAAAAGCGCACCGCATCAGCGCTGGTCCATTCAATCAGGTCGCGCAGCGTCACATAGCTGCCTGCACGTTTTGAAATTTTGACTTCTTCGCCTTGGCGCATAACGCGCACCATGGTGTGCAGCACGTAGTCCGGGTAGCCAGCAGGCACACCCGCGCCAGCCGCTTGCAAGCCAGCGCGCACGCGGGAAATGGTGCCGTGGTGGTCCATACCCTGAATGTTGATTGCACGGGTAAAGCCGCGCTCCCACTTGGCCAGGTGGTAAGCCACGTCAGGCACAAAGTAGGTGTACGTGCCGTCGCTTTTTTTCATCACGCGGTCTTTGTCGTCTCCGTAGTCCGTGGACTTGAGCCACAGAGCGCCATCCTGCTCGTAGGTCTTTCCTGCATCTTTCAGTTTGCCCACTGCTGCATCGACGCGGCCCGAGCTGTATAGGCTGGACTCCAAATAGTAGTTGTCAAAGCGCACTGAGAAAGCCTGTAAATCAAGGTCTTGTTCGCGCCGCAGATAGGCCACTGCAAACTGCCGAATCGAATCGATGTCATCAATATCGCCAGATGCCGTGAATTCACGGTCATCAGACTTGACGGTTTTGCGGGCCATGAAGTCGGCCGCAATGTCGGCAATGTAGTCGCCGTTGTAGGCTAATTCGGGCCAGGTGGCGTCGCCGGGCTTGATGCCCCTGGCGCGCGCCTGTGTGCTGGTGGCCAGCGTGTGGATTTGCACGCCGGCATCGTTGTAATAAAACTCACGATAGACCCGCACACCTTGCGTGACAAACAAATTGCAAATCGCAACGCCCAGTGCTGCTTGCCGGCCGTGCCCCACATGCAGCGGCCCGGTAGGGTTGGCCGATACAAACTCAACCACTGTAGCGCCGTTGGCTAACGGTGCCTTGACGCCGAATTGCGCGCCGCCTTGCAACACTTCACGAACGGTCTGCTGTTTTGCTTCTGGTTTAAGACGGATGTTGATAAAACCTGGCCCGGCAATTTCAATGTCTTGCACCCAGCTTCTAAATGCGGGCTGGGTAAGCAAAATGGCACGCAGGGCGTCAGCCACCTGGCGCGGGTTCTGCCGCAAGCCTTTGGCCAGCTGCATGGCGGCTGTGCAGGCAAAGTCTCCGTGCGCCGCCACTTTGGGGGATTCAAACGCGGCATTACCACCGGCGCCGGGTGACAGCTGTTCAAGCCCGGCGGCAAGTGCCGTGAGCAAATCATTTTTTATCGAGAGCATCGTCTGATTTTACGTTTAGTGCATTGACGTAATAACCACTCAACTTGGGAAATGCAGCGTTTTTTGATCAAATCCCTGCGGCTGTCCCGTTGACTCCATGACTGAATGGACCTATCACCACCACGCTTACAAAACCAAGCAAAGCCCGGCGCTCACGCAAGTTGTAGTACACGGCCTACGCTGGATCCCGCGTTTACAGCTTATAAATAGGCATGTCAAAACTCAAGGGTTTTTGACATGGCGTTTGTCGATTCTCGAAATGTGGCTTTTTCAAACTTCCAATCTTTCAAACTTACAACCATCACATTCATTTAATTAGGTATTTTTATGAAATTCAACAACATCGTTCCCGTAGCCTTCATCGCGCTTGCCACCTTAACGCTCGCAGCCTGTGACCGTCCAACAGTCGTTAATACGCCACCTGTTGTGACCGTACCTGGCCCAGCTGGCCCGACGGGCGCTACGGGTAGCACTGGGAACACCGGTAGCACAGGTAGCACGGGCATTGCTGGCTCAGCAGGCGGAACGGGTGCAACCGGCGCTACGGGTGCAACTGGTGATACCGGCAGCACAGGTCAAAAAGGTGCAACAGGCGGCGACACGGTCGTCATCATGCCAGCGCCAGCAGCATCACGTTAATCAGCTTGGGCAAAGGGAGTCACTCATTTCGCCCTTCTGTTTCGCACTTTTGCATTGCTGATATTTGGCTGCCGTTGTAGCCAACTTCAGCCAATTTCAGCCAGCAAAATTTCGGCATGGTCCCCCAGCCGCAGTGGGTTCAACCGCAGGCTTGGACGCTAGCCGTTTAAGTTACAGGTATCAGTGGCGCTTGCATTGTCTTGCCGTCTGGCAAGGTCATCGTCGTCAAACCGCCAGTTGCTATCAGATGCGGATCATCAAACAAATCTTTGGGTTGTGTGATGGCCGCACAAGGCAAGCCATATGGTTCAAACAGCATACTGAGCTCTACAGTACTGCACCGCATCATGCGGCTGTAGACCAACGGCATCATTGAGTCACGAGCCCTGACACGATTGTTTGTTGGCCACCAAACGCGGTGCAGTCAGTAGCCCTGACTGCACCTTTTGGCTCTTGCCAGTGCCAGCCCGCTACGCCAACGCCGCCATGGCACCAATAGCGCCGAACATTCCGCCCAGGGTGCCGTGCGCTGGCGACCCGCTTGTGGGCGGCCTCCATGCCAGCAGGCGTGTGCAGGTCAAGCGTGACTCTTTTTTTATGGCGATTGAACACGACAAAAACCCAGCGCCAGAGCCTGATAGCTGCCGTGTACTGTCGCCGGTTAGCGGTTCAATCCTGATGACTTCTGCGCCCAGATCACCGGGCACCCTGCCGCAGATCGGCCCCATGACCCTGTGGCTAAATTCAATGACGCGGATGCCCACAAAAGGCAATGGTGGCAGGGCGTTATCAAGCATGGCGGGCGGTGTCGTGACTGGACTCATTGCATCCGCTTGCCAAGCAAAAAGAGCGTATCGAATAAAGTAATGACATTCCCGCCGACTGACCGTTGAATATTTTGGAGAGTTTTCATGCACGCCCCCGCCCAGACCAACACCACCCTGACATCCATCCACCGCCTGCAGGTTGCCGGTAATTTGCATCAATTTATCAACGATAAAGTTCTGCCCGGCACAGGCGTTGCAGAGGCTGACTTTTGGAAAGGTTTTGACGCCATCGTTTGTGACCTGGCCCCAAAAAATATCGCCCTGCTGGCCGAGCGTGACCGCCTGCAGACTGAAATAGACACGTGGCACAAAGCCCACCCAGGCCCCATTGGCGACATGAAGGCGTACCAAAAGTTTTTAACCAGCATCGGTTATCTGGTGCCAGCGCCCAAAGCCTTCAAAGCCACCACCGACAACGTTGACGCCGAACTGGCCAAGCAAGCCGGCCCGCAATTGGTGGTGCCAATTTTGAATGCGCGCTACGCACTTAATGCGGCCAATGCACGTTGGGGCAGCTTGTACGACGCGCTGTACGGCACTGATGTGATCAGTGAAGCTGACGGCTGCGGCAAAGGCAAGGTCTACAACCCCAAGCGCGGCGCCAAAGTCATTGAATACGCCCGCCACGTACTTGACCGCACTGCCCCATTGGTCAGCGGCTCACACATTGACTCCGTTGGCTACAGCGTGCGCGGCGGCAAGCTGACCGTCAAATTAAAAAACGGCAAAACGACTGGTTTGGTGGACACCAAACAATTCATTGGCTACCAGGGCAGCATGACCCGCCCAACATCGGTGCTGCTGCAGCACAACGGCCTTCATTTAGACATTCAAATCAACGCCGCCACGCCGATTGGCAAAACTGACCCTGCGGGCGTGTGTGATCTGGTGCTGGAAGCCGCGTTGTCAACCATCCTGGACCTTGAAGATTCAGTCACTGTGGTGGACGCAGACGACAAAGTGCTGGCTTACAGCAACTGGCTGGGCATTTTGCAAGGTACGTTGACCGAGAGTGTGACGAAAGACGGCAAAACGTTCACACGCGGCTTGAATTCAGACCGAATTTACACATCGGCCACCAGCAAAAAACCAGTGGTTCTGCACGGCCGTTCACTGATGTTTTTACGCAATGTCGGCCACCTGATGACCAACCCGGCCATCACTTACACGGCGGCTGACGGCAGTACGAAAGAAATCCCAGAGGGCATTCTTGACGCGGTCGTGACCACCACCATCGCCATGCATGACCTCAAGCTCAAGGGCAAGCCCGGCATCAAGAATTCACGCACGGGCAGCGTCTACATCGTCAAGCCAAAAATGCACGGCCCCGCTGAAGTTGCTTTTGCCGCAGAACTGTTTGGACGGGTTGAAAAAATGCTCGGCTTGGCAAACAGCACCGTCAAGCTTGGCATCATGGACGAAGAGCGCCGCACCAGCGCCAACCTGATGGCCTGCATTGCCAGAGCCAGCTCAAGAGTAGCTTTTATCAACACCGGCTTTTTAGACCGCACCGGCGACGAGATGCACACCGCCATGCAAGCCGGCCCGATGATCCGCAAGGGCGACATGAAAACCAGCACCTGGATTGCTGCGTATGAAAAGAACAACGTGCAGGTGGGCCTGGCCTGCGGCTTGCGCGGCAAAGCGCAAATCGGCAAGGGCATGTGGGCCATGCCCGACCTGATGGCCGCCATGATGACGCAAAAAATCAGCCACCCGATGGCTGGTGCCAACACCGCCTGGGTGCCCAGCCCCACAGGCGCCACGCTGCACGCGCTGCATTACCACCAGGTCAATGTGGCCAAGCTGCAAAAGTCCATGGAACGAGCGGTTGAAAAAACGGACGCCAAGAAAATGCGGGCCGATACGCTGAACGCGCTGCTGCAAATCCCCGTGACGGCCACGCCCAATTGGAGCGCGGAAGAAAAGCGCCAGGAACTCGACAACAATGCCCAGGGTATTTTGGGCTACGTGGTGCGCTGGGTAGACCAAGGCGTGGGCTGCAGCAAAGTACCAGACATTCACAACGTCGGCCTGATGGAAGACCGCGCCACCCTGCGTATCAGTAGCCAGCACATGGCCAACTGGTTGCTGCACGGCGTGGTGACTGAAGCTGAAGTGACCGAGACATTTCAGCGCATGGCCGCTGTGGTGGATGGCCAAAACGCGGGCGACAAGCTGTACCAGCCAATGGCAGGTAACTTTGAGACGTCGATGGCATATAAGGCTGCAACTGATCTGGTGTTTAAAGGTTTGGTGCAACCGAGTGGGTATACCGAGCCGTTGCTGCATGCCTGGCGGTTGAAGGTCAAGGCGGCGTAAATTACCTGTGTTTCAATATCTTTTTGAAAGGCTCTTTTTATGAGTGCGCAAGAAATTATTGATATGGTGCTTAAGCTTAAACCACACGAGCGCCTGCAAGTGGTGGACAAAATCCAGCAGAGCTTTGACCAGAGCGATCCTGAAATTGATCGCTTATGGGGACAGGAAGCCGTGCGACGGCTTGAGGCGCACAGGCGCGGCGAGTTAGATGCTGTACCAATGGAAGCTGTTTTTGGCAAGTATTGATGCAGGTTAAGTTTTCAACGGCAGCCGAATTTGAACTGGACGATGCAAGCCTTTATTACGACGCATCAGTCCCCGGTTTAGGCGCTCAGTTTCGCGGTGAGGTTGAGCGTTCAGCGTTCAGCGTTGCAGTTGGGCCGTATGCCGATGCTTTGGCCTGAAGTTTGGCCACCAATTCGCCGATGCTTACTTTCGCGGTTTCCGTACGCGCTTATTTATTCGATCGAGACAGACTATGTCTTCGTGATAGCAATTGCGCACCAGCATCGCAATCCGGCTTACTGGCAGGATCGCGTGTAAAAACCTAGGCAGGCGGAATCGAGTAAGTCGCAGTTTTTAAAATGAAAAAACCGCTGAACAACCATTAAGACAAAAGCAGTTTGGTTTTGGCTTTATCAAATACCATTTCGACTTCCTGAAGTAAATGCGAAGATATCTTTTCTGGATTTTCGTCATTACGCTCTAAAAATGCCTCCAGCGAATATGTGGCACTCAAGTTGCTTTTGGTTTTCAGTAAATCTGGCGAAAATATTAATAAGCGAGTGCGGATTCGGTTGTCACATTCGGGGCGGTATGACATGGTGCGGCTCAAAGAAGCGATGCTTTTGCTGATTGCCAATGACGCGCCGCTTGGCCCTGAATGGCTTGACCATGCGCTTAAAGGCGATTGGGCTGACCATAGGCAATGCCATATTGGTGGTGACTTTTTGTTGGTGTGCCAGCTTGAAGGTAATCAGCTGAACTTTGTACGCGCTGGCTCGCATGCAGACTTGTTTGGTAGCTGATAGGAGTAACATCGGCAATATTATTTAATTAAGCGCCATAATCAGCTCTAATTAAGGAGCCAATCATGCAAGCCATTCTCAGCGACCTCACCATCAGCATGTCTGAGTTCAAGAAAAACCCAGCGGCTGTTTTGCGTGAGGCCAAGCGCCGTCCGGTGGCTGTGTTGAACCACAACAAGGCGGCGTTCTACATGATTGAACCTGCCCTGTTTGAGGCCTTGCTGGAAAGCCTTAGCGACCAGGAACTGGGTCGTACCGTTCTGGCGCGGATGAGCGAGAGAGCCAACGCGATTGAGGTGGATATTGATGCCATCTAAGGCAACTGCCGCTACGGTTAAACACAAGTACAGCCTAAAGTTTGTCCCCAGCGCTTGGGCAGAATGGCAAAAGCTGGATGGATCTGTCAAAGAGCCACTTCGCAAGCTGCTCAAGAAGCGGCTTGACAACCCGCACGTCCTCGGCGCGGCGCTGCACGGAGCGCTGACGGGGCATTACAAAATCAAACTCAACAAGCAAGGCTATCGGCTGGTCTATGGCGTTGAAGATGACGTGTTGATCGTCATGGTGATGGCGGTTGACAAACGCGAAGACAGCGCGGTGTACCAGTCAGCCATGGCGCGTGTATCCGCAAAAATCATTGATGTGAATCAGGCAGCAAAAAAACGCACGAGGCCATAAATCAGCCCGGGGTATCAAATATCCGAACAAACCCTGTTCATAAAATTCAACCCACTCATGACCGACGCCGCGTACCATTAGGCATGGCAACAAACACAGACTTTATTCTTGCAACCTCTGAGCGGGTACGCCATGCGGCAGCTTCTGGCACGGCTTTGCGTATTCGCGGGGGCGGCAGCAAGGACTTTTATGGTGAGGCGCTTGAAGGGGAACTGCTGGATACGACCCCTTTGAACGGCGTGGTGAGTTATGAGCCTAGCGAGCTGGTGGTAACGGCTTTGGCAGGCACGCCTTTGGCTGAACTTGAAGCGCTGTTAGCCGCGCAAGGCCAGTGCCTGCCGTTTGAGCCACCGCACTTCAACCCTGGCGCAACTGTAGGCGGCATGGTGGCTGCTGGACTGAACGGCCCGGCGCGCGGCAGTGTGGGCGCGGTGCGTGACTTTGTACTGGGTGTCAAGCTGATCAATGGCAAGGGTGAGCACTTGACCTTTGGCGGCCAGGTGATGAAAAACGTGGCGGGTTACGACGTGTCGCGGCTGATGGTGGGTGCGATGGGCACGCTGGGGCTGTTGACTGAAGTGAGTTTGAAAGTGCTGCCAATTGCCCCGCTTGAAGCGACCTTGAAGTTTGAAATGACGCAAGTCCAGGCGTTGACACAACTGAACATCTGGGGCGGCCAGCCGTTGCCGCTGAATGCCAGTTGCTGGGTGAATGAAGATTCAAATGAGATCGGTAAAGGCACGCTCTACCTGCGTTTGCGCGGCGCTGTGGCGGCGGTTGAATCAGCCTGCGCCAAGCTGGGCGGCGAGCGGCTTCCCCAAGCGCAGACTGTCAATGACTGGAAACTATGCCGAGACCAGCAATTGCCTTGGTTTAAAGATCGAGCTGACACACAAGCCCTGTGGCGCTTGTCGGTACCGCAAACCACGCCGGTGCTTGACTTGCCTGATTCGCCGCTGATTGAATGGCACGGCGGCCAGCGCTGGGTGCGGGCTGATGAATCGCAAGGCGTACAGCTTCGCGCACTGGCTCAAAAAGCAGGGGGGCACGCTACGCTTTTTATAGCTGGTAGCGCGCGTAAAACAAGCGCCGTAGCCCGTTTTGATGCCTTAAAACCGCCTTTAGACCGCATCCACCGCGAGTTAAAGCGTGAGTTTGACCCGGCGGGCGTGTTTAACCCACACCGCATGCACGCTGACTGGTAGCACCCGCCACACGCTTCATGCGCCACCTCCGACATTTTCACCATCTCACCGGGCAGCACCGCACTGCTGCTACCAACCGGTTGCTGGGCGGGCTGCTGGCGTTCAATGCGGGGGCTATCAATGCCGGTGGTTTTTTGCTGGTCAGCATGTACACATCGCACATGACGGGTTTTGCGTCCATGCTGGCCGACAATCTGGTGCTCGGCAACATGAAGCTCGTACTTGGTGCCTTAGGTGCTTTATTGGCTTTTACAGCCGGCGCCGCGCTAACGGCTGTGCTCGTCAACTGGTCACGCAACAACTGGTCGCGCAGCGAAGTCGCGCTGCCGCTGGTGGTAGAGGCGTTGCTGTTGCTGATTTTCGGGTTGATGGGCGCGACCTTGAACCGGCAAACGCCGTTTGCTGTGCCGCTAACGCTGCTAGTGTTGGCCTTCACCATGGGACTGCAAAATGCGTTGGTCAGCAAAATTTCTGCATCGCAAATCCGCACCACCCACATGACGGGTGTCATCACCGACCTGGGTATAGAGTTGGGCAAACTGTTTTACTGGAACCGCACTGGCAGACCGCTTGAATCGCGGGTGCGGGCCAACCACATCAAACTGAGGCTTTACGCCACGCTACTTGGCATGTTCATCAGCGGTGGCCTGGTCGGCGCGCTTGGGTTCAAGTATGTTGGCTTTATCTGGGTGGTTCCGCTGGCGCTCGGCTTGCTGGCCATTTCACTGCCACCGCTTTATGCAGACTGGCGCCGACAGCAGCGCCGCAAAACCAGAATGGCGCACCCGTCGCCTTAAATAAATTATGCAAACTAATCTTTCCCCCGAATTTAAAAATTCCGCCGAGGGCCTGGAAGCCGAAGCCATTTTGCGCAAGTGCGTGCATTGCGGCTTTTGCACCGCCACTTGCCCCACCTACCAGTTGCTGGGCGATGAGCTTGACGGCCCGCGTGGCCGCATTTACCTGATCAAGCAGGTGCTGGAAGGCGCGCCCGTCACACGCAAGACGCAGCAGCACCTGGACCGTTGCCTGACCTGCCGCAATTGCGAAACCACCTGCCCCAGCGGCGTGGAATACGGACACCTGGTGGACATCGGCCGCAAGATCGTCGATGAACGGGTCGAACGGCCCACGGGCGAAAAAGCGCTGCGCTGGCTGCTCAAGGAAGGCCTGACCTCGCCGCTCTTCGGCCCGGCGATGAAGCTCGGCCAGCTGGTACGCCCGTTGTTGCCGCAAACGCTCAAGAACAAGGTGCCGCTGCCCGCCGGCCCGCGTGCGCAGCAATGGCCCACGCGCGAGCACAAGCGCAAGGTGCTGATGTTGCTGGGCTGCGTGCAGCCGGCCATGATGCCCGGCATCAACAGCGCCACCGCGCGCGTGCTGGACGCCGCCGGCATCCAGACGCTGGTGGCTGACGGCGCCGGCTGCTGCGGTGCCATCCGCAGCCACCTGGGGGATGCGGATGGCGGGCGCGCCGACATGCGCCGCAACATCGACGCCTGGTGGCCTTTGGTGCAGGGGCTCACGTCGCAAGGCCGGGTGGAGGCCATCGTCATGAACGCCAGCGGCTGCGGCGTCGCGGTGAAAGATTACGGCCACGCGCTGGCGCACGACCCGCACTACGCCGACAAGGCGCGCCGCGTCAGTGAGCTGACGCGCGACCTGAGTGAACTGCTGCCCGACATCGTGCCCGCCTTGCAGGGCAAGTTGCGCGGGCGCCCGCT
>JAYURC010000083.1:0-3341 GCA_043756405.1 Polaromonas sp.
GCGGGTTTGATCAGTGCCATGTCAGGAAGTGGCCAGCGCGAAATACTTGTGCCTGTACGGGCAGAATGACGACACGCTGCGCTGTGCGCTTACAACACAATCCAGGTATGACTGCTTTTAAAATCCCCAACTTTTCAAAACTTCTCGCAACAACTGCATTGGCTATTGTTTCATTAGCTTCCAGCGCACAACAACTGAGCACTACAGCCCTAAAAGACCTTGAAAACTTCGTCAAGGATACGAAAAGTGGCCGTGCGGCTTTCACCCAGGTGGTTACCAGTCCGGCTAAAGATGGTCAAAAGCCCAAAACCAAAACCTCTACGGGCACGTTTGAATTCCTCAGGCCCAACCGCTTCAAGTTTCTGTACAAAAAACCGTTTGAGCAATCCATCGTCTCAGACGGCCAGACGTTGTGGCTGCACGATGTTGACTTGAACCAGGTCACGGCTCGCAAGCTGGCGCAGGTTCTTAACGGCACGCCCGCCGCCGTGATAGCTGCGGCAGCTGATCTGAAAGGTTTGCAAGCGGATTTCGTTTTAACTGACTTGCCAGAAAAGGCCGGGCTGCGTTGGGTTCAAGCGGTACCCAAAACCAAAGAGGGGCAGTTGCAAAACATCACCGTGGGCATTAAAACCACTGACAAAGGCACAGAACTGGCAGCGCTGGAGATTCTTGACAGTTTTGGCCAGCTGTCGGTGATGACCTTCAACCAGTTTGAAGTCAATCCGGCGTTGGCCGCTGCCAGTTTTCAGTTCAAGCCGCCACTAGGCGCGGATGTATCTAGGCAATAGTCAAGAAATTGCCTCGATTTTGCAGCGATGACGGCTTGACTCTGATTGCATTTTCATCGCTGTGGGGCAACGCATCAGTGATTTAATGCGTGTCAGCAATTTGTCGAAGAAAAAAGGTTTGGTCAGGTAGTCATCTGCCCGCATCGACGGCCTGTGACCATGTCCTTTCCTTTCCTGTCCTGTCCTGTCCTGTCCTGTCCTGTCCTGTCCTGTCCTGTCATGTTCTGTACAGTCACTAGCGCTGTCAGCATCAAGATGGGAGCCGGATTCGCATCTGCCCGTCGCTGCTGGCAAACCTCAATGCCGCTCATTTTTGGCAACATGACATCAAGCAGCACGGCTAAAAATTTTCCTTCTCTGGTCATCGCCAAACCAGCGGGTCCGTCACTGGCCAGGCTGACGTGGTGACTTTCCGCGTCCAGCCCGCGTTGCAGGAAATTCGCAACCTTGAGGCCGTCCTCGTGGTTCGCGACTTCAATTCAATGTCGCCTGCATGTGCACCAGCGATAGCTCACAGAGGCAAAGTCTTTGCCAATCTGAATCAGCGCGTTACCCCAAGCTTTTTGCACGGCCAGCACTTTGGCTTCTGTGATGTTGGCGCTGTAAACAGGCACCGGCTCTTTTTCGAATGCGGTGCTGGCAAGTGCCATGCAGCTCCACAGCAGAGAAGAACGTGCAAAGTTTTGGAGCGTCATGGTCATTCCTTAAAATAAAAGTGATGAACAGTAGCTATCACAACCAGCTGCTGAATTGACTCAATTCAATGGCCTTGTCACTGCGGCGGTATCTTTCGATCCGTAAAACGATATGAACACGGTGTTAACAAAAGATGAACAGCAAATGAACAACAGCTCGACGTCCGTCCATCCTGCAGGCAAACACCCAAAACTGATGGGTGTGCCGTTGGCTGAGCGCCTGCGGCCAAAAAGCCTGGGTGAAGTCATTGGCCAGCAACACTTGCTGGGCGAAGGCATGCCGCTGCGCATTGCATTTGAGTCAGGTCAGCCGCACAGCTGCATTTTGTGGGGGCCGCCGGGTGTCGGCAAGACCACCATCGCACGGTTAATGGCCAGCAGTTTTGACGCGCACTTCATCACCATGTCGGCGGTGCTGGGCGGCGTCAAAGACATTCGCGAGGCGGTGGAGCAGGCCAACGTCTGGTTGGGGCAGGGCGGGGACTCCAGTAAACGCACCATCGTGTTTGTTGATGAGGTACACCGCTTTAACAAAAGTCAGCAAGATGCTTTCTTGCCGCACGTTGAAAGCGGATTGTTTACTTTCATTGGTGCCACGACGGAAAATCCGTCGTTTGAGGTCAACTCGGCTTTGCTGTCGCGCGCAGCGGTGTATGTGCTGCAGCCTCTGTCTGAAGAAAATTTGAAGCAAATAGTGGCTGTAGCCGTTAATAATGGTGCGCTAGCAGCTATTGAAAGCATAGCAAACGAGGCAATTGACAGGCTGGTGGCCTATGCCGACGGCGATGCACGACGGTTGCTCAACACGTTGGAGTCGCTGGCTGTTGCTGCAGGCAATGAAAAATCTGGCCCCATCACTGACGTGACCGACGCTTGGGTAATGAAAGTGCTGGGCGAAAAGATGCGCCGCTACGACAAAGGCGGTGAAGTTTTTTACGACACGATTTCGGCGCTGCACAAGTCAGTGCGCGGTTCCGACCCCGATGCTGCACTGTATTGGTTCATGCGCATGCTAGATGGCGGTGCTGAGCCGAAATACATGGCACGCCGGTTGATTCGCATGGCCAGTGAAGACATTGGCCTGGCAGACCCGCGTGCTTTAACCATCGCCATAAATGCTGCTGATGTGTATGAAAGGCTGGGATCGCCTGAGGGTGAGCTGGCACTGGCCGAGTGCGTCATTTATCTGGCGGTTGCACCCAAATCGAATGCGGTTTACAAGGCATTCAATGAAGCCAAAGCGCTGATCAAAAAAGACGGCACACGCCCTGTGCCCATGCACCTGCGCAACGCGCCAACCAAGTTCATGAAAGAACTTGATTACGGCAAAAACTACCGTTACGCACACGATGAGGAGGACGGATTTGCAGCCGGGGAAAATTATTATCCGGATGGCATGAACGCGCCTGTTTTTTACCGGCCTGTAGCGCGTGGGCTGGAGCTCAAAATCGCTGAAAAACTGCAAGCACTGCGCGCTAAAAACTCGAGCCAGAAGTAATATTTCCGTGCCTTTAAAGCTGTCCAAATGAAAGCTTTGTTGGCATGCGGCGCTACTTGTCAACTTACAGTTTATTAGTCGGCCTGATGAATTATTAAAAAGCTTTTCGCTGTCAGATTCTTAAGGGTAAACCCCTCAAAAACGAGTCGTCTGGCACAGTTCTCGCTATGCTTCTTAACTACAATTTGTGGATCAGCCCGCCTTCAGTACAAGGCGGGCTTTTTGTTAAATGTCCGGCTTGGCGCTTTGTTTTGACTCAGTTTTTGGGAGACATGGTTTATGGAAGTATTACTGCAACAGATCATCAATGGTCTGGTTTTGGGCAGCATGTATGCCCTGATTGCGCTGGGTTACACG
>JAYURC010000084.1:0-20969 GCA_043756405.1 Polaromonas sp.
TTAACACGAGCCCCCTGGCGGGCCGCGAAGGCAAGTACGTCACCAGCCGCCAGATTTGGGACAGATTGCAGAAAGAGTTGCAGCACAACGTTGCCCTACGCGTCAGCGAGACCGACGAAGAGGGTATTTTTGAAGTCATGGGTCGGGGCGAACTGCACCTGACGATCCTGCTCGAAAACATGCGCCGTGAAGGCTTTGAGATGGCTGTGTCCAAACCGCGCGTGGTGATGAAAGAAGTCAACGGCGAAAAGCATGAACCGATTGAGCTGGTGACTGCCGATATCGAAGAGCAGCATCAGGGCGGCGTGATGCAAGCCTTGGGCGAACGCAAGGGCGACCTGGTCAACATGGAGTCAGACGGCCGTGGCCGTGTGCGCCTTGAGTACCGTATTCCCGCGCGTGGTTTGATTGGTTTTACCAACGAATTTTTAAACCTGACCCGTGGTTCAGGCCTCATCAGCAATATTTTTGACAGCTACGAAGCGCACAAAGGCGAGATCGGTGGCCGTAAAAACGGCGTATTGATCTCGATGGATGCCGGCGAGATTTTTACTTATGCGCTTGGCAAGCTGGACGACCGTGGCCGCATGTTCGTCAAGGCGAACGATCCGGTGTACGAAGGCATGATTGTCGGTATTCATAGCCGCGATAACGACCTGGTCGTCAACGCGACCCGCACCAAGCAGCTGACCAACTTTCGCGTGTCAGGCAAAGAGGACGCCATCAAAATCACACCGCCGATTGAACTGACGCTTGAGTACGGCGTGGAATTTATTGAAGAAGACGAGCTGGTTGAAATCACGCCCAAATCAGTACGCCTGCGCAAGCGGCACTTGAGCGAGAGCGAGCGCAAGCGGGCAGGGCGTTAATCGGTTTGTAGCCCAGTAAATACGGGCGCAAGAAGCTATTAATAAAAGAGCGGCCTGTGGGCCGCTTTTTTACGGGCTTCAAAACATAATGCGTTAAAACCGGGCCTCATTCAAGTATGTGGTGGCGTAAATCTGGCTCAACATACTTATTGTTCCAATGCATCGGGTATTATCCGGGCCAGAACTTTGTATTACCACATCGGACGCTCAAACCATGAACACGCTCACCCTCAAAATCCCCCAGTTACTGGATGATGCGCTGCAATTGGCCAGTGCGCGGCGGCAGATGTCCAAGTCTGCTGTGGTGCGCGAGGCGCTTGAAAAAACGTTGGCCACTGAGCTGACCCAGGTAAGCCCGGCTGCAGCTTGGGTAAACAAGTGGCGTGGAAAGATGACTGGCGCGGCTCTTGGCAGGCCACGCGACGACCGAATGGCGCATTTGCTGCAAAAACATCTCCATTGACCGTAGAAGTTTAAAGCTGTGCGTTTATTACTCGATATCAATGTGATTCTGGATGTGATTTTCCAACGGCCCGGCGAAGCAGCCTCGTCGGAATTGATTGCGACCTGCAGCCAGAAAAATCAGGCCTGGTTGGCGTGGCACTCTGCCGCAACGCTGTCTTACCTGATTGAGCGGCAACAAAACGCCCAAGCTGCGCGCCTCGCTATTACCGAGCTGCTGGCATGGGCGCGCGTAGCCACCACTGGCCATTCAGACGTGCTGCAGGCCTTGCAGTGGAATATGGCTGATTTTGAAGATGCATTGCAGGCAAGCGCAGCCATGGCCTGCGGTGCGGACTACATCATTACCCGCAATGTGCGCGACTTTGCTGCATCGCCCGTGCCGGCCATCACGCCAGAAAAGTACCTGGCGCTGTGACGGGTGGTGTGCTGACCCATCGCCGCGCAGTGGTGCTAATGGTGTTGTGTGCGCTGCTGTGGTCTACCGCAGGCGTAGTGACGCGGTATCTTGAATCTGCCAGAACCTTTGAAATCACATTCTGGCGCAGTTTTTTTACCGTGCTGTCATTGTTGGTGATATTGCCGCTGTTCAAGGGCAGGGCGGTTTTTGGGCAGATGCTCAAAGGCGGCAAGGCGCTGTGGCTGTCGGGCCTGTGCTGGAGCGTGATGTTTACGGCCTTTATGGTGGCGCTCACACTGACGACGGTTGCCAATGTACTGGTCACCATGGCGCTGGGGCCGTTGTTAACGGCGCTGGTAGCACGGATATTCACCAGTCACCGCATCGCCAACAAAACCTGGCTGGCAATTGCGTTGGCCGGTGTGGGCATTGTGTGGATGTACGGCGGGCAGGCTGACTTGTCCGCTCAACTGACGGGCACGTTCGTGGCCTTGCTGGTGCCACTGGCCGCAGCTTGCAATTGGACAGTGGTGCAGCACAGCCAGGCTCAGGGCCAGAAGATTGATTTGATACCCGCCGTCTTGGTGGGTGCAGTTATCTCGTCACTGGTTACGCTGCCGCTGGCTTGGCCCTTAGTAGCTACCCCGCATGACATTGGCTGGCTCGCCTTTTTGGGGCTGACGCAACTGGCCATACCTTGCGTACTGTCGGTGTGGTGCGCATCCAGGCTCGAAGCGTCTGAAATCTCATTGTTAGCGTTGCTGGAAATTATTTTTGGTATTTTATTGGTGTGGGCAGGTGCTGGTGAAGCGCCCGGTAACAGCGTTTTGTATGGTGGTGCGCTGGTGATAGGCGCGCTGGTGATGAACGAAATTTTGGGATGGAGAGACAAAACATGACAACAATCGACTCGGATGACGTTTTGGTTGAACGACGCGGCAACGCAGGGCTGATCACACTCAGCCGGCCCAAAGCGCTCAATGCTTTGAGTCTGCAAATGGTGCGCGACATTACCGCTGCTTTAAAAGCTTGGCGCGACGATCCGGCAGTTGAGCTGGTGGCGATTCGCGGTACCAATAAGGCTGGCAAGCCCGGTACACCCGATGCGCTGTTTGGCGGCTTTTGTGCGGGCGGAGACATCCGGTTTTTTCATGCAGCGGCGTTGGCGGGGGGGAGTGCACTCGATGAATTTTTCACCGAAGAATACGCACTTAACCATCTGATTCATTACTACCCCAAACCGTACATTGCCTTTATGGATGGCGTCGTCATGGGCGGCGGTATGGGACTGAGCCAGGGTGCCAAAGCGCGGATTGTTACCGAACACACCAAGATGGCGATGCCTGAAACCAACATCGGCTTATTTCCTGATGTGGGTGGTGGTTACTTTTTAAGCCGTTGCCCGGGCAGCGTTGGAGAATACCTTGCGCTGACGGGCGATGTGATTGGTGCTGACGAAGCGATCAGCTATGGCTTGGCGGATGTAAAAGCAGATGCAGCCAGCTTGCCCGCACTGTGGGACAAGCTGGGTAGCACCTCGTTTGAAGAGTGGAGTGCTACATATTTAGGAGCTGCTTGCGCAGGTAAGCAGACCGCTAAAGTCGTAAAGCATACCCAAATTGATGCTCACTTTGGTCTTTTAAGGGTCAAACACATCATTGACAGCCTCGAAAAAGCCAAAGATGATATTTGGGCTAAAAAGACCGCCGCCATACTGCGCAAACGCTCACCATTGATGCTTCACGTGACATTAGAGCAAATTCGAAGAGCACGAAGCATGACATTGGCTGACGACTTGCGCATGGAGCGTGACATGGTGCATCACTGCTTTTATTTGCGGCCCGGGTTGGCCAGTGAAACGGTTGAAGGCATACGCGCTTTGGCAGTTGACAAAGACTACACGCCCAAGTGGAACCCAGCGCGGATTGAAGATGTCAAACCCGGCATGGCCGATGCTTTTTTTGCCAGCCCATGGGCGGCAGAGGCGCATCCGTTAAGAGCATTTACTTAGGGCCACTCAGCGGCTGCGCGACTTCATGGCGCGCTCAACTTCCCGCTTGCCTTCGCGATCTTTAATAGTGTCCCGCTTGTCGTGCTCGCCTTTGCCTTTGGCCAGGCCAATTTCGCACTTCACCTTGCCGGCTTTCCAGTGCATGTTTAGCGGCACCAGCGTGAAGCCCTTTTGTTCTACCTTGCCCATCAACCGCTTGATCTCAGCCTTGTGCATCAATAATTTCTTGGTGCGAACCTTGTCAGGCGTGACGTGCGTAGACGCTGTACCCAGCGGGTTGATCTGGCAGCCAATGATAAAGACCTCGCCATTTCTGATCACCACATAGCCGTCAGTCAGTTGCACCTTGCCTTCGCGCACAGATTTGACTTCCCAGCCCTCCAGCACCATGCCGGCTTCAAAGCGCTCTTCAATGTGGTAGTTGAACATCGCTTTTTTGTTGTCAGCAATGCGCGTCGCTGCAGCCGCCGCTTTGGCTGACACTTTTACCGGCCGGTTGTCTTTTGATTTGCCTGACGATGTGGCGTCAGCTTTTTTGGAGTGGGGTGCTTCTTTGGTGGCCATGACATTATTTGGGGTTGCTACCGACCAATACAATTGCGTGCAACTTCCGATTGTATGAAAACCGTTCACAAGTCCGTTTTAATCTGGTACAGCGCCGCCGAAATGTTCGACCTGGTCACTGATGTGGCCAGTTACCCGCAGTTTTTGCCGTGGTGCGACCAATCTGCTGTGCTGGCACAAGACAGTCAAGGCATGACGGCCAAAGTCGGGCTGTCTATAGCCGGCTTGAGCCAGAGCTTTACCACCCGCAACACCCATGTCAAAGACCAAAAAGTCAGCTTGAAGCTGGTGGATGGCCCTTTTTCAAAACTCGATGGTCATTGGGACTTCACCCCCGTTGGCAAGGCCACTGACAGGGCGTGCAAGGTTGAGTTTGCATTGAGTTATGACTTTGACAGCACCGCGCTAGCCGCACTGGTAGGCCCAGTATTTGACAAAATTGCAGGTAGCTTGGTGGACGCGTTTGTAAAGCGTGCGAGTCAAGTCTACGGCGAAGGTTAATTTTGAAAGTGACTGTTGCCTATTCTCCAGCAGCACGCCAGGTGCGTGAGTGGCCATGCGACTTGCCACCCGGTTGCACTGTCAGACTGGCCATAGAGCAATGCGGGGTGTTGGCCGAATTTAGCGACCTGATACTTGATGCCCTGATGATGGGGGTTTGGGGTAAGCACTGCGGCTTGAGTCACACGCTCAATGACAACGACAGGATTGAAATTTATCGGCCGCTGCGGGCAGACCCAAAAGTCGCCCGCCGGGAGCGCTTTACCCGGCAAGGCGCTAAACGTGCGGGCTTGTTTGCGACTAAAAGGGCGGGAGCCAAGGCAGGCTACGGCGGTTAACTCAGGCCATGACAAATGCGTTATTTACAGCTATCGTCAATGACTTCCTGAACACGCTTCGTCTCTGATGCGCGCTTGGCATCGTCAAAAATTTCACGCTCGCCTTTGGCGTTAACGGACGCCATACGCACACCCGATTGCAGCGTCGCCAGCCCGGTTTTAGCCCGTTCGCAGTTTTCAGCTTTGGTTTTGGAAACTTTTTCTTCTTCTGCTTTCTTCTTGGCGGCTTCCTCGTCATCAGCCTTCTTTTTCTTGGCTTCAAGTTCTGCGTCTTTGCCTGACAGCTTGGGTGCGCTGGCTTTTGGTGCTGCTGCTGGCGGCTTTGCAGACACAGCAGCCTCAGTTCCGGGAGTAACAAGGACGGGGGCAGCAGATGCCCGGGCAGCACCGGATGGGCGCTTCAATATGTCTTTTTCAGCAATCTCTGACGGGGGTGGGCGGTCACTGAAGATTTTGCGACCGTCTTTTTCGACCCAATGCCATTGGGCGCTGGCCGTTGCTGCGAAAGCGCCAAAACAAAGCGTCAAGAACAGAATTTTTAGCGTGGGTAAGTCGTGCATGGTTTAGTGTATCGCCGCAATCAGTGCCTGGTTAAGTCACAAATGCAGCAGGGTCCGTTTTTGAGTTGTGTGTTCACTTATCAGCTTGTCTGAGCTTGTTTAACGCACGCTGGCGGTGTCGGGTAGACACGCACGCCACGGGTACAATTGACTTTTTGGAGCAAAATACATGCGCCTACTCGGCAAAGCGCTCACCTTCGACGACGTATTGTTGGTGCCAGCGTACTCCCAGGTCCTGCCAAAGGACGCCTCACTTTCTACTCAGTTCTCACGCAATATTCGCCTGAATTTGCCGCTTGTGTCTGCCGCCATGGACACCGTGACCGAGGCCCGATTAGCCATTGCCATCGCCCAGGAGGGCGGCATCGGCATCGTGCATAAAAACCTGACACCGCAGCAGCAAGCCGCTCAGGTGGCCAAGGTCAAGCGCTACGAATCTGGCGTGGTGCGTGACCCGGTTGTCATCACGCCCGAGCACACGGTTTTGCAGGTGCTTGAACTGTCTGAACAGCTGGGTATTTCAGGCTTTCCGGTTTGTGACGGCGGCAAGGTGGTCGGAATTGTCACCAGCCGTGATTTGCGCTTTGAAACCCGCTACGACGTCAAAGCCCACCAGATCATGACGCCGCGTGACAGGCTCATCACTGTCAAAGAAGGCACGTCAGCGCTTGAAGCCAAGGCGCTGCTCAACAAATACAAACTTGAGCGTTTGCTGGTCGTCAACGACGACTTCGAGCTCAAAGGCTTGATTACTGTTAAAGACATCACCAAACAAACCAATTTTCCCAATGCAGCACGAGATTCGTCTGGCCGCTTGCGTGTCGGTGCGGCTGTCGGCGTGGGCGAGGGCACTGAAGAGCGGGTTGAGGCACTGGTCAAGGCCGGTGTGGACGCCATCGTGGTGGACACCGCCCACGGCCACAGCAAAGGCGTGATCGACCGGGTGCGTTGGGTCAAACAAAACTACCCGCACATCGATGTGATTGGCGGCAACATTGCCACCGGCGCGGCAGCGCTGGCGCTGGTAGATGCGGGCGCTGACGGCGTCAAAGTCGGCATTGGCCCCGGCAGCATTTGCACCACCCGCATCGTGGCAGGCGTGGGCGTGCCGCAAATCATGGCCATTGACAGTGTGGCCACTGCATTGCGCGGCACGGGCGTGCCCTTGATTGGCGACGGCGGTATCCGCTACTCAGGCGATATTGCCAAGGCCATCGCAGCAGGCGCGAGTACCGTCATGATGGGCGGCATGTTTGCAGGCACGGAAGAAGCGCCCGGCGAAGTCATTTTGTACCAGGGCCGCAGCTACAAAAGCTACCGCGGCATGGGCAGTATTGGCGCCATGCAGCAGGGCAGCGCGGATCGGTATTTTCAAGAGTCCAGCACAGGCAACCCCAACGCCGACAAACTGGTGCCTGAAGGCATTGAAGGCCGCGTGCCGTACAAGGGTTCGATGGTGTCGATCGTGTTCCAGATGGCCGGCGGACTGCGTGCTTCCATGGGCTACTGCGGTTGCGCCACGATTGACGAGATGCAGAGCAAGGCTGAGTTTGTTGAAATCACGTCAGCCGGCATACGTGAGAGTCATGTGCATGATGTGCAGATCACGAAGGAAGCGCCTAACTATCGGGCGGAATAGTCAGCCGATTAATGCCCAGGCGCTTGATGACAAGCGCCTTTTTTATTTAATTATCGAAATAGTTGTCCCTCATGCAACACCAAAAAATCCTCATCCTGGACTTCGGAAGTCAAGTCACCCAGCTCATCGCCCGCCGCGTGCGTGAAGCGCATGTTTTTTGTGAAGTTCACTCATGCGACGTGACCAGCGACTGGGTGCGTGACTATGCCAAAGACGGCAACCTGAAGGGTGTGATTTTGTCAGGCAGCCACGCCAGCGTGTACGAAGTGGATGACCGTGCGCCTGATGCCGTATTTGAGCTGGGCGTGCCCGTGCTGGGTATTTGCTACGGCATGCAAACCATGGCGCAGCAATTGGGCGGCAAGGTCGAGGCTGGCAAGACGCGCGAGTTTGGGTATGCCGAGGTCAGGGCGCATGGGCACACGGCGCTGTTTAAAGATATTGAAGACTTTGCTACGCCAGAAGGCCACGGCATGCTGAAGGTGTGGATGAGCCACGGCGATAAAGTTACCGAGCTGCCGCCAGGCTTCAAGGTAATGGCCAGCACGCCCAGCTGCGCGATTGCTGGCATGGCAGACGAGGCACGCAAGTTTTACGCAGTGCAATTCCATCCCGAAGTCACCCACACCGCCAAAGGCCAGGCGATGTTGAACCGCTTTGTTTTAGACATTTGCGGCACCCGCCCCGACTGGATCATGGGTGACTACATTGAAGAAGCAGTTGAAAAAATCCGTCAGCAGGTGGGTAATGAAGAAGTGATTCTGGGCCTGTCAGGCGGGGTGGATTCGTCAGTCGCAGCAGCGCTGATTCACCGCGCCATTGGCGACCAGCTGACCTGCGTATTTGTTGACCACGGCCTCTTGCGGCTGAACGAAGGCGACATGGTGATGGACATGTTTGTTGGCAAACTGCATGCCAAAGTGATTCGGGTCGATGCTGAAGCCCAGTTTTTAGGTCACCTGAAAGGCGTGAGTGAGCCAGAAGCCAAGCGCAAGATCATCGGGCGCGAATTTGTAGAGGTTTTTAAGGCTCAAGCCGAACAAATACGTGCGCAGGCAGCTACAAATAATGTAGCAAGAAATAACGTGGCCTGGTTAGCCCAAGGCACCATTTACCCAGACGTCATCGAGTCTGGCGGCGGTAAAAACAAAAAAGCTGTTGTCATTAAAAGTCACCATAACGTCGGCGGTCTGCCTGAGCAACTTGGCTTGAAACTGCTGGAGCCGCTGCGTGAACTGTTTAAAGATGAGGTGCGCGAACTGGGCGTGGCGCTGGGCCTGCCGCACGACATGGTCTACCGCCACCCGTTCCCTGGCCCTGGCCTTGGTGTGCGCATTTTGGGCGAAGTCAAAAAAGAATACGCAGACCTGCTACGGCAAGCCGATGCGATCTTCATAGAAGAATTGCGCAACTTCCCCTTCTTACCCCTTCCCCCGCTGGGGGAAGTCAGGGATGGGGGCCTCCCCGAATCCGCCCCCGCACCCACCCCCACCAAACCCCCAAAAAACTGGTACGAAGCCACAAGCCAAGCCTTCACAGTATTCATTCCCGTCAAATCAGTAGGCGTCATGGGCGATGGCCGCACCTACGACTACGTGGTGGCACTGCGTGCCGTGCACACCAGTGACTTCATGACAGCCGATTGGGCCGAGCTGCCGTACGCACTGCTTAAAAAAGTGTCGAGTCGTATCATCAATGAAGTGCGCGGTATTAATCGGGTGACGTACGACGTGAGCAGCAAACCGCCTGCGACAATTGAGTGGGAGTAACTCAACTTTGTCAGGCTTTTGGCGCAATCTTTTAACGTTGGTCATCGGTAAAACGTCATGCAGGTATCCGACGATCAGGTTTTACCTGCACCTTCTGGGTTACCCCGTTTGATGTGGGAATTAGTGCCTTCAAGAGCGATAAATATATTCAACTCGCCGAGGCAGCGCAACTGGTTTTTGGGGTGCGCAGTGGCCTGATGGGGAGGATGTGGCGTGTTCGTTGTGCCATGGTAAATATCGAGCAACAGGTTCAATTTAGTCATCCCATCAAGCTTTTTGACAGGGTTTGCGTGCGTACCAGCAGCGCTTTTGCTGATGCAAAGTTTGTGCATTTCTCGCATACATTCAATGTGAGGGGGCAGCAATGTGCAACCGTTACGGTTAAAGCCAAGTTCAAGGCAGGGCGCACGACCCAATTTGCTTCAGACCTGACTGAATTCGATCCGGCAATCAAAGCGTGAACAGTTTGGACCCGTGTGTCCAACGACGAGATTCAGTCAGTTTTTAGTCATACCGGTCAGCACTTGTTTTCGCGGCGGCTCTAAGTAAACTTCGGTTCACCCTAGACCAGCTTAGATCCAGCAACACAACCAACATGTACCTTCCACATCACTTTGCCGCCAAAGACAGCAGCACCACCCACGCAACCGCGCATGAGCTGATTTGCAGTAATCCATTCGCCAGCTTGATATCAGTCGACGACGCGGGCCTGCCATTTGTTACCCCGCTGCCGTTGCATTTACTGGTTGAAAATGACTATACCCTTTTGCTAGGTCACTGCGCCAAACCCAACCCGCATTGGCGCTATTTGGCCGCACGACCTACTGCCGTGGTCACTTTCATGGGCCCTCACGCTTACATGACACCTCGTGTTTATCCTGACTTGGTACGCGTCCCAACGTGGAACTACCTCATGGTTAACTGCACGGTTCAGGCCAAAATTATTGAGACATTTGACGACAAAGACCGCTTGCTCAAACACCTGATAGCTGACCACGACCCAGCTTACGCTGACCAGTGGCGCGCCTTGGGCGAGGACTACCAGCACAAAATGATGAACGGCATAGTGGCGTTTGAGCTGCGTGTTCTGAGCATGCAATGCAAGGTCAAACTCAACCAGCACCGGCCCGAAGGACGAGCCGCCTTGCACGCGCTGTACAGCCAGGGCAACGACAACGAACGTGCTCTGGCTGAGTGGATGGATAAGCTGGGCAATCCATCGTAAATAACTGTTTTATCCTTAAAATCGGGTCGTTGTCGCGCATACCTGCGCACAAACGATTTTTAGGCATCAAATATGCCTATAACCCAATAAATTCAGCGGTTAAATGCTATTGAATTTATAGCAATACGAAACACCCTTGGACTACCAGATTTCCCCCATTCCCGACAACGAGGCCCAGCGTATTGCCGCCTTGCAGTCGGCCATGTGTGCTTACGTGCCGCGTGAAGACCGCTTTGACCGCATCACGCGCATGGCCCAGCGACTGCTGCATGTCCCCATCGTGTTGATTTCGATCATTGAAGACGATGTGCAATGGTTTCGCTCTGCGCAAGGGCTGGACGTGCCCGAGACGCCGCGTGACATTTCGTTTTGCGGCCACGCCATCATGACGGCTGATGTTTTTCAGGTACGCGACACGTTGCTCAACCCGCGCTTTGCCGCTAATCCGCTGGTAACCGGCCCGCCTCATATCCGGTCTTATTGCGGCTGGCCGCTGGAGATAGTGCTGGGTCTGCGTGTGGGCACTCTGTGTGTGCTGGACACCATGCCGCGTACTTTTTCTGGTGACGATCTTGAGATCATGGCCGATCTGGCGCATATGGTGGAGTCAGAACTGCGCATCAATGCCCTGACGGATAACCAAAAGGCGTTGCTGACCCAATCTTCCCGGGACCAGCGCAAAAAATTGCTCGACCCGCTGACGGGTACCTGGAGCGAAGCTGGTTTTACCGAACTTTTGAGCCGAACTCTTAAGGATGTGGCAAGCGGCAAAGCCTATGCTGCACTGTGCGGTATTCATGTACAAAACCCAGACGATTTTGCTGTCAGTGAAGAATCTGGTGGCCAGGCGGTCAAGGCCATGGTCATTGCTCAATTTATTCGCCAGCGCATGCCGCCCAACGCCATTTTGTGCTGTATGCCAGGCAGCAGGGGCTGCATATTGTTTGCCGCGCGCAGTGAGGCCGTGCTGCAAGAGCAAATTTCGGGTTTTTTGCAAGAACCGGATTCAGCGCCTGTTGCCGGTATGGTGTTCCCGCAACGGCTTGAGATAGCCAGCGTAAGCCAACCACTGGCCCTTGCCGATGCTGCACAAGACCCGGCTCTGCTGCTTGAGCAGGTGATGGGACAGGTGGCTGAAGGCAATACAGTGTCATCCATCCTGCGTTAGCGTGCTGCCTTGCTGACCGACATTGACTTTATGCAGCTTGCAATGGCGCAAGCCGCAGTAGCGGCTCAGTCAGGCGAAGTTCCGGTAGGCGCAGTGGTCGTGCACGGCGGGCAGGTGATTGCCACTGGCCGCAACGCACCTGTTGAAAGCCACGACCCCACGGCGCATGCAGAAGTCGTCGCCCTGCGCGCGGCAGCTAAAGTGCTGGGTAACTACCGCCTGCCAGAATGCACTTTGTACGCGACGCTGGAGCCCTGCGCCATGTGCAGCGGCGCCATCTTGCACGCCCGGCTCAAGCGTGTTGTGTTTGGCGCGCTCGATGCAAAAACCGGTGCTGCAGGGTCGGTCATCAATTTGTTCGAGCAGCCCCAACTGAACCACCAAACAGCTTTGCAGGGTGGGGTGCTTGCGTCTGAAAGTGCTGCGCTACTGAAGGCATTTTTCAGCCAGCGGCGTGAGGAAAAGCGTTTGCAAGCGCGACTTGCACGGCCGTTTGAGTAGAGTCGTTAAGCCATCAATGCAGTAAATATAGTCACGTGACTTAACCCAAAGGTGGTCGCCTACAAAATTTATAGTCGCTGAATGCGCCACGCCCTGTCTGGGAGCGGCGTCGGCTCTAAAGTGACTAAACATCGTGAGCAAATTGTTTTTGCCGGCTGCACACACTTTGCCGATACACAAAGCAAAGTTTTTTGAGCGCAGTGCGCAGCTCTAGCCATGCTTAGGTTTGTTTAACAACAGCCCACAGGCTTGATTGCAGCTCAGGCTGCAATCGGGGCCAAGTAAGCTAACTCTGATGGCCAACTAGTCATGGTGCTATATATTCAGTAGCATACTACGCCAGATTTTATTGCGCTTCAACCCTAAATGACACATTAAATGGCTGATAGCCCGATGTAATGCCCTTGGCCTACAACAGTTGTGCGTTGTTACGCACACCCGTCATTCCCGCATGAAACAACAATTTGCAAATTCCACTTTATTGTCACGATGGTTCGTAGCCTAGCCACATGCTTCATCTTTTCGCCAATTCTGATGTTGAGCCTTCGTTCTGCCTGCTGACAGCGCAACCCAGCGGTCGCCACCTTTCTCTGACTGCTGGCCGTGCGCTAATTTGGCTGTCGCGTGGCCAATGCTGCTGTGATAGCTCTAGCGCCTTACTGCCTTTGAAAGTTGCAACATGCTGAGCCAGCACTTGGAAGATGACGTAGCCATAGCTCTTGGGCTGATATTGCGCCATTTGGCCAGCACAGGCTACCGCTTCATCACGCCCACACCGCTGACGCACCAGCGTGTGCTGCCGCACCGCGGCACGCAAACGGCCGCCACATTGCGCGATGTGTTTGGCTGGAACATGCCTTTTAAAGTGGTGACCTGTGTGGGCATGACACGCGAGCTGTTGGCCGCCATGCGCGGGGCGGGCGTACTGCACATGCAGGGCGATGTGCTTCGGAGCCTTGTGCGGATCAGCAGTATCGGCGACGAATTGTTTGTGCATTCAGGCTATCCCACCACACACGACGATGCCGTTTTTTTTGGCCCAGATACTTACCGCTTTGCACAGTTTGTTCATAGCGGCGTGACGACTTTCAAGCGCAGTAGCAATCAAGCCCTCAGGTTGCTTGATGTGGGGTGCGGCAGTGGGGCAGGGGGTATTGTTGCTTCCCGGGTATTGGCGCCATCGGGGCCGGTTGAAGTGTGCATGAACGACATCAATCCAGTTGCTTTGCAGTACACGGGCGTCAATGCTGCGTTTGCTGCGGTACCTATCAAGCCTGCATTGGGCAATGCATTACGCGCCGTCAAGGGCGACTTTGACCTGATCATCAGCAACCCGCCTTATCTGGACGATGCCGCCGGGCGAGCTTACCGCCACGGTGGTGCAGGGCTGGGGCGGGCTTTGTCAGTACGTATTGGGCAAGAAGCGCTAAACCGCCTGGCCCCTGGCGGGCGGTTGCTGCTGTACACCGGAGTCGCTATTGTTGGCGGCGTTGATCCGTTTTTGGCAGACATGCAGCCTGTGCTCAGCGACACGCGGTTTGACTGGTCATACACAGAGATTGACCCTGACGTGTTTGGTGAAGAGCTGGAGCAGCCCGCCTACGCGCAGGTCGAGCGTATCGCTGCCGTTGGTTTAACCGTAACGCGCAAACAAGCAGCGTTGTAATGCTGGCCAACGTGCCTTCTACTCCTGTCACCTTGCTTGAAGACAAGTTTGTCTTGCCCAGCAGCACATTGGAGCGCATGCCCAGGTGGCTGATCTGCATCCCCTTGACGCTGCAATGGCTGTGGTTGGCACTGCGCTACCGTAGCTTGACCCTGCCTACCATTGCCAACCCGACCATCACCGCTGGCGGTTTGGTGGGTGAAGGAAAACTTGAATACTTTGACGCCATGGGGCCTGTAGCGCTGTCAGCCACGGCAGTTTATTGTTCAATTTCTACCCACAAGAGTTACTCCGCGGCAGAGCTGCGCCACATGATGCGCAACGCCGGTTTGTCGTTTCCAGTCATCGCCAAACCCGACCTTGGTTTATGCGGCTACGGCGTACGGTTGATTGCCAACCGGGCAGAACTCAGTGATTACCTTCAGGCGTTCCCAGCCAACGAAATGCTGGTTTTGCAGCAATATTTGCCGCATGAAGGTGAGGCCGGTATCTTCTACATCCGCGACCCCAAGGCTGACGCTGGCTGCATCATTGGGCTGGCGCTACGGTATTTTCCGCGCGTGACGGGTGATGGGGTGCGCACTATCACTGAGCTGATGGCCGCTGAGCCGCGCACTCGACGCTTGTTCAATTCACCCAAGCACCAAGCCGGGTATAACGCGACCGATGGCGCCAGCCGAATACCGGCGATGGGAGAGGTTGTGCGCCTGGCCACCATCGGTTCAACCCGCGTTGGCGGCTTGTACCGGGACGGCCACGCGTACATCACGCCGCAGCTTACCCGGGCCATAGACGCTATCGCTCAAGACATGCCAGAGTTTTACTTCGGCAGATTTGACGTGCGTTTCAACACGCTGCAAGACCTGGGCGCGGGCCGTAGTTTTTCGATCATGGAGATCAACGGTGCAGGCTCGGAAGCCATCCAGGCATGGGACCCGGCGGTGGGCGTACTGGCAGGGTTCAGGATGATTTTTAAAAAGCAGCGGATCTTGTTTGCCATTGCGGATGCTATGCGCAGCAGAGGCTTTAAACCGCTGGGTGTGCTGGAGCTGGCGCGTTTGAACTATCGGCAGAACAAATTGATCAGCCGCTATCCGCCGTCGAATTGAACGATGCACCAAACGGTGTGTTGGGGTAGTTGCAGGGGTAAGGGTTAGATTCGTTTGCTCCCGGCAACTTTGCACCGCTTAAAAGAAATGCTGCAGTGCAAAATAATTTCTCAATATAAGAAATTTAATTTCATAATTTGATATTGAAACCGTAACCGATTGATTTCATTCATAAAAATAAATTGTCTTATATAAGACATAAGATACAAATAAGTCTTGTAGAAGACTTAGAATTCAGCATCGACAAATGTTATTTGAATTCATGTTTTTTCTAACTTAAGGAGTTCGCCATGCCCCAAACCCTCAACGATCAACTGTCACGTGAGCAGCAAATCGCCGCGCTTGAAAAAGACTGGGCGACCAATCCGCGCTGGAAGGGTATCAAGCGCGGTTATACCGCTGCCGACGTCGTTCGCCTGCGCGGCTCTTTTCATATTGAACACACACTGGCCCGCCGCGGTGCTGAAAAGCTGTGGGATCTGGTTCACAACGAGCCCTATGTCAATTGCCTCGGTGCTTTGACAGGTGGCCAAGCCATGCAACAGGTCAAAGCGGGTGTCAAAGCCATTTACCTGTCGGGCTGGCAAGTCGCCGCTGACAACAACAGCTACGCATCCATGTACCCGGACCAGTCACTGTACCCGGTTGACTCTGTTCCGACCGTGGTTGAACGCATCAACAACACGTTTCGCCGTGCTGACGAAATCCAGCATTCCAAAGGCATTGACGCCGGTGACAAGGGCTACATCGACAATTTCGCGCCTATCGTGGCTGATGCAGAAGCCGGTTTTGGCGGCGTGCTGAACGCGTTTGAATTGATGAAAGCCATGATCAAGGCCGGCGCTGCAGGCGTTCACTTTGAAGACCAGTTGGCGTCAGTCAAAAAATGCGGCCACATGGGCGGCAAGGTGCTTGTGCCAACCGCTGAAGCCTGCCAAAAACTCATCGCTGCCCGCATGGCCGCTGACGTGTGCGGCGTACCAACTCTGGTCATTGCGCGTACCGACGCAGAAGCTGCTGATTTGCTGACCAGCGACTACGACGAAAACGACAAGCCATTTATCACTGGCGAACGCACCGCAGAAGGCTTTTACAAAACCAACAAAGGCATGGACCAAGCCATCAGTCGCGCTGTTGCTTACGCTGAATACGCCGACCTGGTCTGGTGCGAAACTGGTACGCCTGATTTGGAATTTGCCCGTAAATTTGCTGAGGCTGTGCATGCCAAACACCCCGGCAAAATGCTGGCCTACAACTGCTCGCCTTCATTTAACTGGAAGAAAAACCTCGACGACGCCACGATTGCCAAGTTCCAGAAAGAGCTTGGCCTGATGGGCTACAAGTACCAGTTCATCACGTTGGCTGGCATCCATTCCATGTGGTACAACATGTATGACTTGGCGCAAGACTACGTGGCACGCGGCATGACGGCGTATGTTGAAAAGGTGCAAGAGCCTGAATTTGCAGCCCGCGACCGTGGCTACACCTTTGTGTCGCATCAACAAGAAGTAGGCACCGGTTATTTTGATGAAGTCACCACCGTGATCCAGGGCGGCAAGTCAAGCGTGACGGCGCTGACGGGTTCAACAGAAGAAGAGCAGTTTCACTGATCTGCTGCTTGATTGAAAAGTCGACGAGGGGGTTTAACAGAAACGTTAGACCCCTTTTTCATGCCCTTTTAGCCTTGCTGAAAAAGATCAAAACCACACCCGCCAAAATAACCATACAGGCCAGCCATTCACCGCTGCTGACCACCTCGCCGCCAAAGGTCACACCCAAGGCCAAAGCAATCACGGGGTTTACAAACGCGTAGCTGGTAGCGACCGCTGGTGACGCGTTGGCCAACAAGTACAGGTAGGCGCTGAAGGCTACCAAAGAACCAAACACCACGAGGTAAGCCCATGCAGCAAGCGCCAATGGTTGTGGTGGCCAGATTGGCTGTTCGCCCATGGCCAGCGAAATCATCATCAATACAACCCCGCCGCAAAGCATCTCACTGGCAAACCCCATGGGGCCAGGCGCTAGCGGCAGGCGAGTGGTTTGCAATACCGAGCCCAGCGACCAGGCGATCACCGAACCCACAATCAACGCAATGCCCACGGGCGAAGCAGCAAAGCTGGCACCCCGCACCAACAGCAAAACGCCAACCGCGCCCAGTGCCATGCCAGCCAGTTCAAGGCGGGTGGGGCGCTTGCCCACAGCCAGGCCAAACGCACAAACCACCATGGGCACAACAGCGATAAACGTAGCAATCAGGCCCGACCCGATGTGTTGCTGCGCGCTCGCCAGCCAGCCCATGGCCGCTGCCAGCATCAGGCAGCCGACGATGGCGGCGTTGCGCCATTCGTTACGGGTAGGCCAGACCGCGCCACGCCACCGCATCCAGGCCAGTAGCAAAACGCCGGCAAGCACAAAGCGTGAGCCCATTTGAAAATACGGCGGAAAGCTGACCAGCGCAAAACGAATGGCCAGATAAGTGGATCCCCACACCAAATAGCAAGCCAATAGTGCAGGAATCAACCAGCTTGCCGTGGGGAGAGAGCGATTCAAGGGAGGGGCGAGAGTTGTCATGACGATGATGATAATTTGCCAGGTCATCATTTGCCATGCAAAATTAACGGTGTTTTCTGCTGCTCACCTTACTTTTTAATGTCAATGAACACTTCTACCGAAATCAATGAATTTGACGCTTACGACGCTGCAATTTTGGCGGCGCTACAAAAAGACGCGCGTACCACCATGGCGCAGCTAGGGCGGCAAGTTCATCTAAGCCAGCCTGCCGTCACCGAACGGGTGCGCAAACTTGAATTGTCGGGCGTCATCACTGGCTACCGAGCCCAAGTCAACTACCAGCGACTCGGTTACGGCATTCGTGCAGTGGTGCGAGTCGGTCGCGCTGAATATGCCCGCGTCGTCAAACTCGTTGAGCAGACACCTGAAGTGATCACCGCATATAACGTGACGGGTGATGACAGCTGGGTGTTAGAGATTGCCGTGATTGATGTCGCACACCTGGATGCGGTGGTGACGAAGTTCTGCGTCATGACAGAGACAGCCACCTGCATTGTGCTGAATGCCTTGCGCGAATGTGCTCCCGTGTTGCCTGCCCGGCGCGACAGCATCAAGCCAACCATAAAGAAAGTGACGGGGCGCTGATCTGATGCCTGGTTTCGAGTCGATTAAAATCAGGTCATAACATTAGCTCCAGCGCGGCACACGTCGCGCTTTTTGTTTTTGCCCCCTTCTCTCGCAGACTCTGAAAACGACGTTCAATGATTCAAATCACGCTCCCCGATGCTTCCATTCGTGAGTTCCCGCAGGCTGTCACTGTGGCTGAAGTTGCCGCGTCGATTGGTGCTGGTTTGGCCAAAGCCGCTTTGGGCGGCAAGGTCGATGGAAAGGTGGTCGACACCAGTTTTCTGATCGACAAAAACAGTGCTCTGGCAATCATCACTGCCAAAGATGCGGATGGACTGGACCTGATTCGCCATTCAACAGCGCACCTGCTGGCTTACTCCGTAAAAGAGCTTTTCCCTGATGCGCAGGTCACGATCGGCCCCGTGATTGAAAACGGGTTTTTCTACGACTTCTCGTACAAACGCCCGTTTACGCCTGATGATTTGGTGGCCATCGAAAAACGAATGACAGAGCTAGCCGCCAAAGACGAGCCCGTAACCCGCCGTGTGTTGCCGCGCGACGAGGCAGTGGCTCATTTCAACAGCATTGGCGAGCATTACAAAGCGGAAATCATCAGCAGTATTCCCGCAGGTGATGATGTGTCGCTGTACCGCGAGGGCAATTTTGAAGACCTGTGCCGCGGCCCGCACGTGCCGAGCACGGGTAAGCTGAAATTTTTTAAACTCATGAAGCTGGCTGGCGCCTACTGGCGCGGCGACCACCGCAATGAAATGCTGCAACGCGTTTACGGCACGGCATGGGCGACAAAAGACGATTTGCAGCGATACCTGACGCAGCTCGAAGAAGCCGAAAAGCGCGACCACCGCAAGCTTGGCAAAGAGCTCGATTTATTCCACATTGACGATCACGCGCCAGGTCTGGTGTTTTGGCACCCCAAGGGCTGGACGCTGTGGCAAGGCGTTGAGCAGTACATGCGCAAGGTGTACCAAGACAACGGTTATCAGGAAGTCAAAGGCCCGCAAGTTATTGACAAAACGCTGTGGGAAAAAACCGGCCACTGGGACAAGTACCGCGACAACATGTTCACGACCGAGAGCGAAAAGCGTGAATATGCGTTAAAGCCAATGAACTGCCCCGGTCACATCTTGATCTTCAAGCAGGGCATCAAAAGCTACCGCGACTTGCCGCTGCGCTACGGTGAATTCGGCCAGTGCCACCGCAACGAGCCATCGGGCGGCTTGCACGGCATCATGCGTGTGCGCGGTTTTACGCAAGACGACGGCCATATTTTCTGCACCGAAGAGCAGATTTTGAAAGAGTGTGTTGACTACACGACGCTGCTGCAAAAGGTCTACACCGACTTTGGTTTTAAAAACATCATTTATAAAGTTGCTACGCGGCCCGAGGCGCGTATTGGGTCAGACGAAAGTTGGGACAAGGCCGAGCATGCACTGACGGAAAGCTTGCGCGCATCAGGCTGCGAATTTGAAATATCGCCCGGCGACGGCGCGTTTTACGGCCCCAAGATTGAATACACGCTCAAAGACGCGATTGGCCGTCAGTGGCAGTGCGGCACCATGCAGGTTGACTTTTCAATGCCCGAGCGGCTTGATGCTGAATATGTCGGTGAGGACGGTGCGCGCCACCGGCCTGTCATGCTGCACCGTGCCATCGTCGGCAGCCTGGAGCGTTTCATCGGGATTCTGATTGAAGAGCATGCGGGTGCGCTGCCAACATGGCTTGCGCCTACACAAGTTTCGGTGCTTAATATCACTGATTCACAGGCTGAATACGCCAAAAAGGTTGCTAAAACGCTGCAAAATCAGGGTATTCGGGTAAATTTGGATCTCCGCAACGAGAAGATCACGTATAAAATACGTGAGCACTCGATGCAAAAGCTGCCGTACATTCTGGTCATTGGTGACAAGGAGATGGCAGCTGAGTCCGTCGCAGTGCGCGCCCGGGGAAACAAAGACCTCGGTGTGATGCCTTTTGAAGCGTTTGCTCAGCAAATAGCTTCAGACATTGCACAAAAAGCCTGATTTTTCATAATTTTGATGATCAATTTAGACTGCAGCCGTTGTAAAACGGGCGCAAGCCGCTATAGCTTTTATAGCAAGATTTAAAGGATAACGACCATCGCTACTGAATTTCGTGACCGCCGCCAGCGCGAAGAACGCAAGCATCGCTTGAACCGTGAAATCATGGCCCCTGAAGTAAGACTTTCAGGCGTCGACAACGAGCCGCTAGGCGTTGTCAACATCATGGAAGCGCTCCGGCTAGCCGGTGAGGCTGACGTAGACCTGGTAGAAATCTCGCCGACGGCTGTGCCGCCGGTTTGCAGGTTGATGGACTACGGCAAATTCAAGTACGCGGAGCAGAAAAAAGCAGCGGAAGCGAAATCCAAGCAAAAAGTTATTGAGATCAAAGAGATCAAGTTTCGCCCAGGCACCGATGATGGTGACTACAACATCAAGGTGCGCAACATCAAGCGCTTTTTGGATGAAGGCGATAAATGCAAAATCACGCTACGCTTTCGCGGTCGCGAAATCACGCACCAGGAGTTGGGCTTGGCCTTGTTAGCCCGCATTCGGGATGAGTTGGCTGATTTGATTGTTGTAGAGCAGTTTCCAAAGCTGGAAGGCCGACAAATGGTCATGATGATCGCACCGGGGCGTAAAAAGCCGGGTGTCAAGGTAGTAGCAGAAACGTCTGCTGCAGCGTAAATTTAGAAAACGGGACGTTGAAAGACGTTCCTGCAAAGTCAGGCGCAGGTCTGATTTTGCGAAAAGTGGTGACTTAAAATGCACCGCAACAAGTGGAAGAGCTTAAAAACTCGACACTTTTACAAGTGTCTCGGGGCCATCAAGGTTGCAAGCAGTTTGTAAACGCCTCACGAGCACAAATGAAAAGGAGCAGAAATGCCCAAAATGAAAACCAAGAGCGGCGCTAAAAAGCGTTTCCGCGTTCGTCCAGGTGGCACCGTCAAGCGCGGCCAAGCCTTCAAACGTCACATTCTGACCAAGAAGACCACCAAAAACAAACGTCA
>JAYURC010000085.1:0-20927 GCA_043756405.1 Polaromonas sp.
CGGGCAGGTACGCTGATTCTTTAAGTAGCCGTATCTTCAGGTCGATGCTTTTGTCTTTGTAGCTTTGATTGCCGCTAAAGGTAGCGGGGCCATATTTCACATTGCTGATGGATGTGTACCGGTAGCTCAGCTCCGCCCAGTCCAGGGGTTGAATTGAAATATTTAACAGCGAATGGGGGTAGTTGCGAACAAAACCCAATGAAAAGTTGCCAACTTCTGCCATGCGGGCAGTGGGCGTTTGCAGTAAGCCGATACCGCCCCAGTCGCTGCTGGTGGCAGATGGGTCGCGCGTCTTGGGCCAATTGCGTTCGGGCCTGGCGGGCGCTATGGCTGCAGACAGCAAACTTTCGGGCCACGGGCCGCCAGCTGGCCCTTGGGTTGCCAAAAAGTCAATGAACAGTTGCGAGAACTCGTCAGCCCAGCCCGACTGAGCACCCGGTGCCCAAATCCACGAGCCGGGCGCGGGTGCGTCTTGCGCCTGGCCGTTCCAGGCGGCAATGCCGAACTTTTGCACCACGCCATCGGGCTGCGCCACCCAAACCTTGTCAACCCGCGCGGGGCCAGGTTGCGCCTGGCAAGCAGACACATAAAATTTGGCCTCTTGGCCGGGCTGGTGGGGTACAGGGCATAAAAGTCCTGTACTGGTTACCACCGTTACTGTGCTTGGTCGTGATGGGACCACAACCTTGTGGTCAGCGGCCAGCACCGGATCGCTGGCAGGGTGCACTTCAAGCCAGCGCGGGTCAGCAATCGCAACCCGTACCCTGCCGGTAACGGGCAAGGTATTGATCCAGTCAGACAGCCGTTGGCGTGCGGCTGGCGGTGCCCGGTTTGTTAAAACAGAGCCCATAAGATGCGCTTTGAGCGCGTTTTTTTGGCGCGCCTGGGCCTCTTTTTCACGCTCTACGCGCCAACTCAGCCCCGTCAGGTAAGCATCTTTGCCCAGCGGCTGGCGAAGCAGCCATGCGCTTAAGCGCTCGCCTTGCAATGGCTGGTTGTTGGCAGTGGCAGTGGCAGTGGCAGTGGCAATGGTGTTGGGCTGTGCCGCCACGTCAAGGCCGGTGCCCCAACACAGCAATACAGGCAAACTGGCTTTTGCCCAGCCCAACAAGGCAGTCGGCTTTGCCTTTGACCGGGTCACGGCGCCCACCCCAGGGAAGGCCAGGTTTGCCAGCTCAGGCAATAAGTGGGCGAAAAGCATTGTTCTCCGTAAATCGCAGTGCTTACACCGTTGGCAAGCTCAACTGCAAAGCGGGCGGGTGGCAGCTGGTTGCCAGCCTCCCGTGATTCAAACCACGTTAAATTTTGAGTCAGCGTGGCTGGCCTGGCAGAAACATGGCTGCGGGACGGGGCTGATGTTTGGCGTAGCTCTAATTGGTCAGTCGTGCCAAATGCATAGCCCGGCATTACATCGCGGGTACGGCTGTATCGAATGCCCGCAGCGCCAACACTGCCCCACGCCGGGGTGGCTGACAAGCTCACGCGCCGCCATTCAACCGAGGCGCCAGTCAGGCCCACAACATGTCCGTTTTGGATTCGGAGCACTTCTGCCTGGGAGCTGTACCACACCTCAATCGGCCCCAAGGGGTGTGGGTCTAGGTAGCCCAGCACCAGAAGCGACACATTGCCTGATGAGACCACGCGTAGGTAGCGCAAACCGGGGCTAAGTTTACTGGGGTCAGAGTTATCGGTTTTAGCAGTAAAAATAGCGCTGACAGCGTCACTGAAAACAACAGCGCGCGGTGCGCAAGCGGAAAGCAATAAACAAAAAAAAGTCGGCAATAGGTGCCGACTTGAGTTAAAAAAAAGCAACTTTCAGCCTTGTGTCAGACGAAGAGGTGAATGATCTAAAAACTCAAACTTTTTGGAGTTTTCCCAAAAACTTTCACGCCACCTTTGCTACTCAGGGTGTGGTTCCCGTGGTTCCACTGGGTCCCTTGCCACTGCTGGCCGCAGCGGCAACAGCCAACCCAACCGCCGCGATGCCAACAATAGCGCCAACAGACAGGCCGACGCCCACACCCGCGCCTACCGCCGCTCCACCACCTGCTGCGCCCGCACCGCCTGCAGCAGATGAACCTCCACCCGCACTGGCACCGCTACCGTTTTCAGCAGCTTGGGCAAATACCAGTCCCGAACTAAGCATGGATGCAACAACCAGGGTTGTTAAAACAGCTGAAATTTTGCGTGCCATAAAGTGCTCCGAGCCAAGTGTTATGTCCGTTGGACAAAATAATTATTCAGTGTAGCTTATTCGACTGCATTTGGTAACAATAACAAAAAGAGTAACAAAAACAGTATCAATATTGATGTGGCCCGGTGAAGTATATTTTCCGTTCGGGCTGAGCCTGTCGAAGCCGGGGTCGCACAAGGGGAACCCTTCGACAAGCTCAGGGCGAACGGTTCATAGTTCATACTGTGTGACAAGATTACATCGCCTTCATCACAGTCTTCGACAAGCTCAGGGCGAACGGTTCATAGTTCATAAGGCCGGATCAAAAACAGTGTTGAAAAGGGATGGCGGTCGTGAGCCCCACACGAGCCAAGCCGAGGCAATAAACTGCCGCCTTCAGCAGCCAGAATTTGACTCAAACATCACATGCAATTTTTGCCGCAAGTCTTGCTATACACTTGAATTGTGCGGCCACCCTTGCGGTGACTGCATCCCGCTTTTCCTCCCTGAGCGGGGCCTTTGCGTGTTACAGCAAAAAGGCTTACTGCCCGGCGACCTTGAGTTGCTGGGCTTTTTTTTTGGCCAGCCGGACTAAACTATCCAAATGCTCTGGATCAAATCTTTCCACATTATTTTTGTTGCCAGCTGGTTTGCGGGCCTGTTTTACCTGCCGCGCATTTTTGTCAACCTGGCGATGGTGCCCCCCGAAAGCGTGGCCGAGCGGCAGCGCTTGATGTTGATGGCTAAAAAGCTGTTGAGGTTCACACACATTTTGTCTGTGCCTGCGGTGTGCTTGGGCCTCTGGCTGTGGCTGGGTTACGGCGTGGGGCGCGGCAGCGGCTGGATGCACGCCAAGCTGGTGGTGGTAGTGTTGGCTATTGCTTACGGCCACTTGTGCAGCGGCATGTACAAGAAGTTTGTGGCCAATCAAAATACCCGCAGCCACGTGTGGTTTCGCTGGTTTAACGAGGCACCGGTGCTGCTGCTGGTGGCCGCAGTGATTTTGGCGGTGGTCAAGCCGTTTTAAGCCTGCTCAAGCTTGCCCAAGCCTATCCAAATCTGCCCAAATTTGTCCAAATTTGTCCATTGACGTCCTCCAATCCGCTCCCCAACTCGTCGCCTGATCTGGCCGTAAAAACAGCGGCGCTGCCTTTGTCACTGGCGCTGGTTTGTTTGATTGTTTATGCCAGCCTGTACCCTTTTGCGGACTGGCGTGACCAGGACTTGTCACCGCTGCTTTACCTGACGGCGCCACTGCCTAAATACTGGACCGGTTTTGATGTAGCGGCTAATGTGCTGGGCTATGCACCGCTGGGGTTTTTGCTAACGCTGGCCAGCCTGCGCAGTGGGCAGATCAGATGGGCGATGTGGCTGGCGGTAAGCGGTGCCTTGTTGCTGTCGCTCATGATGGAAACGTTGCAAAGTTATTTGCCGTCGCGCATTCCGTCCAATGTTGATCTGGCATTGAACACATTGGGTGCTGCGTTAGGCGCGTACGTTGCCTGGGCGTTAGAAAAGTTGGGCGCGTTGGGCCGCTGGAGCCGCTTTCGGTCGCGCTGGTTAACGCCGGATGCGCGCGGGGCCATGGCGCTGCTGACGCTGTGGCCTGTGGCGCTGCTGTTTCCGGCGGCAGTGCCAATGGGGCTGGGTCAGGTGTTTGAACGGTTAGAGACGGCGCTGGCCGACACATTGGTGGGCACGCCGTTTTTGGTGTGGCTACCGGTACGCGAGATTGAGCTGCAGCCGCTGGTGCCGTTGGCCGAGCTGATGTGTGTGGCCTTGGGAGCGTTGATTCCGCTGCTGCTGGGCTACGGCGTTGTGCGCACGCTGTGGCGGCGGGCGGTGTTTGCGGCCTTGATGCTGGCGGCCGGTATTGGCGTTTCGGCACTGTCGGCCGCACTTAGTTACGGGCCTGAGCATGCCTGGGCCTGGCTAGACCTGCCAGTGCGCGCAGGCTTGATGCTGGCTGCCGTGTTGGCACTGGCATTGTTGCCGCTGGGCAGGCGCGGCGCGGCAGCGTTTGCACTGCTGGCTTTGGTGATTCAGCTTGGTTTGTTGAACCAGGCACCTGCCAGTGCTTATTTTTCGCAAACCCTGCAAACCTGGGAGCAGGGGCAATTTATTCGTTTTCATGGGCTCGTGCAGTGGCTGGGCTGGCTGTGGCCGTACGCTGCTTTGCTCTATCTGCTGGCGCGGTTGTCGGAGCGCGAAAAGTCAGCACAACCGTAAAATAAAATGATGACCACGCCAAACACCCCTGATCACGCTTTAAAGCACCCGTCTGAACGTCTTTCTGAGCACCCGTCGGAACATTACTACGAACGCCACATCTTCTTTTGCCTGAACGAGCGTGCGCCCGGCAAAGACGCCTGTGCCAATCACCGCGCCCAAGAGGCTTTTGACCGCTGCAAGTCACAAGTCAAAGCAGCGGGGCTGTCAGCACCGGGCAAAGTCCGCGTTAACAAGGCGGGCTGTCTGGACCGCTGCACCGTGGGCCCGGTGGCAGTGGTTTACCCAGAGGCGGTTTGGTACACCTATGTTGACGCCCACGACATTGATGAGATTGTGGCGTCGCACCTGAAAAACGGCCAGGTGGTTAAGCGCCTGCTTGTGCCTGTTGGCTTGGGTCGTTAAGGACTCAAGCCCAATAAATACAAGCGCTAGACGCTCCCGATATTATAGCGTCGGGTAATCGGTGTAGCCTTCTGCGCCGCCGCCGTACCAGGTCTTCTGGTTGCCCTCGTTAAAAGGCCCGCCTTGCTTCAGGCGCGCTACCAGGTCTGGGTTGGCGATGTACAGTTTTCCAAAGGCCACCAGATCATCGCCGTGTTTGACGGCGTTTTCAGCCAGTGCCTGGTCGTAGCCGTTATTGACCATCCAGGCGCCTTTGCCACCAGCTTCGCGGTAAGCTGCCTTGAGTAGAGCGTAGTCGAACGGCCTGTCGGGCATCTCGCGTGGCCCGCCGGTTGCGCCTTCAATGATGTGGATGTAAGCCAGGTTCATGCTGGCCAATTCGCGCACCACATAGTCAAACAGCGGCTGCGGGTCTGCGTCAATGACGTCATTGGCCGGCGTGACAGGCGACAACCGGATGCCGGTGCAACCACCACCCACGGCAGCCGTCACGGCGCGGGTTACCTCCAGCAGCAAGCGCGCACGGTTTTCAATCGAGCCGCCGTAGTCATCGGTGCGCTGGTTAGAGCCAGTTTTCAAAAACTGGTCCAGCAGGTAACCATTCGCACCATGAATTTCGACCCCGTCAAAACCCACGCTATCAACGGCAGTGCGCGCGGCTGCCTGGTAGCTGTGAACCAGGTCTGGCAGCTCTTCAACACGCAGCGCGCGGGGTTCTGACGTTTCAACAAACACGGGCGTACCGTCTTTGATCAGCACGGTTTTGGTCTTTGCGGTGATGGCCGACGGTGCTACTGGTGCGCCGTGGTCGGGCTGCAAAGACGTGTGTGATACGCGGCCCACATGCCACAGTTGCACCACAATTTTGCCGCCTGCAGCGTGTACGCCCTCGGTTACTTTCTTCCACGCATCGAGCTGCTCAGTGCCATACAGGCCCGGCACGTCTGAGTAGCCCTGGCCCTGCTGCGTAATGGCTGTGGCCTCAGTGATGATCAGCCCCGCTGTGGCGCGCTGCGTGTAATAAGTGGCGGCCATTGCGCCAGGAATCGCATTGGGCGAACGATTGCGCGTCAGCGGTGCCATGACGATGCGGTTGGCCAGATGCAAATTACCGGCGGTAACAGGGTCGAATAAGGTGGGCATGGAGTCTCTTGAAAACTTGGAAACTTGAAAGCTGGGAAACTGGGAATGGCGTAGTTTGACGCAAGCGCAATGCGCTGGTGCAGGAAAGGCTGCTGAAGTTGTGTCAGTCGCAGCAGTTATTGATCCGGCCTTGTGAACTGTGAACCGTTCGCCCTGAGCTTGTCGAAGGGTTTCGACAAGCTCAACCCGAACGGAAATTGAACATTTCACTACCCGACAGCATGAAGGCATATGTCGACAAGCTGGTTCAAGCTGAGGGGTTACGGCACATCTGGCGAATACATGCGCGAGTTGATTCGGCAGGATCAGGACAAACGCCAGTTCAAGGCGCATTTGCTGGTTGGCATGCGGTCGGGCGTGGGGGGGGGGCGATGGATGCCAGTTTTTTGCCCGCTTGCGCCAAAGCGTGTCAGCCCGCAAGCGCGGTTGAAGCCGATCCTGCGCAGCCCACAGGCACGGGCAGACATCGAAGATGCGCTTGTCTACCACGTACAAGAAGCACCTCACATGGCCGATGCGTTTTTGGACGCGCTGGAGAAAGCTGTCACTCATATCCAGCGCGCACCGGGCACAGGTTCTCCCCGACACGTACAAGAACTGGGCTTGCCCGGTTTGCGGTTTTGGGGCTTGAGCAAATTCCCTTTCAGCCTGTTTTACATTGAGCAAGCTGGCCAGTTGTGGGTGATACGACTTGTGCATATGAGCCGGGACATTCCGGCGTCATTGCAAGACTGAACGTTACTGATCAGATTCATCAGCGTCAATGTCTGCAAGCACACCTCGTCATGTTTGCCCACTGCCACCTGACCAGACACACTGCTGCATCTGGCCGACTGAGCCCCGCTTACTTGATCAATCCTTCAGCCCGCATGGCCGTCTGTACCGCAGGCCGCTGCGCCATGTGGGCGCGAAACGTGGCTAAATTGGCAAAGCCAGAAATGTCCACTTTGACCAGGGGTGCCCAGTTGGTGACGTTAAAGAGATACGGGTCTGCCACGCTGAAGGCGTCGCCCATCAGGTACTGTTTGCCAGCCAGTTGCTCGTCAACCCACTTCAGGCGGCTGAGCAGTTTTTCTACCACCATGGGTTTGTAGTCTGCCGGGGTGGCAGGGTTGAACAGCGGGGCAAAGCCTTTGTGCAACTCGCTGCTGATAAAGGCCAGCCAGCCGTTCATTTTTGCGCGCGCGACCGTGGCGTTGGCTGGTGCCAGGTTTTTTTCGGGCACCTGGTCAGCAATAAATTGCAGCAGGGCCGGCGCTTCCGTCAGGCGCGTCGTGTCGTTCAGCTCCAGCAGCGGCACATAACCCAGCGGGTTGATGCTGTAGTAGTCGGTGCCGTCTTCTAGCAGGTGGGTTCTGGTGGGGGCTTTGACCGGGGTGAATGTCATGCCCGCCTCATGCAGCGTGATGTGAACAGCCAGCGAGCAGGCACCGGGGGAGTAATAAAGCTTCATAACAATCCTTGCAGTCAGGTGGAGATAAATTGAAACTTAAAGTGTACTCAGGTCAAACCGGTTTTGACTTTCAAAAATCTATTGAGTTGGCTGATGGTGACACCCGTCAGGTCGGGCGTGGCGGCGTCGGCGTTTGAAAAGGGTTTTCCAATCAAAGTCATTCAACAACGGCGTTGAAATTATTTTTTAAGAAATAAAAAAACTCGCCAAGCAGACATCATCTGTAGTGCCGTCCTACAGTCGGGGCAGTCCATAGCTGACGGTAAATTTCTTTCTCGAAATGACAATCAAGCTACCTCTTTACTGGATGTCGTCATGCTCAAATATGCAGTTATTTTTGCTGTCATCTCGATCATTGCCGGAGCCTTTAGTTTTGGCGGGCTGGCTGCAAGCTCAGCTGGTATCGCTAAAGTGCTGTTTGGTCTATTTTTAATAGTCACTGTGATCTTCATCGTACTGGCGGCGCTGGGTGTCGGCGCGATCAAAAAAGCGATCAAATAAATCAAGATTTTTATGCACACTGCCACGATAGATTTGCAGCTTGACTACGAGGTCACTCACCCCGCGCACTTTTTATTCAACATTGAAGCCGCTTTTGACAAAGGCCACCAGGTGGTGTCAGAGCGCCTGAGCATCACGCCGAGTGTGAAGGTGCGCACCTTTGCTGATGAGCGCAACGGCAACCGTTTTGTGCGGCTCGATGCACCCAAGGGCATTTTGTCAATCAACTACAACGCGCAGGTTGAGCTGATGCCATGCCCTGTGCCCCTGCACCTCGATGAAGCCGCAGTGACCGCCGTGCCGGACGATGTCCTGCGCTATTTGATGCCCAGCCGATACTGCGAGTCAGATATCTTGAGCCGCGCCGCCCAGCAGTTGTTTGGCGACCTGCCACACGGCCTGAGCCGCGTGCGCGCCATTGAGAGCTGGATTCACGATTCAATCTACTACATGCCGGGCTTCAGCACGTCAACCACAACTGCGCAGGAAGTGTTTGTTCAGCGTGCAGGCGTATGCCGTGACTTTGCGCACCTGGGTATTACTTTTTGCAGGGCGCTGAACATCCCTGCCCGGCTGGTGGTGGGCTATGTGCACTTTGACGAGCCGCCGCAGGATTTTCATGCCGTATTTGAAGCCTGGCTTGACAGCCAGTGGGTAGTGTTTGACCCAACGCAAATGGCACCTGTTGACCGATTGGTACGTGTAGGTACCGGGCGAGACGCCAAAGACGTCGCGTTTGCCACCATCTTTGGCGGCGTGCAGATGCAGCGCAAGGAGTTGCAGGTCATTGAAGGTGACCAGGCAGGAACCAAGCCGCCTAAAACCCAGCTGCCGACACCCTTGATGGCGACACATTAGCATTTGAGCCACCACCAGACAGCGTCATGTTCATGGGTTGTCTCCGGTTATCGATGCTTCAGGTTACGCTGCTGGCTGATGGTGGATTACGCGCAATGTAAAAAACGTCGCCAGAGGGACTGATTCCATTTCCATATCATCCGTGCACTTTGTCGGCTTCGCTAGCCGTACGTCTGTACTGTCGTCGCTTGGCCTTCGCGTGCACGAATGGTATGGAAATGGACTGACAGGCCAATTTCATGCTTAAATCGATGTCTAGCCCAATAAATACGGGAGTAAGCAGCTATCAATTCAGGATTAATTTAGGATTAGTTTAGGATTAATTTAGGATTAGTTTGGAAGCCTTCCTTATCTCAACCGGTATCGTCGGACTGGCCGAAATTGGCGACAAAACCCAGTTGCTGGCGCTGTTGCTGGCCGCACGTTTTAAAAAGCCCTGGCCGATTGTGTGGGGCATTTTTATCGCGACGCTTTTAAACCATGCCATGGCCGGTGCGCTGGGTGCATGGCTCACCACACTTTTAAGCCCGCAAACCCTGCGCTGGATCTTGGGCGCATCCTTCATCGCCATGGCGGTGTGGATGCTGATCCCTGACAAGCTGGACGATGCGGCGGACAAACAGCCGATGCGCTTTGGTGTTTTTGGCACCACGCTTGTGCTGTTCTTTTTGGCCGAGATGGGCGACAAAACTCAGGTTGCTACCGTTATGCTGGCCGCACGTTTTGATGCGTATGCGGCCGTGGTGGCGGGCACCACACTAGGCATGATGCTGGCAAACGTGCCGGTGGTGTGGCTGGGTGAGCGCATGACGCGCGTGGTGCCGCTGCGGGTGGTGCACATCGTCAGCGCCGTCATCTTTTTGGGGCTGGGTTTGTTTGCACTGTTCGGTTGATATACTTAATTAGCGCCGATTTGCTACAGCTTGCGGGCGCTTAACAAGTACAGCTAAAGACACGCGCCAACCCGGCCTCGCCTTTAGCGATGTCGGGTTTTTTTATTTGTCAGTGACCAAAAGATGTTGATCGCCTCGCCACAGTCCATGCATTTTGAAGCGCCGCTGCCGCTGCAAAGCGGCGCATCACTGCGTGCCTACGACTTGAGCTTTGAGACCTACGGCACACTGAATGCTGACAAGTCAAATGCTGTATTGATCTGCCACGCGCTCAATGCGTCGCACCATGTAGCGGGCGTGTACGCGGGTCAGCCCAAATCTGAAGGCTGGTGGAGCACCATGATCGGCCCCGGCAAGTCGGTGGACACCAACCAGTTTTTTGTGATTGGCGTCAACAATTTGGGCTCATGTTTTGGCTCGACCGGGCCGATGCAGATCAACCCCGACACTGGCAAGATTTACGGCGCTGACTTTCCGGTCGTCACCGTGCAGGACTGGGTGGATGCGCAGGCTCGGCTCATTAGCGCCTTGGGTATTCAAACGCTGGCCGCAGTGATGGGCGGCAGCCTGGGCGGCATGCAGGCCCTGAGCTGGACGCTGCAATATCCTGATCGGGTAAAGCACGCGGTTGTAGTGGCCAGCGCCCCCAACCTGACGGCCGAAAACATTGCGTTTAACGAGGTCGCTCGCCGTGCCATTGTGACTGACCCCGATTTTTGTGCGGGCCACTATGCCGCGCACGGCGTGCTGCCCAAGCGCGGCCTGAGGATTGCGCGAATGATTGGCCACATCACGTATTTGAGCGACGACGTGATGAATGAAAAGTTTGGCAGGCAGCTCCGAGAGATTTCGGGTACACACGCCAGCGGCTACAAGTTTTCAACTCAGGACGTCGAATTTCAAATCGAAAGCTATCTGCGGTATCAGGGCGATAAATTCAGCGAATACTTTGATGCCAACACCTATTTGCTGATCACCCGGGCGCTTGATTACTTTGACCCTGCGGCAAGCTTTGGCGGTGATTTAAGCGCTGCTTTAAAAAAAGCCACAGCCAAATTCCTGCTCGTCAGTTTCGCCACCGACTGGCGGTTTGCCCCGTCCCGCAGCCGCGAAATCGTCAAGGCGCTACTGGACAACCAGTGTGATGTGAGCTATGCCGAGATTGATGCGCCGCACGGGCATGATGCTTTTTTGCTTGATGACGCACGTTATATGGGCGTGGTGCGCTCTTATTTTCAGAGCAAGGTGGCAGCATGAACACCGTACCTTCACCTGACATGGTGTCTATCGCCCGGCTGGTGCCGCCTGGTGCGCGCGTGCTCGACCTGGGCTGCGGCACAGGTGAGCTGCTGGCGTATCTGATCAAAGAGCGCGGCTGCTCAGGTTACGGCGTTGAAATCAACGACACCAACGTACAGGCCTGCGTGGCGCGCGGCGTCAATGTCATTCAGCTCAACCTCGACGAAGGCCTGGCGTTATTCGGCGATGCCTCGTTTGACGTCGTACTGCAAATCGACACCTTGCAGCACCTGCGCAACGCCGAGGTGATGCTGCGAGAAACTGCAAGAGTCGGCCGCATCGGCATCGTAGCTTTTCCTAACTTCGGCCATTGGCCCAACCGCCTGGCCGTGCTGCGCGGCCGCATGCCAGTCACCAAAGTGCTGCCTTACCAGTGGTACGACACACCCAACATCCGCGTCGGCACGTTGCAAGACTTTGAGGCATTGGCCATAAAAAACCAGCTGCAAATCCTCGACCAGTTTGGCCTGCAAGACGGCCGCGAAGTCCGCTTTTGGCCAAATGCACTGGCAAGTCGGGCGGTGTTCAAGTTTCAGCGTAACAGTTGACAAGAAAATAAAGCCCATCGATACTGTACGAATAAACAGCTCTCGAGCAATTGACTAAACAACGAACGAGGACACCCGTGGCGATACAAAAACCTGTCATTTTTTCGTTTTTTTCCGGTGCAGGCTTCCTGGATCTTGGCTTTGAAAAAAATGGTTTTGATGTCGCGCTTGTCAACGAGATACACGAGCCATTTGTGCAAGCGTATCGCTACTCGCGTCAGCAAATGCAAATACCGGAACCCAGGTGCGGATACGTTATTGATGACATCGACAGCTTGCTGACACCTGATGGTTTAAACGAGATTTCGTCACTTGCGGATCAGGTGAGAGCCACTGGCGCGCCTTTGGGATTTATTGGGGGACCACCTTGCCCAGACTTTTCTGTCGGCGGCAAGAACAAGGGTCGTGATGGCGACAATGGTCGGCTGTCGAAGTCTTATGTTGATTTGATTTGCGCCATCAAGCCGACATTTTTCATGTTTGAAAATGTCAAAGGTTTGTGGCGAACAGTCCGACATCGCGCATTTTTTGAAGAGCTTAAAACCCAGCTGCACAAATCGGATTATGTCATCACCAATCGCTTGATTAACGCGATTGAATACGGCGCACCACAAGACCGCGATCGGATTATTCTGTTTGGTGTGAGACGTTCAGCTTTGTTGGAACAAGGCATTGACGAAAAGGCATTAACCGATATGTTTGATTGGGAAAAACATCTGAAGTATCCGGGGCGAAGTGCTTTTAATGCCTACGAATGGCCTAGTACTGATGGCGAGGTTGATGTCAAGAGCGAGGCGCCCGCCAGTTACCCCGAAGACTTAACGGTGTCTTACTGGTTCAAGCTGAACAAAGTTGACAAACATCCCAATCGGTTTGACCACTTCAAGCCGCGCGCTGGCCTGGCCAAGTTTGAAACCTTGCGCGAAGGCGATGTCAGCAAAAAATCATACAAACGATTGCATCGGCATCGCTACTCACCTACAGCCGCGTATGGCAATAACGAAGTTCATATCCATCCAACTGAAGCTCGCAGAATTTCTGTTGCTGAGGCTTTAGCGATCCAATCACTGCCGACAGAGTTCTGCTTACCACCCAAGATGACGCTGACGAACAAATTTAAAACCATTGGCAACGGCGTACCTTTTCTTGCAGCCCAGGGACTGGCGATAACAATCAAGCGATTTTTAGAGGAGCACACACGTGAAGTTGACAGCAGAAAACCTGGTCAAGGCAGTGGGCAAATTACCCAAGCAAAGGTGGTACGAATACATCAGCGAGCGCTCTGGGACGAAGGTACGGGTCGTAAACGCCGTGTTGCCTGAAGGCCCCATCACGATTGAGCGCTATGACCCCAGCAAAGGGCAGAAGGTAAGTGCTGCGACACGAGCAACGATTTCAACGCAAATGCTGTGGCGTGTTGCCAATGGCATTGAGCAAGGTGTACCTGTCAATTTTGATCGGCTTCTAGGCGCAAGTTACAACACCCGTTCCGCCCTAGAAGCTTTGCTGGCTCACACGCCCGAGTTCTACTGGTGCTTGCCGGGCCGGATCGAAATTGTGAATTCGTCCAGTGAGATCAAGCGTGGACACAAGCATTTGATGTGGTTACCTGATCAGCCGCATGATCTGGGCAAACTAAAGCAAAACAAGTCAGACCTCGTTATTTCCGAACTTCCTTCTAATTCAGTTGTGTATGAAGCACTCAGCATGGGTGCGCAGACTTCAACCAAAATGGATTTGGATGTTGCACGCAGGCATCTTCAGGTACAAGTTGCGTTGATCCTGATTGGCCAACAGCTTGGTTACCGTACCTGGGTGGCTCGAAACGATAAAGGCTTCAAATATGGCGATCGCAAGATTGGTGAACTAGATGGCGTGGTGGTTCGGCTTGACGATGAAAAGCTTTTGATGGCCTACAGCGAAGCCGTACAAGCTGCGCTACAAATCGATTGCATCTGGTTTCGTAACAGCCATTTCATGCCGGCAGTTATTGAAATTGAGCACAGCACGGGCGTTACCAGTGGGCTGACCCGCATGAAAAACCTTCAATCGCATGCGCCCCACATTTTGACGCGGTGGGTAATTGCCGCGCCTGATGAAGACCGGGAGAAAGTTCTACGCGAAGCCAACAAGCCGGATTTTCAAAGTTTGAATGTGCAGTTTTTTCCATACTCTGCTGTTGATGAGTTGTATGGATTGGTGCAACGGCGCAAGTTGACGAAAGCATCCATCAATGACGAATTTTTGAATTGCTTTTTCGAACCTTGCATAACGAGTACTGCGTATTCGCGTAGCAACGCGACGCTACTTCAATAACACCCACAACAAATGATCACAGCTTTTAAATATGAAAACAACTGTTGAATTACCTGACACTTTGGCGCAAGAAGCTAGGGCCTTAGCAGTAAAACATCAAACTACATTTCACAGCTTGATTGAATTGGGGCTTGATTTGACGTTGCACGACTTACGTCAACCCAAAGCTTACAAATGAAAGATGCAAACGTAAGCGGTTTGGGATTGCAACCAGGGCAAGAGAATCTGACCTGGCCTGAAATTCGCGCCATGATTTATGAAGGACATGGCGGATAACCTTTTCAGGTAGCTGACTTTGAGTTTTAAATCTCGTACAGACTCTGATGCTACTATCCAACCATTGGGAACACAGCCTCCCGAATCCTCACAGATAGACGGTGTCCCGTCCAAGCGCTGGCAACTCGTTTGGAGTACTTTGTGGACACCCGTATCACCTCTCTCGACCCCGTTTCTTTACTCTTTATTTCGCCGCAACAGCTTGGCAGTCGTCTTGGCCGTGTGGATGCGCCTTTGCTACTGGATGTACGGCCGCAAGCACGCTTTGACGCCAGCACGCACATGCTGACGGGTGCGCAGCGATGTTCTCTTGATGAAGTACCTGCTTTTGCAGCGGCCTTGTTCGCCTCAAACCCGCGCCAGGAAGTCGTGGCGTATTGCGTGTACGGCCACCAGGTCAGCCAAAAGGCCGCGGCGGTGCTTCGGGCCACAGGCTTGAATGCCCGGGCTTTGGCGGGCGGTTTTGAGGGTGGCGAAGATGGCGTTGACGCCGCGCATGAAATTGCCCAGTGGCGCAGTGCCCAGTTGCCCACCATTGCAAAAAACCAGCCATGACGACGCCGGTAGTGACTCAGGTTTCCTTTGGTGAAGCCCTGCGCTTTTGGCTGCAACTCGGTTTTATCAGCTTTGGCGGGCCCGCCGGGCAGATTGCCATCATGCACCGCGAGCTGGTTGAAAAGCGCCGCTGGATATCTGAAAAGCGTTTTTTGCATGCACTTAACTTTTGCATGCTGCTGCCCGGCCCGGAGGCCCAGCAACTGGCCACTTATCTGGGCTGGCTGATGCACCGCACCTGGGGCGGCGTGGTGGCGGGTACGCTGTTTGTATTGCCGTCTCTGCTGCTGCTGATTGGGCTGAGCTGGGTGTACATGGCGTACGGCGAGCAACCCGTTGTGGCAGGTATTTTTTACGGCATCAAGCCTGCTGTGGCGGCGATTGTGTTGCACGCCCTGCACCGCATTGCCAGCAAATCACTGGGTAATCCGCTTGTGGCACCCGTACCGTGGACGCTGGCAGCTATGAGTTTTATAGCGGTATGGGCTTTCAATATCGCCTTCCCGTGGGTGGTGTTGGCAGCACTGCTGCTGGGCGCGGTGCTGAACAGGGTTGCCCCGGGTGCGCTAGGCAAAGGCAGTGGTCATGCCGCCAAAGCAGGCGGCGCGAACCAGGCCGCGCTGATTGATGACGACACGCCAACGCCGCCGCACGCGTTGTTCAAGCCGTCACGTTTTGCGATGGTGTTGGCGGCAGGTGCAGTGCTGTGGCTAATGCCCATGACACTGCTTTTTTTCAACTACGGCTGGCAAGGCACGCTCACGCAAATCGGCTGGTTTTTTACCAAGGCCGCGCTGCTGACCTTTGGTGGTGCCTATGCCGTATTGCCGTACGTGAACCAGGCGGCGGTGGAGCATTACCAGTGGCTGACCACAGCACAGATGATGGACGGGCTGGCGCTGGGTGAAACCACGCCCGGCCCGCTGATCATCATTGTGGCGTTTGTCGGTTTTGTGGCCAGTTGGGGCAAAGCGGTGATGGGGCCAGAGGCGCTGTTTTTAGGCGCGGCGCTGGGGGCTTGCGTAGCGACCTGGTTCACGTTTTTGCCCTCGTTTATTTTTATTCTGGCCGGCGGGCCGTATGTGGAGTCCACGCGCGGCAACCTCAAGCTCACCGCGCCGCTGGCCGCAGTCACCGCCGCAGTGGTTGGCGTCATTGCTAATCTTGCTCTGTTTTTTATAGCTGCTGTCGCCCGACCTCTGGGCGCTGGCGGCACTATTGACTGGATAGCATTGGGCATGGTGCTGGCTGCTGCGCTGGCGCTTTGGGTTTTGAAATGGGGCGTGATTCGGGTGATTGCAGTGGCAGCGGCGACGGGTTTGGTGCTGCGCCTTCTTGGCATTGCCTGACAGCCTCCTATCCCCCTGAGAGAGGGTTGGGGCCAGAGCACCCGTTCCCTGTCAAAGCCTGCCCGTTCATCCGCCCACACCACGGCCCACACCACTGCGCGCAGGTGTACCCATAAAATAGCCTGATGCTCCCTTCCTTAGCCGTTCTTCCGCAGTATCTTTTCCCTAAACAGGCGCTCACGGCATTTGCCGGCTGGGTGGCGGGCCACGAGCGGGGCTGGATCACCACCGAAATCATTCGCCGTTTTGTTCTCAAGTACAGCGTCAACATGGACGAGGCACTGGACTCAAATATCGCCAGCTACGCCAGCTTCAATGATTTTTTTACCCGCGCCTTGAAACCCGGCGCACGGCCCATTGCTCAAGCCGATCTGATTTGCCCGGTCGATGGCGCGATCAGCCAGTTCGGGCCAATATCGGGCGACCAGATATTTCAGGCCAAGGGCCACAGGTATTCAACCACTGCGCTGGTCGGTGGTGATACCGGCCTGGCAGAACAATTTAAAGACGGCAGCTTTGCCACGCTGTACTTGAGCCCCAGGGACTACCACCGCATTCACATGCCCTGTGACGGCCGCTTGACGCAAATGATTTACGTGCCGGGCGATTTGTTTTCTGTCAACCCGACCACGGCGCGTGGTGTGCCAGGTCTGTTTGCACGCAACGAGCGCGTGGTCTGCGTATTTGAGTCCGCACGCGGCCCGTTCGTGCTGGTTTTAGTCGGTGCCACCATCGTTGGCAGCATGGCCACGGTGTGGCACGGCGTGGTCAACCCGCCGCGTCTGCCTGATGTTAAAACCTGGAAGTATGCTGAGCAAAAGGTAGTGTTAAAGCAGGGCGACGAGATGGGCCGATTTTTGTTGGGCTCTACGGTTGTAATGCTGTTTCCAAATGACCCTAAAGCGCAACTGTCGTTTAACCAGGCCTGGGAGCCGGGACGGGCTATACGCCTGGGTGAAAAGATGGTCAATTATTTTAAGTAATACGGATGTATTTCAACGCGGAGGGGAGGAGTTAAAAACCGAGGACGCGGAGTTTTATGAATATTTCAATGATTTCCTCTGCGTCCTCCGCGCGCTCCTCCCCTCTGCGTTAAATGCCCCCGAATTCAGGAGCCCCAATGAATGCACCACTGCACAAAGAAATCCCCGCTGATATCCTCAACGCCGCCCAGGTCTTAAGCCAGGTCAGCGCCAAATGGGACGGCGATATCGTCCGGCAAATCAGCGATTACATCGCCATCCCGGCCAAGTCGCCCGGCTTTGACGCCGACTGGAAGGCGAACGGCTATATCGACGCCGTTGTGCGCAACGCGGCTGCGTGGGTTGAGGCGCAAAAGGTCGAAGGCTTGAGCCTCGAAGTCATTCGCCTTGAAGGTCGCACACCGGTGTTGTTTTTTGAAATCCCGGCCACCCGTGTCGACTCATCACAAACAGTTTTGATGTACGGCCACCTCGACAAGCAGCCCGAATTCACTGGCTGGCGCAGTGATTTAGGGCCTTGGACGCCGAAATATCAGGACGGCAAACTCTACGGGCGCGGCGGCGCTGACGACGGCTACGCGGTGTACGCCAGCATCGCGGCGGTGCAAGCGCTCAAGGCGCAAAACGTGCCGCACCCGCGCATCGTCGGTTTGATTGAAACCTGTGAAGAAAGCGGCTCTTACGACTTGCTGCCGTATGTCGATGCGCTGCGCAAACGGCTGGGCGATGTGGCTTTGGTGGTGTGCCTGGATTCAGGTGCAGGCAACTATGACCAGTTGTGGCTCACCACCAGCCTGCGCGGCAACGCAGCAGGTGTACTGAAGGTGGAGGTGTTGGACGAGGGCGTACATTCAGGCGACGCCAGCGGCGTGGTGCCGTCGAGCTTTCGCATCATGCGGCATGTGCTTGACCGGCTGGAAGACAGCGCCACAGGTCGCCTGCTGCCGCAGAGTTTTCATTGCGCCATTCCTGCTGACAGGCTGGCACAAGCCAAGGTCACGGCGGCAACGCTCGGTGACGAGCTGTACAAGCGCTTCCCGTGGGCGCACTACGACTGCGAAGGCTCAAGTGCCTTCACGCTACCGATGACCACTGACCCGGTGGAGGCCTTGCTGAATCGCACCTGGCGGCCCACGTTAAGCGTCACGGGCGCTGAAGGCTTTCCGGCATTAAAAGACGCAGGCAATGTGCTGCGGCCCTACACCGCGTTCAAACTGTCGCTGCGCTTTCCGCCATTGGTGGATGCATCACAAGCGGTGCAAGAACTTAAAAAACTGCTGGAAGACAACGCCCCCTACAACGCCAAAGTCACCTTTGAAGGCGGCGGTGGCGCGACAGGCTGGAATGCCCCGAGCACCGTTGACTGGTTTGAAAATGCGCTCAATGACGCATCGCAAAGTTTTTTCGGTGCACCCTGCGGCACCATCGGGCAGGGCGGCACCATCCCGCTGATGAACATGCTGAGCAAAGGCTTTCCGAAAGCGCAAATGATGGTCTGCGGCGTATTGGGCCCCAAAAGCAATGCCCACGGGCCGAATGAGTTTTTGCATGTGCCCTATGCCAAAAAGCTCACCGCCGCCGTGGCCCACGTCATGGCAAGCGTACCGGGTTAATGTGGCTAATACTCTGGCACGCGCCCCCATGCATACGCGCCTCATGACGCCGTTTACCGCCAAAGACGGCGAAAACCTCGCTTTTTATCACTGGCAGTTTGAACAGTCCAGCCATCAGCCGCACGCCATGCCGCCCGCACGCGGCGTGGTGCTTCTCGTGCATGGCCTGGGTGAGCACGCCGGGCGCTACGACCATGTGGCCAACAACTTGTGCAGCTGGGGCTTTGAAGTGTGTGCCTACGACCAGCGCGGCCACGGCGAATCAACCGGCTTGCCCGGTGTGCTGCCTGGCCCCAATGCGTTGCTGGACGACCTGGCCGATGTGTTGGACGACACCCGCCGGCAATTCCCGTCACTGCCGTTAATTTTGTTGGGCCACAGCCTGGGCGGCCTGGTTGCCAGCCGTTTTGTGGCGTTGAACATGCGCCCTGTTGACGCTCTGGTGCTGTCGTCCCCGGCACTTGACGCCGGGCTGAGTGCATTTCAAAAACTGCTGCTCAAAGTGCTGCCAGCGATTGCGCCCAACCTGCGCGTGTCCAACGGGCTGAAGGCCAGGTTCATCTCGCACGACCCGCAGGTGGTTAAAAACTATCGGTCTGACCGCCTGGTGCACAACAAGATTTCACCCCGGCTCGGGCAGTTCATCGCCACCGCAGGCCCCGCGACGGTCAAGCTGGCTGCCCGGTGGCGCACCCCCACGCTGCTGATGTATGCGGGCGCAGACAAACTGGTCAACCCGGCAGGTAGTCGGCGCTTTGCAAAGCAGGCGGCCAAGTCTAAAACCGTCAAACCCGGCACAGTGACGGCCACATGCTTTGACGGCTACTACCACGAGTTGTTTAACGAACGCGATGCTGGTCCGGTGTTCAAGTTGCTCAAGGGCTGGCTGGATGCCCGTTTTTAGGCGCTGGCAGATGTTAAACACTGGCTTGAGCGGGCAGCGGCCCGCCCATGCGTCTGGGCGCGGGGGCCACGCAAGAACTGCTGAAATCGGGCTAACATCAGGGGCTTGACCGAAATCAGCCGGTCTGCGCCAGCCTGGTATCAGCGCGCCTAATAAAAATTATCCCTGACGAATTATTCGAGCCATGCAACACGACACGCCCACCGATATCGTTTACCTTTGGGTGGATGGCAATGACCCCAGCTGGCGCGCCAAGCGGCATTGCGCGGCCGAAAAACTCTGCGCCGCCAGCCGCAATGTCATGGCGCTGTACGGCAATGTTGAAGGCCGGTTTCGCGACAACGACGAGTTGCGCTACAGCTTGCGTGCGCTGGAGCGGTTTTTCCCCGGGCATGGGCATATCTATGTTGTCACAGACGGTCAGGCACCCGCATGGTTGCAACCGTCAGGGCGGCTTACGCTGGTAGACCATCGCGAGCTGATCCCGGCCAAGTCCTTGCCAACCTTTGACTCCGGCAACATCGAGTCTTACATTCACCGCATCCCAGGGCTTTCAGAGCGCTACTTTTACCTCAACGACGATGTGTTTTTTGGTGCACCCGTCAAGCTTGAGGACTGGTTCTGGAGCGACGGCGTTTACGTTGCGTGGTCTGATGACGAAGCCGTGACAGACGAGCCGCTCAGGCCAGACGCGACCTCGCTTGAAAACGCCTGCAGGCTGTCAAACCAGTGGCTGAGCAAGAAAGCCAAAGACCCGCTGCCCCGCTTTGCGCCACTCGATGCCCCTGAGCGGCAGATCTCCCGTCATTACCAGCATACCTTTCGCACCTTCGCGCACGCACCGCGGCCCATGCTCAAGTCGGTGCTGTTTGAGCTGGAGCACAGCGCTGCAGACATGTTTGAGCAGGTGCGGTCCACGGTCTTCAGGACTTGGGTAAAACCGACCATCGTGTCTGACTTTGTCTTGCGCTGGGCGCTGGCGCATGGGGTAGCCAAAACCCGCGACTACTCGCACCTGTATGTGTCCAGCGGCGACGCTGACAAAGCGAGCCAGCTGGATGCGCTAGTGGCTTCATTCGGGGCGCTCGACTTTTTTTGCGTCAACGACACGACCGATGATGCGCAGCCGCACGACCCACGGCTGGCCAAAGTACGCCAAGCCTTGCAGCAGATGTTTGTGCACCCCTCAAGTTTCGAGCGCACACCGAACGCACCCGCCTCGACCCAGTCATGCAGGCTGGTGCACCATGCCCGTCAAGCACCCAGGCCGTGCGATCTGTTGCAGGAGCCTCTGGCTGCTTAAGCCGAGCTGGAGAAAGAAACAAATTGTTGATCCGGCCTGATGAACTATGAACCGTTCGCCCTGAGCTTGTCGAAGGGTTCCCCTTGTGCGACCCCGGCTTCGACAGGCTCAGCCCGAACGGAAAAT
>JAYURC010000086.1:0-3321 GCA_043756405.1 Polaromonas sp.
GAAAAACAACAACCGCGAGTACGCAAATACCCCGCAATCCATCGATATCCTGTCTGTAATTGTTCATCGAGCGAGCCTTGCGCCTATCCAGCCCGCGTATTACCGAGCGGAATGTTCTTAAAAAAGAATGAATGTTACCATATGTATCCAGCACACCCAGAAAACATTTGCCTCTACATCCATGCTTTTAATGAGTTAAATGCTATTTAATTTATAGCAATTTAATTGGCGCTTCTAAGCGCACGACGGTACTGCATCGCTTCTGCAACGTGGGTGACCTGCGTGTGCTGGGCGCCTGCCAAGTCGGCAATCGTACGCGCCACCTTCAGGGTGCGGTGGGTGGCGCGGGCCGACCAGCCGAGACGGGCGGCGGCGACGTTTAAAAACTTGGTTGCGCCCTCGTCCAACAGAACGTGGGTGTCGATCTCATTGCCTTGCAGCGCATGGTTGGCTTTACGTTGCCGTACGAGGCTGCGGTCCCGCGCCTCCATACAGCGAGCACGTATGCTTTGCGTGGTTTCACCGGCTGGCGCGCTGAGCAACTCGGCGGCGGGCAGGGTGGGGACGTCGATGTGCAGGTCTATCCTGTCCAGCAAAGGACCGCTGAGCTTGCCTTGGTAGCGCGCAACCTGGTCGGGCGTGCAGCGGCATGATCGCGGCGTGCTACCAATCACCGCACCCAGGTAGCCGCATGGACAGGGGTTCATGGCAGCCATGAGCTGGAAACGGGCGGGAAAGTCCGCGCGACGGGCGGCTCTGGAGATGGTGATGTGACCGGTCTCCAAGGGTTCACGTAAGGCCTCGAGGGCGGCTCTTGGTAATTCTGGAAGTTCATCGAGGAACAATACACCATTGTGTGCGAGTGAGATTTCACCCGGACGTGGCGGTGAGCCACCGCCCACCAGCGCCACAGCACTGGCCGAATGGTGCGGGCTGCGGGTCGGGCGTTGCGCCCAGTTTTCCAGCAAAAATCGACCCGCCAGTGAGGCGATGGCGGCGCTTTCCAGTGCTTCGTCGGTATTCATCGGCGGCAACAGGCCCGCAAAACGCTGTGCCAACATGGACTTACCCGAACCGGGCGGGCCCACCAAAAGCGCGCTGTGGCCCCCAGCAGCCGCAATTTCCAAGGCGCGTTTGGCACCGGCCTGGCCTTTGACGTCACCAAAATCAAGATAATTGGCCGCGCCATTGTCTAGCTTGATGGGGCTGGCGTGGACTTGACCCCAGCCGTCTGTGGGTTCCAGCACGGGGTCGCGGACAAACTGTGCCACCACGTCGAGCAAATGGCGGGCGCGGTAGACCAGTGCGTCGGGTACCAAGGCCGCCTCGGCGGCGCTGGCCTCAGGCAAAACCAATTTGGGCCGCACCGCCATGCGGCGCAAAGCCAAACTCATGGCCAAAGCGCCACGCACCGGGCGCAGTTCGCCACCCAAGGATAATTCGCCTGCAAATTCAAAGTCGGCTAATTTGGATGCTTCAATCTGCCCACTGGCGGCCAAAATACCCAGTGCGATGGGTAAATCGAAACGACCAGAATCTTTGGGAAGATCAGCTGGCGCCAGATTGACGGTGATCCGTTTGTTGCTTGGAAACTCCAGCCCCGAGTTTTGCAAGGCAGAGCGCACCCGTTCACGCGCTTCTTTGACCTCGGTTTCGGCCAAGCCCACCAACGTGAAACTGGGCAAACCATTGGCCAAATGGACCTCTACCGTAACCGAAGGGGCGTCCAAGCCTAAAACAGCACGACTTTGCACCATTGCGAATCCAGACATGATCAATTCCCCAAGTTGGTGCAAAAAAGTGCATCACATGCACTTTTTTGGCTTTTTTACTAAAAACCGCAAACTAAACACCAAACTGGTGCAAATATGTATTTATATACAGCTGTAATAATAAGCAGTTTTTACTTGCCCGGCAAGTTTTTTTGCAACATTTGTAAGTGACATGAAAGATGACTTGGAATTTGAATTAGGCACGTTTTGTGCTTTATGTGTCGGCGCACCCTTTTTTCTTTATTTATTAAATTGGAGTTATTCATGACATTTTCTGCAAAACCTCTTCTCTTGGTTTCTTTGTTGGCTGCCATCGGCACCAGCGCTGCCTTCGCCCAAACAGCCGCTCCAGCAGCAGCACCTGCTGCCCCTGCAGCGTCAGCAGCGCCTGAAAACTCACTCAGCTACAACGTGGGCGTGGTCACAGACTACCGCTACCGTGGTATTTCTCAGTCTCGCCTGAAGCCAGCCGTGCAAGGCGGCATCGACTTCTCCCATACCAGCGGCGCTTACGTCGGTACATGGGCATCGACCATTCAATGGGTCAAAGACGCTGGCGGCAAGTCTGACATTGAGTTGGACATCTACGGCGGTTACAAAGGCAATGCCGGCCCAGTGGCCTACGATGTCGGCGTGTTGAGCTACGTCTACCCAAGCAATGCACTGTCACCATCTGCCAACACGACTGAAATCTACGCGGCTGGCACCGTTGGTCCAGCAACCCTGAAGTACTCACATGCATTGACCAACACCTTCGGCTTTGCCGGCAGCAAAAACAGCGGCTATCTGGATTTGAGCGCCACATTTGATGTGGGCAATGGTTTCAGCGTGGCACCACACATTGGCCACCAACGCATCGCCGGTACTGGCAACGGCGTGTACTCATACACCGACTACTCGCTCACCGTGACCAAAGACTTTGGCAACGGTCTCGCCGTGAGCGCGGCTTTGGTCGGTACAGATGCGGCTGATGGCGTCTACTACACACCAGCTGGCAAAAACACCGGCAAAAACGGTGTGGTTGTGGGTCTGAAATACAGCTTCTAATCAACACGACTTTGGTCAGCTGCCAGGCTTGCATGATGTGCTGTTTACAAGTCTGGTTTTTTAAATTTCGCAATTTTTTGCTCTGGGAGACACTATGAAATTAGTAACCGCCATTATCAAACCCTTCAAGCTGGATGAGGTGCGTGAAGCCCTGTCGGCGATCGGGGTTCAAGGCATCACGGTGACCGAGGTTAAAGGCTTCGGTCGTCAAAAAGGGCACACTGAACTGTACCGTGGTGCAGAGTACGTGGTCGACTTTTTGCCAAAAGTCAAAATCGAAGCCGCCGTCAGCTCAGACCTGGTTGACCAGGTGATTGAAGCCATTGAAAGCGCCGCGCGCACTGGCAAGATCGGTGACGGCAAGATTTTTGTCTCCAACCTAGAGCAAGGGGTCCGTATTCGACCGGGCGAGACTGGCAAAGAAGCGCTCTAAATTAGCCTGACCACCAGATCTCACAACTCATTCATAGAAAAGAGACTTCACATGAAAAAACAACTCCTC
>JAYURC010000087.1:0-3292 GCA_043756405.1 Polaromonas sp.
AAGTTATGGGCATAAAACGTTTCGCCTTGCTGCATGGATGAAATCGCTGCACCACAGATGAATTGGGGGGTGACCTCATCGCTCTCGCCAAACCAGAACTTCAGCACATCGCTGCGCCCCATACCCGCATTGGCGACCTGGCGGATCATGGATTCTTCGAGATTTAAAACAGCTTGGCGCATGGTTTATAAGATGAATTTGAAGACAGGGGAGTTCAACGCGGAGAAGAGGAGATTAATACAGAGGACGCGAAGGAAATTTAAAATTTATTCACTCCGCGTCCTCCGCGCTCTTCTCCCCTCCGCGTTGAAAATCCCCCCAAGGCCGAACCATCTTGCAAGTCGTCGCCATCGCCGCCTTGTCACTGGCAATCGTTTTGATCACCCGAAAGCCATAGCCCGAGCCCTCGACATCAAACTTGACCCCCGCATCGCCCAGCTTACCCATTTGTGCCACCAGCAATGGTTGCTGAAACTGGTGGTCGCTGGCGCGCATCGCGCCGGTTTGTCCCGCCATCGACACCACGGCTTTTTCCATCTGCGCGGCCACAGCGCCTGCTTCAATCGACCCGGCTTTTTCTATGCTCTGCGCCAGCGCTTCAATCAGCATTTGCATCCGCATGTGAACGTAATCGTCTTTGGGTGCGGGAAAGCGCAGGCGAAACGACTGGTAAAACGCTTCTGACGGCGCACCCGCAGCGTTTGGGAACCACTCGGCCACGGCAATGACTTTGCCAACACCTGCCTCACCAATCGCAGCAGGCGCGCCCAGTGCGTTACCGTAAAAGGTGTAGAACTTGCCCTCATAACCGACGTCTTTGGCTGCTTTTATTAACAGCGTCAAATCATTGCCCCAGTTGCCCGTCAGCACGGCTTGCGCGCCGCTGGCCTTGATTTTGGTGACATACGGAATAAAGTCTTTGACGCGGCCCAACGGGTGCAGCTCGTCGCCCACGATTTGCACGTCGGGCCGCTGAGTGGTGATTTGCCTTTTCGCTTCTCTCAGCACTGACTGGCCAAAGCTGTAGTCCTGACCTATCAAGTAAATACTTTTGGTGCTTTTATCGTCCTTGAACACGTCCATTAACGCCGTCATGCGCATGTCGGCATGGGCGTCAAACCGAAAGTGCCAGTAGCTGCACTTTTCATTCGTCAAAGCTGGGTCTACGGCAGAGTAATTTAAAAACACCACGCGCCTGGCCGGCTCCCGTTCGTTGTGTTTGTTGATGGCGTCAATCAGCACCGCAGCTGTGGCCGATGAATTGCCTTGTGCAATTACTGACACGCCGTCATCAATGGCTGCACGCAAGGCGCTAAGTGCCTCTTCGTTTTGGCCTTTGCTGTCGTAGCGTTCAATCAGCAATGGGCGCGTGCCGCCGGGCAGCTTCACACCACCACGTGCGTTGACGCGTTCGGTGGCCCACACCAGGTTACGAAAAACCGCCTCGCCTGTATTGGCAAACGAACCAGACATGCTTTCAATCAGCGCGACTTTGATGGGTACGGGTTGGGCAACAGCAGACAGCGACAAGGCCAAGCCCAATGTCAGCCATAGATTTTTAAGCATTTTCACTGTTCAATTTACTCTATTTTTAGGAGCTGCTTGCGCCCGTAATAATTGGGCCAGAGCCATATTTAATGCTTTTTTTAGGGCGATTTTTAACCGATTTCAGCTAAACGCCAGCGCGGCAAAACGTCGAAAGTGTAGTCTTCTTGCAAGCTCTGCAGCCCGGCTTGCAGCCGCATTCCGGCAGCTAGCGCAATCATGGCGCCGTTGTCGGTACACAAATGCAGCTCAGGGTAATGCACGCGAATACACCGCTTGGTACAGGCCGCATTCAGCTCGCTGCGCAGCAATGCGTTTGCGCCCACGCCGCCTGCCACTACCAAACGGGTCAATCCGGTCTGAGCCAACGCTGCCATTGATTTTTTGACCAGTACATCAACAATGGCTGCCTGGGTGGATGCAGCCAAATCTGCCTTGCGCGCCTCCAGCGAATCGCCCAGCTTTTTAGCCTGCATCATCACCGCTGTTTTCAACCCCGCAAATGAAAAGTCCAGGTTGCCGCTGTGCAGCAGCGGGCGCGGCAGTTTGAAAGCTGTGCTGTCGCCCTGCACTGCCAGCTTGGCCAAATGCGGCCCACCGGGGTACGGCAGCCCCATCAGCTTGGCCGACTTGTCAAAGGCTTCGCCAGCAGCGTCGTCAATGCTTTCGCCCAGCAGCTCGTAGCTGCCCACACAGTCCACCCGCATCAGCTGCGTGTGGCCACCTGACACCAGCAGCGCCACAAACGGAAACTCTGGCGGGTCTGCACTTAAAAACGCAGACAGTAGATGCCCTTCAAGGTGGTGGACGCCCATCACGGGCCTACCAAGTGCGGCTGCCATGGCGCAGGCCACACCCGCCCCCACCAGCAGCGCGCCCGCCAGACCGGGGCCGCGCGTGTAGGCCACCACGTCAACGTCTTTTAAATTGCAGCCCGCTTCCGCGATTACCTGTTCGGTCAAAGGCAGCACCCGGCGAATGTGGTCGCGGCTGGCCAGCTCGGGCACCACCCCGCCATAGGCTTGGTGCATGTCGATCTGGCTGAAAAGCGCATGTGCCAGCAGTCGCGGTACGCCATTGACAGACATATCGCCAGAAGCATTGACCAGCGCCACACCCGTTTCGTCACAACTGGACTCAAAACCCAAAATAATCATGGAAGAAGTGTACGGTTTGGCTCGGTTCTTGCAAAAGACGCCACATGACTCCGTCCCAATCGCTACGTTTAGTTGTTATTGCACCCGATCTGGCTGAATCAGATGCCAGTGACGAACGTGGCCGCGCGCTGGCTGAGCGCTCGCGCCAGTTGCGTATTGGCCTGCTCGAAAACAACTACAACCTGATTGCGGTGCTGCCTGCCGACAGCTTTTTGACAGAACGGCTGGCGCAACTGCAGCCTGACATGATCATTGTGGACGCCGAAAGCGACGCGCGTGACAGCCTGGAGCATGTGGTGATGGCCACCCGCGAAGCACGCCGACCCATCGTACTATTTACCAATGACAACGACACCACCCATGTCAAAGACGCGGTGGCCGCTGGCGTGTCGGCATACATTGTGGCGGGTTTGTCCCCCGAGCGTATCCGCCCGATTCTTGAGGTGGCGATGGCCAGATTCGAGCATGAGCAGCGTTTGCGCACCGAGCTGGCAGATGCCAAAAATGAATTGCAAGACCGCAAGGTGATTGACCGCGCCAAAGGCTTACTGATGCAGCGCCAGTCGCTCACCGAGCAAGCGGCGTTTGCC
>JAYURC010000088.1:0-3262 GCA_043756405.1 Polaromonas sp.
ATCGCGGGCTTGGATGAGATTGTCAGACATGATTTTCCTCGTTCGACATGATTTTTTTCCCCGTTCGGACTGAGCCTGTCGAAGTCTAAAACGCCATGCGTGGACCAGCCGCGCCAGCTGGGCGCGCAGGGCTCGAACCACTTGAACCAGCCGTTGCACCTGTGTTCACCGTGCCAATAATCACAGCTGCACCTACCACCAAATCTGCAGCATCGGGTGAATTGGGTGTCACAATCAGCTCGGTGCTGCTGCCGTCGGTGATGCCCAAGCGCACGTTGTAAGCTTTGGGTTTGCCGTCTGCGCCCATCAGGTAAATCTTGCCGCGTGTGACTTGGCGGTTGGCTGAGGCGGCCACCAAGGCATCAAACTTCGGTTTTTGCTCCGCTGTCATTTGGTCGCGCAATTGGGCACGAATGTCAGCGGTGATTTTCTCGCGTGCTTTGCCGCGCTCCTCTTGCGGCAGATCACGCAGGGTCATCATTTTTGGCCTTGCATCGGCATAGATCGCATCTACTTTTTCGATTTGAGCCGGCGTCAGCGCCAGTTGTGCCACCATCAAATTGCGGAACTGCGTGGCAGGGTTACCGCCACCTGCGCCCGCGCCTGCATCCATGGCTGGCGGTGATGCAGATGGCGCAGCCGGTGTAGCCGCAGAAGAACTAGGTTTCTCACCCTGTTTTTGAGCTTTAGCCGGCGTATTTATTGCCTGAGGTGCTATTGATTTAGTAGCGTTATTGGTGGCGTTATTAGTGGCAGATTTTGGCATTGAGGGAGCCGTTGCTGAATTGGCCGCCGCTGGTGCATTTGCAGCCCCAGCCGCTCTAGCCTGTTGCTGTGCGGCGATAAGTTGCTGGTATTTCGGCTTTTGCTCATTGTTTAGCATCGCCATGATTTTTTGCCGCATTTCAGCCGTTACTTTTTCACGTGCTGCGGGGCGTTCGTCTTCGCTCATGTCGCGCATGGCCATGAGTTTGGGGCGTAGCTCGGCACTGATCGCATCCAACTTGGTTTGCTGCTCAGATGTGAGTTGCAATTCGGTGACCAGGCGTTCGCGCTGCGCGGCCATGCCGCCGCCGCCGCCTCCAGCACCGCCCGGACCTTGTTGCGCCACGGCTTCAGACAGCCACGTCCAGCCCTTGGCATCACCCGATGTTCCGGCAGGTGGCGTTGCAGCAGGCGTCGTTGCGCCGCCAGCACCCGCAGCTGCAGCAGGCAAAGGGGTAGGTTCTATACCCGCAATCTTCATCCGCAACGCCGCATTCGCCACTTTGAGCACGTTTTCACGCGCTTCGGTGATGATCCGCACATTCGCCGTCATACCTGGCAGCAAGCGGCCGCCGTTGTTTGAAAACCCAATCACGGCCACATAGGTCACCACATTCGCCACGTTTTGGGCGGCTTTGCGGACTTGGCGCACTTCGCCCTCAAAAGTTTGACCGGCAAAGGCATCGACCGTGAAGGTGGCTTTTTGTCCGGTGCGGATCTTGCCGACATCGCTTTCGTCAATACTCGCATCCACCTGCATGTCTTGCAGGTTTTGGGCAATCACAAAAAGTTCGGGCGACGACAAACTGGCCGCCACGGTTTGGCCTTTTTCGATGGAGCGTTTGATGACAATGCCGTTCACCGGTGAGGTGATCTTGGTACGCGCCAAGTCAATCCGCGCCTGAGCGAGTGACGATTCGCGCTGCGCCACGCTGGCTTGTGCGCTTTTCACTTGTGCGTTGGTCACCGCCATTTGTGCCTCTGCCACTTTGACAGATTCGCCCAAATTTCCCACCAACGCACTCGCCTTGTCGGCCACGCTTTGGGTCACAAATTGCTTATCAACCAGTGTCTGTTGACGCTCTAAATCGCGCTGCGCCTCGGTCAAATCAAGCTTGGCTCGGGACAGTTGGGCGTTGCTGGAAGCCACATTGGCTTGCGCGGTCAACACCTGTGCGCGGGTAGAATCCAAATCCGCTTGCGCAGAGCGCACGCGGTATTCAAAGGTTTCAGGGTCGATCAGCGCAATCAACTGGCCGGCTTTGACCTCGGAGTTGAAGTCAACATACAGCTCTTTGATTTGACCTGAGACTTGCGTGCCCACCGACACTTGGGTGACGGGATTGACCGCACCACTGGCAGAGACACTGGCCTGCAAATTGCCGCGTTCAAGCTTGCTGGTGCGGTATTGCACATCGCTAGCGGCTTGCTTTTGCGAGTACCACCAATAGCCACCGCCTGCTAAGGCTAAAACGCCGACAACGACTGCTGCTAATTTCCAATTGATTTTCTTCATAAGCGCTATTCTACGAAGTCGTCTGCGCTGTATAACTATCGCGGGTGTATCGCATTGGTAAAGTTTTAAGGTTAAAAAGTAAAAAAACGGTGTCATACCCTTGGGCTCCTGCCCTCATGGAGCTAATGCGAGCCTCTCCAGCCTACAGACCTACGTTAGCCGATGCTTGGGCTGACCGGCGTTTTTCGATGGCGACGGCTGTACACGGCGGCCAGCAGCAGCATCCCCAACCCCACCTGCCCCGCGCACAGCCACCACCGGGTGCGCGTGCGCGCGCGCGCCAGGGTTTCGACTGCCGCATACTCCTCGCCAGTGCGCATCTCGTTGAAAGCCTTGATGAACGATGCGATCTTGGCGAGTTTTTCGTCGGTGAGTGTGCCGTTGACGCGGTCGTCTGCCTCCATCCGATTCAGGCGCGTGGCCTCGTCGCGATAACGGATGGCGTAAACGCGTGATTCGCTGATCACGCGCTGCTCGGCCTCGCTGATCGTCCAGCTTTGTAGCGCAGGGAAGAGTCGCACGGTGCCGTCTAACAGCGGCTGATCTGCACGCGGCGCTACGCCACTCCACACGCCTGCGGCCACCAACAGGACGCCGACTGCAATAGCCGTGCCATTGAGCACGCGCGAGGCGTTACCTTGCCGATAGCTCGCCAAGCCAAACTTGAGGGCGCCTACCAGCACCAGCATCGCACCAAAGGCACAGACCAGCGCCGCCCCTGCCGATAAATCCAACGCGTAGGCCGCCAGCAGCCCGCACCCGCCAGCGACGCTGCCACAAGCCGCGCCGAGCAACCATTGCCGTAGCATCGAACTTCCCAGCAAGACGCCCATACACGCAGGGACAATAAGAAAGCTAAACACCAGCAACACACCGGCAATGGCCACCGAGCTGGTGACCACGGCCGCAAACAGCGCGTAGAACAAAAGATCCAAGCACCAGCCAACAAGGCCCGGGCGCTGAAATCCGCCACGCAACGCC
>JAYURC010000089.1:0-20601 GCA_043756405.1 Polaromonas sp.
GCGCTGTCGGTGCTGGGCGGTGCAATTGGCGTCGGCGTCGGCCTGGGTCTGCAAAAGCTGGTGGCCAGTTATGTCAGTGGTTTTGTCATGCTGGGTGAACGCAGTGTGCGTATTGGCGACAACGTGAAGGTCGATAATTTTGAAGGCCGCATCACCGACATACGGGCAAGATACACCGTGGTGCGGGCGCTGTCGGGTCGTGAATCCATTGTGCCGAACGAGATGTTTATCAGCAACCGGATCGAAAACCTGTCGCTGGCGGATTTGCAGGTGTTGCAGTCAACCGTTGTGTCAGTCGGGTACGACAGCGACGTTGAGCTGGTCATGCGTTTGCTCAATGACGCGGCACTGGCACAAGAACGCGTGCTGAAAACCCCCGGGCCGGCAGTCAACCTGACCAGCTTTGGGCCTAGTGGGCTGGAATTTACTCTTAATTACTGGATGACCGATCCTGAAAATGGGCAGCAAAATCTTCGGTCACAGGTCAATCTGGCTGTGCTGGTGGCGCTGCGAAAAAACGGCATTGAAATACCTTTCCCGCAACAGGTGGTTCACACCAGGTCAGACCCTGTGCCAGACGAAAAACAGGCAGTCCCCCCTAAAGTGGAATAAAAAAGAACGACCGTTCTTTTATTTCGGTAAACTCGATCGGATTAGCCACATACAGGCAGCATATTCTGCGTGCAGGCATAGAATCAGCCGTTTACCTTTACGTTAACGTCAATTAATAATTTCAGGAGCCCCTCAAATGAAGGTTTTGGTCCCCGTCAAACGAGTCGTCGATTACAACGTCAAGGTACGCGTCAAATCAGACGGCACTGGTGTCGACATTGCCAACGTCAAAATGAGCATGAACCCGTTTGACGAAATTGCCATTGAGGAAGCCACGCGCCTGAAAGAAAAAGGTGTTGCCACTGAAGTTATTGCTGTGAGCTGCGGCGTGTTGCAGTGCCAGGAAACGCTGCGTACGGCTATGGCGATTGGCGCAGACCGTGCGATTCTGGTCGAAACGTCTGAAGAACTGCAGCCACTGGCCGTTGCCAAACTGCTCAAAGCGCTGGTCGACAAAGAGCAACCGCAACTCGTTGTCCTGGGCAAGCAAGCCATTGACGATGATTGCAACCAGACCGGCCAAATGCTGGCTGCGCTGCTGGGTTGGCCGCAGGCTACTTTTGCCTCGAAGATTGAGGTCGAAGGTGGCGTCGCCAAAGTCACGCGTGAGGTCGATGGTGGTCTGGAAACCTTGTCATTGCTACTTCCCGCCATCATCACAACTGACCTTCGCCTGAACGAGCCGCGCTACGTCACGCTGCCCAACATCATGAAGGCCAAGAAAAAGCAGCTGGACAACTTCAAGCCTGAAGACCTGGGTGTGGACGTCAAGCCGCGCATCAAAACCCTGAAGGTCAGTGAACCGCCCAAGCGTAGCGCGGGTATCAAGGTAGCTGATGTGGCTGCACTGGTAGACAAGCTCAAAAATGAAGCCAAAGTAATTTAAGGAAGCACCAAATGACCTCTTTAGTTATCGCCGAACACGACAACGCCAGCATCAAGCCGGCTACGCTGAATACCGTGACTGCTGCTGCCCAATGCGGCGGTGACGTACATATTCTGGTCGCAGGAAAGGGCGCTGAAGCCGCTGCCACGGCTGCATCTGCCATTGCAGGCGTAGCCAAAGTCATTCATGTCGAGGGTGATCATTTTGCTCACGGCCTGGCTGAAAACATGGCTGCGCAGATTTTGTCGATTGCTGGCGGTTATTCGCACATCCTTTTCCCGGCCACGGCGTCAGGCAAAAACATTGCGCCCCGCATGGCTGCTGCACTCGATGTGGGCCAAATTTCAGACATTACCAAAGTTGTGTCGCCCGATACCTTTGAGCGCCCCATTTACGCGGGCAACGCAATTGCCACTGTGCAAAGTTTGGACGCCACCAAAGTCATCACCGTGCGCACCACGGGGTTCGATGCAGCCTCGGCCGCTGGCGGCAGCGCGGCGGTTGAAGTATTGGCAGGCGTTGCTGACAGCGGTAAAACCACTTTCGTAGGTTCAGAAATTGCCAAAAACGACCGTCCTGAATTGACTGCCGCCAAGATTATTGTGTCGGGTGGCCGGGCATTGGGCTCAGGCGAAAAGTTCAATGAAATCATGACGCCGCTTGCCGACAAACTGGGCGCTGCACTCGGTGCCTCACGCGCTGCAGTCGATGCGGGCTACGCGCCGAACGACTGGCAAGTCGGCCAGACCGGCAAGATTGTGGCGCCGCAGTTGTACATTGCTGCAGGCATTTCGGGTGCCATTCAGCACCTGGCTGGCATGAAGGACAGCAAGGTCATCGTTGCCATCAATAAAGATGCAGAAGCGCCCATCTTTAGCGTGGCTGACTACGGGCTGGAGGCTGATTTGTTTACTGCCGTGCCTGAGCTGACAGCTGCACTTTAAAAACGGATGCCTTCAACGCGGGGGAGAGGAGAAAACCAGAGGACGCAGAGAACACCAAAAATATCTTGTCGTTCCTCCGCGTCCTCCGCGCTACCCATCTTCTCCGCATTGAAAATCCCCGCCCCCTGAATTCACGAGACAAAACATGACCTACAAAGCCCCTCTCAAAGACATGCTCTTCAATATCCAGCACATCGCTGACATTGAACAAGTCTCGAAAATCCCCGGTTTTGAGGAGGCAGGCTTTGACACAGCGCAAGTCGTGCTGGAGGAATGTGCCAAGTTCAACGAGGGTGTGCTGGCACCGTTGAACTGGGCAGGCGATATCAATCCGTCAAGCTTTAAAGATGGTGTTGTCACCACCACACCGGGCTTTAAAGAAGCCTTTAAACAATACGCTGCAGGCGGCTGGCAGGCGCTGCAGCACCCGGCTGAATATGGCGGTCAGGGCTTGCCCAAAACCATTGGCGCGGCCTGCGGTGAAATGCTCAATTCAGCCAACATGAGCTTTGCGCTGTGCCCATTGCTGAGCGACGGTGCGATTGAAGCGCTGTTGACGGCGGGCAGCGATGAGCTCAAAGCCACTTATCTTGAAAAACTGGTCAGCGGCGAATGGACAGGCACCATGAACCTGACCGAACCACAAGCCGGCTCCGACCTGGCCGCTGTGCGCTCGCGCGCCGAGCCGCAGGCAGATGGCTCGTACAAGGTTTTCGGCACCAAAATCTATATCACCTACGGTGAGCACGACATGGCCGACAACATCGTGCACCTGGTGCTGGCTAGAGTCGCAGGCGCGCCTGAAGGCGTGAAGGGCATCAGCCTGTTCGTGGTGCCCAAGTTCATGGTCGAAAATGACGGTAAGGGCGGCAAACTTGGCGCACGTAACGACGTGCACTGCGTCAGCATCGAGCACAAGCTGGGCATCAAGGCCTCGCCGACGGCGGTACTGCAGTACGGCGACAACGGCGGTGCGGTAGGTTACATCGTCGGGCAGGAAAATCGCGGCCTGGAGTACATGTTCATCATGATGAACTCGGCCCGTTACGCTGTGGGCATGCAGGGCATTGCAGTGGCCGAGCGCGCTTACCAAAAGGCCGTCAGCTTTGCCAAAGACCGCGTGCAAAGCCGCCCGGTTGACGGCTCCATCAAGGCCGGCGCACCCATCATTCACCACCCCGACGTCAAACGCATGCTGATGACCATGCGCGCCTACACCGAAGGTTGCCGCGCCATGGCCAGCGGCGCAGCAGCGGCGTATGACGCCAGCCACCACCACCCTGATGCAGAGGTGCGCAAGCAGAATCTGGCTTTTTATGAGTTTATGGTGCCGCTGGTCAAGGGCTACAGCACCGAGATGAGTTTAGAGGTGACATCTTTGGGTGTGCAAGTTCATGGCGGTATGGGTTTTATTGAAGAAACCGGTGCGGCGCAGTATTACCGCGATGCCAAAATTTTGACGATTTACGAAGGTACGACAGCCATCCAGGCCAATGACCTGATTGGCCGCAAAACCATGCGCGATAGCGGCCAGACGGCCAAAGCCATTGCCGCGCAAATAGAGCTGACTGAAGGCGATTTGACAAGCCAGGGCAGTGCTGATGCGTTGGCCGTGGCCAAGCGCCTGAAAGCCGCTCGGCTGGCGCTGATTGACGTGATTGAGTTCGTCGTTGACTTTGGTAAAAACAGCCCGAACGCCGTGTTTGCAGGCAGCGTGCCTTATTTGATGCTGGCGGGTAACGTGGTGGCGGGCTGGCAAATGGCTCGGTCGCTTTTGGTGGCGCAAGCAGAGTTTGCCAAAGGTGTGGACGTTGAATTTATGAAAGCCAAAATCACCACCGCCCGCTTTTACGCCGACCACCTGTTGACCAAAGCCCCTGGCATGCGCGACAGCATTGTGGAAGGCGCTGATTGCGTCACGGCGCTGGCGCTTGAGGCGTTCTAACCAGTTTAATTACTATGTTTTTAGTAGCTGCTTGCGCCCGTATTTATTGGGTTAAAGCCTTATTTGGTATATAAAAATAACTTTTTTGAGTTAAAACATGTCAAAACTCCCACCGATCCTTCAAAACCTGCCTTTCCCCGTCATCGGCTCGCCGCTGTTCATCATCAGCAACCCCAAGCTGGTGATTGCGCAGTGCATTGCAGGCGTGGTCGGCTCCATGCCTGCACTCAACGCCCGGCCTGCTGCGCAGCTGGAAGACTGGCTGGCTGAAATTACTGAGGCCCTGGCGGCCCACAATGCCGCGCACCCAGACCGCCCTGCAGCGCCGTTTGCCATCAACCAGATCGTGCATAAAAGCAATGACCGCCTGGAGCACGACATGGCGGTGTGTGAAAAGTACAAAGTACCTATCATCATCACCAGCCTGGGCGCGCGTGAAGATGTGAACGTGGCGGTCAAAACCTGGGGCGGCATCACGCTACACGACGTTATCAGCAATGTGTTTGCCCACAAGGCGATTGAAAAAGGCGCAACGGGTTTGATTCCTGTGGCAGCAGGTGCAGGTGGTCACGCCAGCGTGAAAAGCCCGTTTGCGATGGTGCAGGAAATTCGCCAGTGGTTTGACGGCCCGCTGGTACTCAGCGGCTCTATATCAACCGGCGGCGCAGTGCTGGCCGCGCAAGCGATGGGTGCAGACCTGGCCTACATCGGCTCTGCTTTTATCGCCACACACGAAGCGCGAGCGGTCGATGGCTACAAAGAAATGATTGTGGCCAGCAATTCAGACGACATCGTGTATTCAAACTTTTACACCGGTATACATGGGAATTACCTTAAAGGGAGCATCCGCAACGCCGGCATGGACCCGGACGCGCTGCCTGAGAGTGACCCGAGCAAAATGAACTTTGGCGGCGCAGATGCTGGCGCATCAGCCAAAGCCTGGAAAGACATCTGGGGTTGCGGCCAGGGCATTGGCGCGATTGACAAGGTGCAAAGTACCGCTGACTACGTGGCGCAGTTGCGCAGTGAATATGCCTCTGCCAAGGCTCGTTTGCTATAGCTTCTTTCCTGTTTTAGAGATCATTTTGGCTAGTGGCCCAATCAATACGGGCGCTACAAGCTCCTGAAACAGGTGTAATTCCATTTCCAGATCATTCGTGCACGCGAAGGTGAGGCGACGACAGTACAGACGTACGGCTAGCGAAGCCGACAAAGTGCAAGGATGATATGGAAATGGAAATGGAAACGGAAATGGGAATGGGAATGGGAATGGGAATGGGAATGGGAATGGGAATGGAGTTAGAGGGTAAGTATTCAAATTTACCCTGCGCGCTACATTGCCAAGATGCGATGCAGTCCCCCTTATTTCACAAACTGGTTCAACTGCATGATCGGTAGCAACACTGCCAGCACAATCAGCATCACCACCGCTCCCATCGCCACAATCAACAGCGGCTCCAAAATGGTTGCCAGTGCCATGGCGCGGCGTTGTACTTCGCTTGACAGTTGAACGGCAGCGCGTTGCAGCATGGTGGGCAGCTGCCCGGTTTGCTCGCCCAGGCGGGCAAACATGCTGACCAAACCTGGGAAGCGCTTTTTTTGTGCCAGGGCTGATGCGAGTGGTGCGCCTTCGCGCACCATGACCAGAGCGTCAAGCGCATCAGCGCGCATGGCGCGATTTGACAGGGTTTCCGCTGCGGCTTGCAGCGCTTTCAGGATCGGCAAGCCCGCAGCCGCCAGCATCGCCAGGGTGCTGGCAAATCGGGCGGCGTTGTAGTCGCGCACCAGGCGGCCCACAATTGGCAAGCCCAATGTCCTGGCGTCAAAGCTGGCGCGAAAGGCTTCGTTTTTTAAAGCCATACGCAGCCCAATTGTTGCTAAAACCGTAACACCCAGCAGCGCCCAGCCGTAGTTGCGCACCAGGCCGCCAAAGGCCAGCATGGCAACTGTTAAAAACGGCAGGGCGCGTTTGGTGCCGGCAAACACATTGGCCACTTGCGGCACCACATAGCCGACCAGAAACATCACAATCACAATGGCCACCAGCGTGACGATGGCGGGGTACAGCGCAGCGGCCACCAGCTTTGATTTAAGCGCCTGGCGCTCTTCCAGGTCGCTGGCCAGGCGGTCAAGTACCAGCCCCAGGTTGCCGCTTTGCTCACCCGCGCCGATGACGGATGTGTAAATGCTTTCAAACTCGCGCGGGTACTGTGCCAGCGCCTTAGCAAAGCTGCTGCCACCGTTAATATCTGCGCGTAGCGCGGCTACCAGGTTGCGTTGCTTGTCGTCTTCAGCTTCATTTGACAAGGCAGTCAGTGCGCGTTCAAGTGGCAGGCCTGCAGCCACGAGAGACGCAAGCTGGCGCGTCCAAATGGCCAGGCGCATGGCGTTAAATACGCGCCCGCCAAACAGATTGGTTTGTAGCAGTGATGTAGCGGGCGCATCGGTACCGTTGACGGCAGTCACCACCAGTGGCACCAGTTGCTGCGCGCGTAGCAGACCGCGTGCGGCTCTAGCGGTGTCTGCCTCGACCACGCCCTTATGCACTTTGCCGTCGGCTTGCAGGGCTTCAAATGAATAAGCAGCCATCTAGCCGTTCCTAGTCGCGCGTTACACGCAGTAGCTCTTCACGCGATGTGATGCCCAGGCCCACCAGACGCTCACCGTCGTCGCGCATCAGGGTCATGCCGCCTGCCAGTGCTGTACTGCGAATGTCTGCTTCAGCTGCGCGGCCGTGCACCTGTGCGCGTATCGAATCGTTGGCAATCATCAGTTCAAAAACACCGGTACGGCCCTGGTAGCCAGTGTGGCTGCACTCAGCGCAGCCTGTGCCTTTGCAATGTGTACAGAGTTTGCGCACCAGCCGCTGCGCCAGCACGCCCAGCAGAGATGAGCTTAAAAGAAACGGTTCTATGCCCATGTCAGTCAAGCGTGTCACGGCGCTGGCGGCATCGTTGGTGTGCAGCGTGGCCAACACAAGATGACCGGTCAATGAGGCTTGAATGGCAATTTGCGCCGTTTCAAAATCCCGGATTTCACCAATCATGATGACGTCCGGGTCTTGCCGCAGGATGGCCCGCAGTGCCCTGGCAAAGTCCAGGTCAATTTTGGCGTTGACTTGCGTTTGCCCAATGCCAGGCAGCTCGTATTCAATCGGATCTTCAACCGTCATGATGTTGCTGGCTGCCGCGTCAAGCCGCTGGAGTGCTGCATACAGCGTGGTGGTTTTACCTGAACCTGTGGGGCCCGTCACCAAAATGATGCCGTGTGGCTGCTTGACCAGTGTTTCAAACCGGGCCAGCACATCGCCCTGCATGCCTACCGACTCAAGGCTGAGCTTGCTTTGGCTTTTGTCCAGAAGGCGCAGCACGGCGCGCTCACCATGGGCGCTGGGCAGGGTGCTCACGCGCACGTCTACCGCGCGGGTGCCAATACGCAGTGAAATGCGGCCGTCTTGCGGCAAACGTTTTTCAGAAATGTCCAGGTCAGCCATGACTTTGAGGCGTGAGATAAGCGCAGCGTGCAGCGCACGGTTGGGCTTGACGACTTCGCGCAGCGTGCCGTCCACCCGAAAGCGCACACTGGACGAACGCTCGTAGGGTTCGATGTGAATGTCGCTTGCGCCGTCGCGCGCAGCTTGCGTCAGCAGGGCATTGAGCATACGGATGATGGGTGCGTCGTCTGATGTCTCAAGCAAGTCCTCCAGCGCGGGCAGGTCTTGCATGATGCGGGACAAGTCCGCATCTGACTCAACCTCACTGACCACGGCTGCGGCGCTTGATTCGCCGCTGGTGTAGGCCGCGCTGATACGCTGGGTCAGTGTGCTGCTCTCCAGGTGCTGCAAATCAATCACTTCCCCCGTACCGGCGTACTTGCGCATAACCTCGCCGATGGCGCTTAGATCCGGTTGGCTGGTGTGCCACAGCGTCAGGCTGTTGTCATCGCCCTCAAGCAGCAAGGTGTTGCCGCGTGCAAAGGCGTAGGGTAGGGGGTACTGCATGTTGCGGTGCTGCTTACTGTGCTGGCAAATCGGTTACAGCGGGCACTTCGGCTGGTATGGGTGCTGCACGCTGCAAAGCCTCAGGCGGCACTGTGCTCAGGCGGCTGGAAGGACGCAATGGCGGAAAAACGGGCGCGACATTGATGGGCACCATCACGCTGGGCACAGGCTGGCTGTCTTTTTGGGCGCTCCGCATCAGGTCGTAACGGTCCAGCGACAAGCTGTCTGTGGAGGCCGCGTCGCGCACCACCACAGGCCGCAAAAACACCATCAAATTTGACTTGCGGCGGGTACGGGATTCGCCTTTGAACAGGTTTCCAAAAAACGGTACATCACCCAGACCGGGCACTTTTTCTTGCCCGCCTGAATATTCGTCTGTCAGTAGCCCGCCAAGTACCACAATAGCGCCGTCTTCAACCACCACGTTCGACTCGATTGACCGCTTGTTAGTGGTGGGGCCGTTGACGGAATTAACGGTGGCCGGGTCAATGCTGCTGACCTCCTGAAAGACTTGCAGCTTGACAGTACCGTCTTCACTGATCTGCGGCTTGACGCGCAAGGTCAGCCCCACGTCTTTTCGTTCAACCGTTTGAAACGGGTTTACCGAGCCCGAACCCGAATTGTTGCTGGTGTATTGCCCGGTAACAAACGGCACATTGCGCCCCACCACAATACGCGCCTCTTCGTTGTCCAGCGTCAATAAATTGGGCGTTGACAGCACATTACCCTCACCACTTGACTCTAAAAACCGGGCCAAAAAGCCCAGCACGTAAACGCCATTGCTTTGTCTGTTGGTCAGGCCGATATTGCCACCTGACGACGGTGTAGCCGTGCCTTGCCCGCCACCTGACGTGGCTGAACCGGACCCTGCGTTGCGGGCAAGATTGATGATGTTGGCCCCGCCCACATTGAAGTTAGTACCCAACAGGCCAATCACGCCATCGCCCTTTTTACCCAAAGCTCCCTGAAACTGAATGCCAAACTCAGCCGCCTTGTCGGCATTGACCTCGGCAATCAGGCTTTCCACAAACACCTGCGCACGCCGCGCATCCAGCTTGTCAATGACTGCCCGCAACTGCCGGTACAGCGGCTCTGGCGCGGTGATGATGAGCGAGTTGGTGGCCGGGTCCGCCTGAATTTGCCCACCCGTAGATGGCTGACTGGACGCAAGCTGGGTAGCCGTCGCGCTGCTGCCCGCACCCGGCACACCTGCTGGCGTTACTGGAGATGTTTGTGCGCTGGCTGCAAACCCGCCGCCAGTACCGCCACCAGGGGCATTGGCAGCAACTGCAGCGCGCAGGGTGGTGGCAAGTTTGGTAGCGTCCGCATTTTTTAAATGCACCACATAAATATTGCCGCTAGCAGCGTCTTTGTTGGCGGCGTTGGGCGCATTGAAAGCGCCCTGGTCCAGCTTTTCAATCAGTGTGCGCACTAACGCCAGCCGCGCCGGGTTGGCGGCGCGCAATATTAGGGTGTTGCTACGCGGCTCGGCAAGCAGGGTGGTTCTAAAAGATGAATCCGTCGAACCCTGGGCAGCACCGCCTGCAAAGCTGGACTCCATCAGACGCGTAACGATGGGGGCCAGGTCAGTGGCAATGGCGTGCTGCAGGCGAATAATTTCAACACCGGTTGCGTTGGCTACGTCCAGCGCTGCAATCACCGCACCAATGCGCTGCAGGTTGTCGGTGTAGTCAGTAATGATGAGCGAGTTATTACCCGGGTTGACATTGATGGTGTTGTTGGGGCTGATCAAAGGCCGCAGCACAGGCACCAGGTTGTTAGCGGTTTCGTGATTCAGGCGAAAGATTTGCGTCACGATTTGCCCGCTGGCAGGTGGCACAACCCCGGCTGATACCGTGCTGCTTTGCAATTTGGCCTCTGCCTCTGGCACCACCAGGTACAAGCCGGCTGACTCAACCAATGCAAAACCCTGTGTGCGCAACTGTGCTGCAAACTGACGTAGGGCCATGGCAGGTGTTACGGGCGCGGCAGTGACCAGCGTCATGTTGCCCTTAACCCGCGGGTCTACCACCACATTGCGCCCGGTAATAACGGCAATCGTGCGTGCAACCGCATCAATTTCGGCGTTGACAAAATTCAGCGTTACCGGGCTGCCTGGGCGCGGCGCGGCACGCTGCGGTGTTGGTTTTGTGGCCAGCGGTGCAGCTGGCGGTGTATTTTGCGCCACATTTTGTGCGTATAAAGTGCCATTTGTGGAATAAAAATGGGCGCAAGCAGCTACTGAAATAATAGCAAGTCGAATTTTAAATTTAGCGGGTAGCTGCATGGGCTTGGCATTCAAGTTAGGCACTGAAAAGATCTGTTTATGTTGCATGAGGTGAACCAGCTTATTTTGCAGGCAAGCCAACGACCAGCAGGCCGTCCCAGGCGACAGCCGGGCTGTCAGCACGCGACAACCGTGCTTCGGTTGGTTGCGCGTGTGCCGTGGTGCGCACCTGCGCCAGCCATTGTGCCAGCGCATCTGCCGACACAGCACGCAAGTTAAGCGTCACGCGGTCAGCAGACACGTCTAACTTTGCGGCTGCGCCCAGCGGTTTGCTTGCAACTTGTATCGCACGCAGCGTCTCGTCCCGGCTTGTTCTAGGCAGTGACTGCAAAAGTTGCGCCTGGGCTAGCAGGTCTTGCATTTTTTGCGCGTCTGCATCAAGTGTGCGTTGCTGTTCCGTGGCTTGACGCAAAACTTTTAATGGCGGCGCTACCAGTGTTGCCCACACCAGTGCCAGCAACACCAGTGCCGTCGCAACAAGCACCATGGCTTTTTCGCGTGGGTTAATGGCGCGCCATCTTGCATCCAGCGCAGCCAATTCTTGTCGACAGGCACTTTTACAGGTGGTCAGATTTTTTTTTATGTTTTCTATTGCATTCATGGTGTTACGTCCTTTGGGCCGCGCCGCTTGATCAGCAAAACGTCGCCCTCGCCAAGTGCGGTAAAACCCTGTACGCCCAATCTGCCAGACAAGTCCGCCACCTCTTGCGATGTCAGCGCCAAACCTGCAAGTTTCATCTCTCCATTGGCCATTTCAAGGGTCGTGACCGTTCTGTCTTGCAGGTCTAAAGCGCCAATCGCGTTCAACGCAGGTTCCAGCCCAAAAGCTGTAGCAGCGCCATTTTCTTGCTGCAATGCGGCCACTTCGCGCTGCATTTGCAAAGGGGCATCTACCACCACCTTGACCTGAGGGAAGGTTTGGGTCAGCACATTTTGAACGGCCAGGCGCTGCGCTTGTTGGGTTGCCTTTTCTTTCCAGGCCAAGGCGTTCAGGCCAATCAGGTTAATAACCAGCAGCAGCGCCACACTCCAGCGCACAAAGCGCCAACGGCGCGATTGCAGCAGCACACGCCCTACGCCTGCAACCCGTTTCAAGGCGCGCGTACGGCCTGTACTGGTCAGGTCAAACTGCGCCAGGTCCCAGTCTGCACGCGCTGCCGCCAGCCAACGGGCATGCCTATTCTGCAAACGCACGCCACCCGGCAACAGCCGTTCAGCCACATCTGCCACGGCGGGCTCGGCAAAGGCAAACTCTACGGTTTCAGTCGCCTGCCCAGCTTCGGTCAGCTCACGTGTCAGCAACGCCAGTGCAACAGCATTGAACGGCAGGCACGTGACCCCACCCAGCAGTTGCCCTGTGGCCACCAGCAATTGCTGGTCGGCCGTACCCACCACATGCACCTGAGTCGCGTCATTGGTCGGCACAAACTCCGGCACGATACGGGTGACAGTCATACCGGCTGATTTAATGGCGTTGATGTGCGGATGCAGCCACGCCTTGTCGCACGCTACAACCCAGTGCATTGCGGTATTGCTGGCATCTTTAAAGGCGCTATTACCCAGAGCCAAATGCAGTTGCCCTGGGTCATCCAGCAAGCGGTCTTCAAGCAAACTGTCCAGCACCGTGCGCAGGCGTGGTGAGTTTTGCCCCAGCCCTTTAGGAAGAGCCACCGCATGCCACGACAGCCTGGTAACAGGCAGCAGCACCCATACGTCATTGTTTTGCACGGCTTGCGGCAGCAGTGCAAGAGGCGTGTCGCCGTGTTCTGCTAGTTCCAGTGCGTCAGTCGCGCACAGGTAGTTGTAGCTCATCAACGCGTCATGTGCAGATGTCGGCAGGCAAACAATATTAAAGCTCATGGTGTTGTTTTCAGGTCAGTTTGGCAATACCTGTCAAGGCATTTTAGTTGTGCTTTGCGCCTGGGTGCGTGCTGGTGCTGCGGGCTGTGTAGCCGCTGCAGCACCGCGGTCTCGCAATATCACCCGCACACTGGTGCCGTCGCGCTTAACTATTGCGCGCTCTGTCAGCCAGGTCTGGTTCAGCTTCAGGCGGGTACGCACCTCAAAAAAACTAGACGCTACGTCGTGCCGCCCCTCACTGAAAGGGCCAGGTGCACCATCCATATCGCCCACGTTGCCCACAGCGCCAGGTTTGTCCACATCGCCAGGTTTGCCAGCGGTGTCGGCCAATGTGCGAAAAGGGTTGGCGTTGCGCAGCGCCACCAGCTTGCGGGCGTCGCCCAGGGGCAGGGCGGCGGTACTGGCGTAAATCACTTCTGCGCTGGCGGTGTTCAGGTTGACGGGCGTGCGCTGGGGCAGCAGGGTGATGTGGGGGCGCAGCGCGGCCAGCGTTGGTGCCGACAAGCCCAGCCACACCAGGTGCTCAACCCGCTGCGGCGGCACGGCTGCGCTGGTTGCGTTTGCATCAGGATCGGTTGCGGAAGCTATCAGTAACTGGTTAGCCATGCCTGTCAGCTCGCTCACCGGCAAACCCAGCAGCTCAAACAGTCGGGTAAAGCTTTTTACGTCAGGTGCTGACAAGGCACTTTTATCAATCAAATTCGTCACGTTCAGCCGGCTTTGCAGGTCCATGATCTGGCCCGTCAAAGAGCTGTTGGTTGCGGCGTTCAAGTCGTTGTCAGCAACGCTTTTGTCAGCAGCCAAAAACGAAGACAACTGCACACCATCAAACAACGCCGTCCAGGGCTCTGCCAGGTGGTCGGCGGCACCGGCGCGTGCATCTTCACTCAGCACCAGGCGCGCCCAGTCGAGCGCGGCGGTTGACAGCAACGCAGCCTGCACACGTGCCCGCTCGGCGGTTTCTACCTCTATGCTGCGGTATTGTTGCCACATGGCATTGGCTGCAAATATAGCCACCAGCGCCACGGTTAGCATGGCCGCCAAAATGGCAGCGCCTGCTTGAGGGTGCGCGCGGGTCACCGCCATCGCCTTAATGGCGCGCAACCACGGTTGACAGTTGCCACACAGCACCGCCGTCCTGGCTGGCCTTGACATCAACACGCCTGAACGCAGTGTTGCTGGTGGGCTGCACCGCTATGCTGACCTGCAAGGTACGCCCAGCTTGTTCGCACACCACTGTGCCGTTGCCCACATTAGGCGCTTGGGGTGCCAGCCGGATTTTGATGATTTCATTTTCAGCACACAGCTGCGCCAGCAGCAGGTCTGAATGGCGCGTGACATCAGCGGTCAGCGCGTAGGTAGCCCGCGCACCCGCCGCCAGCGCAATGGCCACCATGCCCAGCGCCACCAGCACTTCAATCAGCGTAAAGCCGCCGCATTTAACTGCACGGTTACGGTTGATTCGATACGGGTTATTCATCGACCCGTTCGCCCTGAGCTTTTTAAACGATGTCATGGCTGGCCTTGCACGCCTACGGCAAAAGGCCGCAAGCCGTCTGTTGCTATGCGCAGTGTTTGTGGGGCCTTTTCACTCACGGGTGCAGCCATCAGCTCAACAGCCTGCGGGCCAATAATGGGCTCAGGCCCCAGCTGCAGCGTACTACCGTCGGCGGTTATGCCTTCAGACAGCCAGCGCTCAGGCAATACACCGGCAGGCAGGCCTTCAAACTTGAAGCCTTCAGGCGTGGTGCGCCACACCACAGCTACGCCGCTGGCACGAGACTGGGCTCTGGCTGACTCAAACAGCACTGCCAGGCGCTGTGCCTCGCGCTCAAGCGATGACTGGGCTGTGCCACGCATGGCCAGGCCGACACCCGCTGTAGCAACCGCCACAATGGCAATGACCACCAGCAGCTCAATCAGGGTAAAACCTGCTGATCCGGGCTTGTGGGTTCTGCACTGTTCGCCCGGAGCTTGTCGAACGGCTTTGACAAGCTCAACCCGAACGGAAATCAAGGCATCACCCGGCTGCGCAGCCAGCTTCTTATTGCCAGCTGCCAACATCAGCGTTTTTGCCATCACCGCCCACTTGCCCGTCTGCGCCAAAAGACATCACGTCCACCTCACCTTTAACACCCGGGTTCAGGTATTGGTAGGGCTTGCCCCAGGGGTCGTTGGGCAGTTTTTCAATGTAGGGCTTCCAGTTAGGCGGTATGACGCCCGTGGTGGGCTTGGCGAGCAGCGCCTGCAGGCCTTGTTCAGACGAGGGTGCGCGCTGGTTGTCGAGTTTGTACAGTTTGACAGCCTGCATGATGTTGGCCACATCACTGCGCGCGGCCATGACCCGCGCGTCTTCAGCCCGGTCCAGCACATTCGGCACAATTAGCGCCGCCAGCACCCCAATGATGACCAGCACCACCATCAGCTCAATCAGGGTAAAGCCGGCCTGCAGCAGGCGCAGCGGCGTGTGTTTAAAAGTTTGCATGTTTTGTTTTTGTATCAGTATCAGTATCAGTAGCTGTTGGGTTTGGGTTTGGTGTTCAGGCCAACGTCTCTTGCAGGTTACCAGCGTACGTGTTCAGACTGAACGGGTCAAACGGTTTACATTGAGAACTTCCGTTAATGGCTTCCGTCAAGATTTATCATTGCTCAATGTCGGGCGCACCCAGTCCCGCGTGACAGTACCGCCCATTGGGTGGCCAGGTGGCAACGTGAGCACAAGGCGTATGCCATCAACTGCCGCACCAATAGTCACACTATTGGTGGTGTAACTTTTCGTACGGCTTTCACCGGGTTGTAATTCGGCAGGCAACAGAGTCGCCCAAGCACCCCTAGTGTAAAAGTAAATTTGCATGTCAATCAGCGGCAAAATACTGACTTCATGTTGCTGCTCTGCAGCGCCAGCGCTTTGCGCCCAGACATCAGCTTGAGCAAATGCTGCGCTTAGCTCTATGCTATTGCTTTCGGGCTTAGACTGCCAGCGTAACCACTGGCCTTGCCCAGCAACGTTGACGTCTCGCACGCTGCGTGTCCAGGCAACAACCAGCAAACCGTCAGACACAACGCCCGTGTTGTGTCTGACAAGGCGCAGAACCCGCCCATCCCAGGTAATGATGCTCAACGGCGGTGTTTCTACCATTTGGTCCAGGTCTTGCACCCACTGCTGCAGCCCTGTGGTTAGCACAGCCACCTGACTGTGATGCTCTTGCGCCATGGCACGGGTACGTGCCATAGCATCAAGCCCCTGCCAGGTCATTACAGCCATAGTCGCCATCACTGCCATGGCAACCAGCAGCTCTATCAGGGTAAAACCACCGCAGGTTTTGCTAGTGTTTGCCGAGCAGGACCGACAAAACATGATTGTTCACCTCATAGATTGACTGACAAACTATTATGATCGCATGATGTGATCAGCTACAAAAATAAACTAATATTATCACAAAGAATATAAATATGCAAATAGTGCCAGTATTAAACATGGACTTTACAACGATCCAAGTACTGCTGTTACTCCAACAATTGTCGCGGCAATAAAATATAATGAGCTCGCGGTGCCTGACGTGTACGTGTTAACTACGAGAGGTTTCAATATACTACCAACGTAAGGAATCGCTTGGTAAGACCAAGTGGCGATTTTGTAAAAACCGTCTGCTGCAGTAACGAAAGCACCAAATAATCGAAAAGCACCAGCCGTGATAAGAACAACTCCCTCCGGGGTCGATGCTTTCCCTGCACGAACAACGCTAACAATATCAGCAATGCCGCCTATAAAGTCTGATGCTGCAAAAGCTGGCCCTACATACAGTCTTACACGTTCCGCACATTCATTTCGACTTAAAGCTACATAGCCCAATACACCGAGCGCTGTTAATTGCACAAGAGTTTGCGTAGTCCCAAATGTCGCCGTTACTCTGATTAACACTTGTGCATTTTCAGCTATGGATGAAATGTTTTTACCCTCATTTTCCTTATGTACTGCATGTGCTTCACGTATAACAACCAAAGCGAGGATCAGTGATGCTGACGTTACAGAAATTAATAAGGTTATTGCTAGTTTTACTCTATTTTCATGGATTACCCTATTAGCCGGAGTAAACACTGAAAGCGCTTCCGTAACTTCGGGTAGTCGCATAGCCTCCAGGGCAAGTGTTTCAGCGAGTTTGGCCAAGTCAATCGTACCATTTACTAGCGCGCGGCGCGTAAGACAAATAACGGCTTGACCTATAGCCCGCAATATGAGCTGGGTTATAATATATGACTCGTACACATAACCAGTTTCACGACTTACTAACAAAATACCCGCTTTCATTAACCTTCGGCTTTCTTGGTCAGTCGATCCTTCTATTGGACCATTTTTATCAATATCAGCATCCGCATAGTAGTCCCCTCCTTCGTCCTGCTCACGCTTAATCGCATACGCAACTGACGAGTACTTCGTGGGTGCTGCTTCAATGTTCGTTGCGTTAACCCCATGCTGAATCACAGAAGTTTCATCATATCTTGCACCAAAAAAGATTGCCGAAAAAAAACTGTTAGTACGTACCAGTTCGACGCGCTCCACCGTCTTTCGTATATTTCCAATCTTTACTATACGCTCATCATCGCTGCGATAAATATAATGGGGCTTATACTCGACGCGGTCTTTGGCGGGTGTAACGCCAAATGGCCACCAATTAACAAGGTGTCTCTCATCAGATTTTTTCTCATCTGCTACCATTTTTGTATTGAAAATCTCGAATTCAGATTTATTAAATATAAATCTGGCAAAACAGACCATGTTATGCCAATCTCGTTGGTGATGTTGCCTTATATTGTTCAGAGTATCACTCACACCTTTTTCTTTGATGTAACTAATCATATTTTTGTAAGTACCAGCACTGGCTGATTTTGCCGTCCCATAAAAAGATTTTGAATAATAAAATTCTAGTTCAGTCTTGGCGATAGATCGCAGGCTTTCCTGCTGATTTGCATTTAAACCTTTAAAAAAGTTATCGATTCTATCGTGATGCACGGACAAAAAATTATGCTCGCGCGGATGAGGCGTATTACACGGATAAGGATTGTATGAAACATACATAGCTTGAACTATGCTTTCATGAATATCGCCCCGTACAAGTCTGTAGGCAGCCCTAAATTCTTTTTTATTTGTAACGGGCAAAGGAGTCGTCCCTACTACGTTTGGAGCATCATCAAGATCTAGATCAAGATCTAGATCTAAAACTGGTTCAGCAACTGCACCGTTATGAACAGTACCTAATGCAGCAACTGCGCCTACCGGGGCAAGTTTGGCCAGTTGTGCTAACGGTGCAAAAGGCGCCAAAGCTGCTGCTACAGGGGCGCCCAATGCCAATTTGCGTCTTGAGATGGTTGCGGGTACATGTTCCATGATGATGACCTTTATGTGGTAAAAAAAGAAAATTTGCACTATTGCAAATGTAAGTTTAAGTGTGCCGTGTAACAAAGACCACGCTATAAACCCGCACTTGGCATGACTGCTGCAAATAGATGCATGCTGATATTCAATGACTACTGGGGGCAGGCCTTGGCAGGTGGGTAATACTGGCTGGCCAAGCCACTGACTGCACGCTGGCAACTATGGCGGCTGCCCATGCGCCATGCTTTTGCCGCCAGTTACTGCCTTGGCGGCCTACCAGGCAAAGCTGCAAAGCGGGCAGCAAATGCGGCAGGGGCAAAAACTGCAGGGGTAGCGGCGCACTGTGTGCGGCAATTTCTGACCCCAGTGTGATCAATTGCCCGCCCGCAATGGCTGAAAACAACGCAGACATGCTGTTGCTGACGATGCGTGCTGCAAAGTAAGCATCAAACTGCACGCCATGCTGTTTGCTGTGCAGGCGCAGCGCTTGTGGCAACACCATGTCGTCTGCAAGCCGTGAAAACTGCAAATGCGGCAAATGGGGCAAATGCGGCAAATGGGGCAAATGGGGCGGGCGTGTCAGTAGCCCCAGGGCCGCAAAGCTGGGCAGCTCTTGCGGCAGCTGCACCCCTGCGCCAGCCAGCAAGCCCAGCGGTACGTTGAGCAATGGCATGGCGTCAAGGCCGTTTTGCTGGGCGGCGCTTGTACACATGCACAGCCCCAGGTCAGCTGCGCCAGACAGCACCTGGGTTAGCACACGGTGGCTTGCCATCTTGTTGATTACCAGGCCATCTATGGCTTGGGCTTGCAGCGTGCTGTGCAGCAGCGCGGGCAATACCAAAGGCGTAATGATGTTGCTGGTAGCCAGCGTCAAGCGCAGGTTGCGCGCCCCCTGCACGCTGGCTACAGCTTCTGCGTACGATTGGGCCATGCGTTTGGCGTATCCCATAAAGGCTGCCCCGCCGTCTGTCAGCACCAGCCCTTGCCGGGTGCGTTCAAACAGCGCAAGCCCGACGGTAGCTTCAAGCCCCTGAATGGCGCGTGACATGCCTGACTGCGTCAGATTAAGGTCTTTTGCGGCGGTAGTGATGCTGCGCCGCTCGGCCAGTACCAGAAAAACCTGTACGTCCCGAAGGCTGATGTGGGTAAAGTCACTGGTGGATGTGATGCCTGCTGGCGCTTTTGATAGGTAGCTCACTGGCCAGACCCGTCAGGCAGTTGCAGCGGCTGCTGCTTCGGCGGCGGCGGCGGTTGACTGGTTGCCTACCCTGCAGACCGAGTCGTGCCAGGGCGCGGCATGAATGCTCTGACGCAGCAGTTCGCGCAGACGTTCTTGCCGCGTGTCAAACACGGCGTCGCGCCGGCTAACAATGTACACATGAATGACTGGCAGCAAGCCGGGCAGGGGCACAAACACCAGCCCATGTGCGTTGGCGTGTGATGCGCCAATGCCGGTGGCCACAGTTACCATGGCACCGCAGCGTACCAGCCCAATGGCGGACTGCACGTCGTGCACCGCGACTGCCGCCTCAAAGTAGGTGCTAAACCCTGGGCAATGGGCACGCAGCATGCGTGTGTTAACGGCTTGGTCACTGCACCGGATCATGGGCACACCAGCCAGCGCGTCAAGGCTGTCAATGGTTTCTGGCAACTTGCATGACGGTGATGCCAGCAAGCCCATTTGTACGTCAAGCACCGGGGTGTAGCGCAATTGCGGGTGCATGTCGATGTCGGCGCACACACCAAGTGCGGCCTCGCCGTCCAGGACTTGTTGCCGTATGACGCAACTGAGTGCCTCAGAAATATGCAGGGTGCTGTTGCCAAACTCTTGCCGCAGCATGAGCAGCAAGCCGCATGCAACGAGCGGCATGACTGCGGGGCTACCCACAATTCTCAGTGGCGCTGTATTGGCGGTTTTCCACTGGGCCATGCCGTGTTGTGCGTCTTGACATGCGCGCAGCACGTCAGCGGCCAGTGGCAACAGCGCCGCGCCATGGCTTGACAAGGCAACCTGCCGGTGACGGCGGTCAAACAATTCAGCACCAAACGCTGACTCCATGTGTTTGATGCGCTGCGAAAGCGCTGGCTGGCTTAGCCCCAATCGGTCAGCAGCTTGTGAAAAATTGTTGCACTCTGCTACAGCTAAAAACGCGGCTATTTGTGCCGCTGTGAGGCTTTGGCTTGAGCGAGTGCCATCTGTGATGGCGTTAGGCTGCTGCACGTGACACCCCTGACAAGTGGCTGCACAGTGGCGCGGCCATGCAGCTGGTGCCACGCAGGCATGGGCTTGAAATGGTTGACATAGGTCTCCTCTGATTTTTGTAATTTGATGTAATTTGATGCAATTAGAAATTAGCAGTTAGCAAGTATGCGCAGAAATTTTTTTGCGCGAATTCGGGTAAACGCCAACAGGGGGCTTGCATGTAAGACTATTGTTTCGGCCCCATGATGCCTTTGCTTCCGTTTGGGTTGAGCCTGTCGAAACCCTTCAACAAGCCCAGGGCGAACAGTTCATCGTTCATAAGGCCGGGTCAATAGTAAAGATTCAGAAGACGGCCAAGCCAAGGTAAAGCGGCCTGGAAAAAATAGTGGGGAACTGTTGGCGTGGTTGGCGTGCGTTGCTGAAGTGTCAAAGTCCTTCATAATTCCGGCATGACATTATCGTTGCAGAGCAAGTGGACTCCTGGGATTGT
>JAYURC010000090.1:0-7685 GCA_043756405.1 Polaromonas sp.
CCGCTTGATGCCACGCTGGAGCAAGGCGGCAACATCAGGCGCTTTGCATCGACCGACGAGCTGCTGGCGCAAACCACAGGTGCAGCCATACCCCTTTCGGCGCTCTTTGACTGGCTGAGTGGCAAAAACGTGACTGCGCCGGGCTGGACCGCTGACCTGTCGCAGCTGGGCAACGGACGCATCACGGCACAAAGAACAAGCCCTGCACCACAGGCCAACCTGCGCATCTTGCTCGACAAGTAATTACTGCCGAATGAAAGCCATCTACGACGTTCCAGCGCCGGCCAAGCTGAATCTTTTTTTGCACGTCACGGGCCGCAGACCGGACGGCTACCACCTGATTCAGTCGGTCTTTATGCTGATTGACTGGTGCGACACGCTGCATTTTGAATCGCGTGGTGACGGCCAAATTTCCCGCACCGACATCGGCACAGGCTCTGGCAACGCAGGCGTCTTGCCCGATGACGACCTGACGGTACGGGCTGCCAAGGCCCTGCAAAAAGCTTGCGGCACAACGCAGGGTGTACACATCAGTCTTGACAAACGCATACCTGCGCAAGCAGGCATGGGCGGCGGCTCGTCAGATGCAGCCAGTTGTTTGCTGGCTCTGCAGCAGCTTTGGCGGGTCAGGTTGCCGCGCAACCAGCTGCTGGCGATTGCGCTGAGCCTGGGCGCAGATGTCCCGTTTTTTCTGTTTGGCAGCAACGCTTGGGTAGAGGGTGTGGGCGAGCAAATGACACCGGTTAGCCTGCCGCAGGCTGATTTTTTAGTGGTCAAGCCGCCACTTGGTGTGTCAACACCGGCCATTTTCGCGTCAACGACGCTCAAACGCGATACCGGAACTGCTACAATCTCAGGCTTTGCTGCAAACAACGAAATAGAAATATTTGAGTTTGGTCACAACGACCTACAGCCAGTCGCCCAGCAGTTTTGCCCACAAATTGTCCAGTCGCTCGACTGGCTGAAAAGCAAGCAACTTAAAGGGCGAATGACTGGCTCAGGAAGTGCGACTTTTGCGCATTTAACGCATGAAGCGAACATTTCAGACCATCCAGATGGTTTTATAGTTCGCAAATGCAGTACTTTGCAAGTCCACCCCCTGGCAGGTTGGTAGCAGACAAATGGTTATGGGTTGGTTGCTTGCATGAAACTTGTCAAAGTAACGTCAAGCAGCTATCCCGTGTAGGGGTGTCGCCAAGTTGGTTAAGGCACCGGATTTTGATTCCGGCATTCGCAGGTTCGACTCCTTCCACCCCTGCCAAAATTGTGTATAGGCCCGTGTATAGCGCGGGCCTGCAGTGAATTCAGGCCCGCACCCAAAGCGGGCCTGAACACTTGTAAAAGCGTTTTGTAGATTACTTTTTCAGCCACGTCAAACCATAAAACTGCTGAGCCTCACATGCAAACGCCCAACCCTACCAACCACCCTGACTTCATGCTTTTCACGGGCAATGCCAACCCCAGCATGGCCCTTGAGATTGCAAAACATTTGGGTATTTCGTTGGGGGCAGCGCACGTAGGCCGCTTTTCAGACGGTGAAGTGACCGTCGAAATTCAGCAGAATGTTCGCGCACGAGATGTGTTCGTGGTGCAGTCCACCTGCGCACCCACCAACGAAAACCTGATGGAGTTACTCATCATGGTGGATGCCTTGAAACGCGCCTCTGCCGAGCGTATTTCTGCGGTTATTCCGTACTTTGGTTACGCACGGCAAGACCGGCGCCCGCGTTCTGCACGCGTGCCCATTACCGCCAAAATGGTGGCAAACATGCTGCAAACCGTTGGTGTTTCACGCGTCTTGACAATGGACCTGCACGCCGACCAGATTCAGGGCTTTTTCGACATTCCGGTCGACAACATTTATGCCTCGCCTGTTTTGTTGGGCGACTTGCGCCAGCAAAATTACTCTGACCTGATGGTTGTGTCGCCAGACGTCGGCGGTGTGGTTCGCGCGCGCGCATTGGCCAAGCAGCTGGGCTGCGACATGGCCATCATTGACAAACGCCGCCCCAAAGCCAACGTGTCTGAAGTCATGCACGTGATTGGCGACATTGAGGGCCGCAATTGCGTCATCATGGACGACATGATTGACACCGCTGGCACGCTGGTCAAGGCGGCTGAAGTGCTGAAAGAACGCGGCGCCAAAAAAGTTTACGCCTACTGTACGCACCCCATCTTTTCAGGCCCGGCGATTGACCGCATTGCCCAGGGCGATGCGCTAGATGAAGTTGTGATCACCAACACCATTCCTTTGAGCGACAGAGCCAAAGCGTGTACCAAAATCCGCCAGCTCTCGGTTGGCCCATTGATCGCTGAAACCATTCAGCGTATCGCCAAGGGAGAGTCGGTGATGAGTTTGTTTTCAGACCAGGACCAACAGGAATTGATCTGAAACAAAAAAGCGGCAACACCATCAAACGTGTTGCCTTTTACGTCGGGGCAAGACTGGTCGCGGTCTGTCCTTTTCAAGGAGTATTTTTATGAAATTCGTCGCTTTTGAGCGCGCCAAGCAGGGCACGGGTGCGAGCCGCCGTCTCCGCATCACGGGCCGCACGCCCGGTATCGTTTACGGTGGTACTGGCGATGCGCTGTTGATCGAAATCGATCACAACGCGTTGTTCCATGCCATCAAAAAAGAAGCTTTCCATGCGTCGATTCTTGATATGGAACTCGCAGGCAAAGAGCACAAAGTGCTGCTGCGCGACTTGCAGATGCATCCGTACAAGCCGCAGGTTTTGCACATTGACTTCCAGCGCGTTGAAGCCAAGACCAAAATGACAGTGAAAGTGCCACTGCATTACAGCGGTGAAGAAGAGTCACCGGCTGTCAAGGCTGAAAACTGCCTGGTTAATCACGTGTTGACCGAGTTGACCGTGTCGTGCTTCCCGGCTGATATTCCTGAATTCATCGCCATTGACCTGAGCAATCTGAAAAAAGGTTCGTCTTTGCACGTCAAGGACATCACCCTGCCAAAAGGCGTGAAGTTTGTTGTCAAGGGCCAGGCCAACCCAGTGCTGGTGTCCGTGTCTGCTGTTTCTGCTGAAGCCGAAGCCGATGCGGCTGCCGCCGCCGCTGCAGCTGTGCCAGTGGATCCTAAAGCTGCAAAAGCAGCTGCCGGCAAAGCAGCCGCTGGTGCCAAAGCACCTGCTGCTAAAGCACCTGCTGCCAAGAAGAAGTAAATACCTGCAACACTTGCACATGCTGACTGCTTTTAGCAGCCAAGCCCAAGCCCAAGCCCAAGCCCAAGCCCAAGCCCCTGCTCTCGTCAAGAGACAGGGGCTTTTTAACGACGTTCTAAAATCGCAAAAATGGACATTCAAACATGATCAAGCTCTTCGTCGGCCTGGGTAACCCGGGCACCGAGTACGAAGCGACCCGGCATAACGCAGGCTTTTGGTGGATAGACGCGTTGTCGCGTGAGCTCAAGGCACCGCTTGGTTTTGACAAAGGCTATTACGGGCAAACCGCCCGTACAACTTGCAACGGCCAAAACATCTGGCTCTTGAGTCCGCAAACCTTCATGAACCTGTCAGGCAAGTCAGTCGCAGCCTTGGCAAAATTTTTTAAAATCAAACCAGAAGAAATTTTGGTGGCGCATGATGAGCTGGACGTTGTACCCGGCCAGGTCAAACTGAAATTTGGCGGCAGTCATGCAGGCCACAACGGTCTGCGCGACATTCATGCACAACTGGGTACGGGCGATTATTGGCGATTGCGCTTGGGCGTAGGCCACCCCGGTAACAAGGACGAGGTGGTTGATTGGGTGCTGAGAAAACCCATGCAGGAACACCGGGAGGCCATTGCAGCGTGCATCACCCGGTCATTAAAAGCCGTGCCGGCATTGCTGGCTGGCGAGATGGACAAAGCCACCATGATGATCCACACCAGTACGCCGCCCCGACCCAAACCTCTACGCCAGCCGCCGCGCACGATTGAGCTTGCGCCCGGGGCAAGCACGTCCCAAAGTAGCGACCTTAGCTGACATGGAAGCGTTGGCCCCTTCAGCTACCCTCATTCCCATGTTTTTAGTCCCCGCTACTGCCGAACGTGCTGCAAAAAACGGCCCCCTTTTTATCGTTTTGAACACGGCTTCTGGCGCTAAGGACAGCGGCGAAGAGCGGCAGATATTGGCCGACGTCTTCAACAGTGCAGGCCGGGCGTTTGAGTTTATGCAGTTCGACAACCCGGCCAGCATTGCCAGCGTCAGCGCCAAAGCGGTAGCACTGGCCCGAGAAAAAGGTGGTGTGGTGGTTGCGGCTGGTGGCGATGGCACCATCAACGCTGTCGCAGCAGCGGTGCTGCGCAGCGGATGCGCGTTTGGCGTTTTGCCGCAAGGGACATTTAATTATTTTGGCCGCGCCAACGCCATACCGCAAGATACCCGTGCTGCCGCAACCGCTCTGCTTGGCGCCAGCATTTCCCCGGTAACGGTGGGCGAGGTCAACGGCAGAGTGTTTCTGGTCAACGCCAGTTTGGGCTTGTATCCGCAGTTGCTTGAAGATCGCGAAGCCTGGAAGCGGCAATTTGGCCGTAGCCGACTGGTAGCTTTCGCGTCTGGGCTGGCCACCATCTTTAAAGCGCGCGGCCAGCTCAGGCTTGAAGTTGAATTGGCAGGCAAGTCCACAACCTTGCGCACGCCAACGCTTTTCATTGGCAACAACCATCTGCAGTTGGCGCAGGTGGGTATCGACGCCAGCCATACAGAGGCCGTCAAACGCGGCGAACTGGCAGCCGTTGCGGTGCGTCCGACAGGCACATTGGCTTTGCTCGGCTTGCTGGCCAGAGGGGTTATCGGGCGGCTGGGCGATGCAGAAAATATTGACAGTTTTTCGTTTCGCAAACTCAAAGTGGCTTTGCGCAGCAGACGCAAAGTCAAAGTAGCCACCGATGGCGAGATCACCTGGATGACACCGCCGCTGGTGTTTCAGGTGGCCGACACGCCGCTGCTGCTCATGGTGCCTGCGCCTAGAGACCGGGCCGAGGTGGCATGACGCGCTTGCTGCAAATTTCTGACATGCATTTTGGGACTGAGCAGCCCGATGTGGTTGACGCGTTACGGGCCTTGGCGCATGACAAAAAGCCGGACGTGCTGGTGGTGTCGGGTGACATTACCCAGCGTGCCACGGCCGACCAATTTAGCCGCGCCAAAGCTTTTTGCGACAGTTTGAACATTGCACAAACAGTCAGCTTGCCCGGTAACCACGACATCCCGCTGTTTAACCTGTTAGCGCGTGTTGTCAGTCCGTATGCGGCGTACCAGCGGGCTTTTGGGCACACGCTGGAGCCTCAATTATTGACGCCGTCGCTGTGCCTGCTTGCCGTCAACACCACACGCTGGTGGCGGCACAAAAATGGCGAAGTTTCAAAAGCACAAATTGAGCGCGTTAGCCAGCAGCTTTCACGCGCCACTGCCCAGCAACTGCGCGTGGTGGTCGTACACCAACCGGTGCATGTGCTGCGGCCGCAAGACGAACACGACCGCCTGCGCGGCTGGCAGGCTGCCGTGCAGGCCTGGGCAGCAGCAGGCGCAGACATCGTGATGGGCGGGCATATTCACTTGCCCTATGTTTGCGAGCTGTCCTCTGTTGTCAGCGGGCTAAATCGCCGAATCTGGTGCGTGCAGGCAGGCACAGCGGTGTCAAGTCGCATACGGCGAGAAGCGCCGAATTCGGTTAATTTCCTTGCATTTGACGTGGATACCGATGGGCTAGGCTGCCGTGTTGAGCGCTGGGATTACCAACAAGCAGAGCGGAAGTTTGAAATGGCACACACGACAGTGCTGGATGTTCAGCGACCTTAATTCGCTATTAATTTAGTAGCTGATTACAGCCGTATTACTTGGCCTACAGCATTAAAATTCATAATATCTGGAGAAATGGCTTGAATTGAGCGTGCTCAAGTGGGTTGGGTTGTTTTTTCCGCAGGCACAGCCAGCGTCCCCGTCAGCCGGTGGTATTTTTCCCACAACGTCGGTTTGCTTTCTACAAATTGCAGGTTGACCGGAATGCAGGCCACGGGGCAAACCTGTACGCATTGGGGTTCGTCAAAATGGCCGACGCATTCGGTGCATTTGTTGGGGTCAATTTCGTAGATGTCTTTGCCCATATAAATTGCCTGGTTCGGGCACTCGGGCTCGCACACATCGCAGTTGATGCATTCGTCGGTGATCAGCAGCGCCATAGCTAGGCGATCTTTGCCGAATGCAATGCCGACATTACTTCGGGGCTGACCATCTGGCTGACATCACCGCCAAGTTTACTGATCTCGCGCACCAATGTACTGCTGATGCAGACCAGGTGTGCGTCGGGCAACAAAAACACGGTTTCGACTTGAGGTGCCAATTTACGATTCATAGCGGCCATTTGAGCTTCGTAGTCGAAGTCGGTCAGATTGCGGATGCCGCGCACCACAGCGATGGCCTGGTGTGTTCTGCAAAAGTCCACGATCAGGCCGTCAAACGGTATGACTACTACATTTGCTACATCCTTGATAGCTGCTTGCGCCATTAAAACGCGGTCATCCAGGCTAAACAATGTCTTTTTATGGTGTGCTGCGGCTACCGCGATGATCAGCTGGTCAAACAAGCCTGCGGCGCGTTGCATCACGTCCAGGTGGCCGCGTGTGATGGGGTCAAACGTGCCTGAGTAAATGGCAATTCGCTTTGGTAAATGTATCAAGGGGGTCATCGTCAAATTATGCGCTTTCGAGCGTCAAAGGGCTGTCAGCGGTGTCAGGTGCCTTGACCAGCAGATGAAAATGCACCGCACCGGCTTTGCCAAAGCGGTGGACTTTCAAGCCGAAAGCGCTCAATTCATCGTCGGCCCAGGGTTTGGGCGCTTCCAGGTACACAAAGCCGGGGGTGGCAATGGCCTGGGCGGCGGCTTTCAAGGCCGCTTCAAACGCTGTGGATTCATACGGTGGGTCTAAAAAAATCAGTTGCAAACTCTGCGGGCTGGCGCGGCGCAGCAGGCTGACGCCGTCACCGCGTTCGACCTTGACCGTGCTGGCCTTGAGTTTGGTTTGCAGTGCTTTGAGTTTGTCAACCAGCGCCGGGTCTTGTTCACACACCAGGACGTCAGCGGCACCGCGCGACGCGGCCTCAAAACCTAATACACCGGTGCCTGCAAACACGTCTGCGCACCGCCATCCGGTCAAGTCTTGGCCCAGCCAGTTAAACAGGGTTTCGCGCACGCGGTCTGGCGTGGGCCGCAGGCCAGGCGTGTTGGCCACAGGGATTTTGCTGCGCTTGAAAACACCACCAATAATGCGAACCTCGCCCGGTGGAACGGTTTTACGGCCGACCACTTTGCCGGACTTGGCAAGACTTGACGCGCGTTTTGCAGCCGGGTCTTTTTCAGGCTTTTCTTTGGTAACTTGAGCTGTGTACTTCATGACTTTTCAGGGTGTGCCGCCTAGGACGATGGTCACCATTTTGTCAGGTTGCAACGTGGCAGCTATTGCAGCTTTGACATCTTGCAGTGTGACCTTGTCGACTTGGGCGGTCCAGGTGTCGAGGTAATCAAGCGGCAGGTTGTTCCATGCAATGTTGCTGATGTTGCCAAGTAACTTGCGGTTGCTGTCAATCAGCAGGGCAAAGCCGCCGATCAGGTTGTCTTTGGCGGCTTTTAATTCAACTTCTGTGGGGCCATTGGCAACAAAGTCTTTGACTACCGTTCGCGCCACAT
>JAYURC010000091.1:0-7643 GCA_043756405.1 Polaromonas sp.
CGAGCTAAAGCCCAGATTGATCGCGCCCTGGCACACATCGGGGCTTTGGCCGTGGTCCTGGTGCATGACCAGCGGGATGTGCGGGTAGGCTTCAATCGCAGCCGCAATCAGGTGCTTGATGAAGGACTCGCCAGCGTACTTGCGTGCGCCTGCGCTGGCCTGCAAAATTACCGGCGCACCCACCTCGTCTGCGGCTTGCATCACGGCTTGTACCTGCTCCAGGTTGTTAACGTTAAACGCTGGAATGCCGTAGGTGTTGATTGCGGCGTGGTCCAACAATTCGCGCATGGATACAAGTGGCATGGGGTGACTCCTGAAATTTTGGGGTGCTGAAAAAGGTGAAGCCAGACAGTCGTGGTACTGACCGCGTGTGAACTGCGCCGTAACCGGGATGGAAAACCCGCTAGATTCTAGCGTTTCGCTTTACAAAACTCGTCACCCGCTCCAGCACTGGCGCGCGGCTTCTCATCACTGCGGCCATCGTCGCCACAATGGTGATGTGACTCACGGTGTCGTAAAGCTCAGACTCAACCTGCACGCCGCTGCTTTTCAGGCGCTGGGTCATGCCGACGGTGCTGCGCTGGGTGTTGACCACACTGTCATTGACAGGTGCCAGCAACAATGCGGGTGGCGAGGCGCTTGACGCGTGAAACAGTGCCTGGCTGTCGGGTGGCGTGCCTGGCCATTCAAAAGCCACCTGGGTTTTTCTGTCACCAATTGGCAAAAAGTCATACGGTCCGGCCAGACCAATCCAGCCCGCCAGTTGGGCGGGGCTTAGACCAGCGCCGCCCAACCAGCGTTTGTCCAGCGCCAGCATGGCAGCGTTGTAAGCACCGGCACTGTGACCCATGACGAAAATGCGCGCCGGGTCTGCGCCGTATTTCTGTGCATTGTCAAAAGCCCAGCGTGTCGCCAACGCACTGTCTTGCAAAAACACCGGGTATCGCACTTCAGGGCTCAGGCGGTAGTCGGCCACCACCACGGCAATGCCCTGGGTAGCGAGAGCTTCGCCGACAAATCGGTAGTCAGCGCGGTCACCGTTTGACCAGCTACCGCCATAAAAGAAAACCACCATCGGTGCGCCGCCAGCAGCCGGTGCAGCACCTGCCTGCAACGGGCTCGGCATATAAATATCAAGTTTTTGTCGCGGGTGATTGCCGTAAGGCAAGCCTGCCGTGCTGCGGTACGTGTCGCTGGGCACAGTCGCATTCAGCACATCCACGGCTGAACAAGCGGTCAGCAGCGCGGGCAGCATGGCAATTAAAGAGCGTCTGGGCAATGTGGAATTCAACAGGTTCATGGTGGACTTGAATATACGTACTAAATCACTAACCGGATTCAGTTAACCGGCAAAGTTGTTGTCAGCCGTAAGCGCTGTTTCAGTTCGAAAGCCCGGCAACCGCCCGATACACTACCCAAATTTAAAAGACCCGCCGAGGGCCTGACACCCCTTTTCAAGGAGTTTTTTTGACAGCAGCTATCGCCCATATTTTCAGGGCTGCCGCAGAAAAGGCAGCGCAAGGCACTGCCCCCAACCCAAGCACGGTCGTACCCGGTAACAACGAACAAGACAAAACCAGGCAGGCTGTCGGCGGGACTGTTACCTTGCAAGAATTGCTGCATCTGCACGGCGACGCGTCTACTGCGGTGGTATTGATGCTGCTGGCCTTGTTCAGCACCTTGCCGGTGGCCGGCATTGGCTCGCTGCTCAGTCTGGCTATGTTTGCGCTCGCATGGCGCTGGGTACGTCAGGTCGAAACCACCAGCGTGCACACGCGTATCGGCGACATACGCCTGAACCCGCTGTGGACTGGCCGCACGTTGCGGTTTTTGGCCTGGATGTACGAGCAGGCAGACCGCCTGCTCGAACCCAGAATGCTGGCCATGTCCAGCCGGTCCGCCCGGCCATGGTGGGCGGTGTGGATTTGCCTGATGGCTGCCATCATTTTTGTACCGATTCCATTGGGCAATATTCTGCCGAGCTTTAGCTTGGTTACGCTAAGCCTGGCCTGGATGTTTCGCGACGGCATTGCGTTGCTGGTATCCCTGGCTTTTGGCGTGGCAGCCATGGTGTTTACTGCTGTTTTTGGCCAGCTGGCCTGGGAAGTGGTGGTTCGTGCTGGCCAGTGGTTGATGGGTGTCGTGGGCTCTTGATGCCTGCGCCAGTTTTTAGGCCACCCGGCAAACCTTCAGCATGTTGGTACCGCCCGGCGCACCCATCGGTTCACCGCAGGTAATGGCGTAAACATCGCCGCTTTGCACAATATTGCGGCTTAACAGGTGGCCTTCCGCCTGGTTTAGCGCCGTGTCGCGGTCAACGCTGGTGTCCATTAGCAGCGGGCGCACATTGCGGTACAGCGTCATCTTGCGCTGGGTGCTGACGCGCGGCGTCAGGGCGTAAATCGGTACCCGAATGTCGTGACGGCTCATCCACAGCGCGGTCGAGCCGCTATCTGTCAGCGCCACAATGGCCTTGGCACCCAAATGGCTGGCGGTAAAAAGCGCGCCCATGGCAATGGACTGGTCAATGCGGGCAAATGTTTTGCCGCTGAAATCCGCGTCAATTTCCTTGTATTCCGCTTTTTCAGCCTCAAGGCAAATATTGGCCATTTCAATGATGGTTTCCAGCGGAAATTTACCCGCAGCGGTTTCGGCGCTCAGCATCACGGCATCTGTGCCGTCCAGCACGGCATTGGCCACATCGCTAACTTCAGCGCGGGTGGGTACCGGGTTCAAAATCATGCTTTCCATCATTTGCGTGGCGGTAATTACCACTTTGTCTTGCGCCCGTGCCATTTTGATCATGCGCTTTTGCAGCGCTGGTACGGCCGCGTTGCCGACTTCAACCGCCAGGTCGCCACGCGCCACCATGATGCCGTCGCTCACGCGCAAAATCTCAAGTAAATTCGGAATCGCTTCTGCGCGCTCAATTTTGGCAATCAGCCCCGGCTTGTGTTTGTACTGCGCAGCCGCCACGTTGCACAACTGGCGCGCCATTTCCATGTCGGTCGCGTTTTTCGGGAAGCTTACCGCCACATAGTCCGCCTGAAAACTCATCGCGGTTTTGATGTCGTCCATGTCCTTGGCGGTCAGCGCGGGCGCAGTCAACCCACCGCCTTGCTTGTTAATGCCTTTGTTATTAGACAGCTCGCCGCCCAGCTTCACGGTGGTGTGCACTGCCTCGCCAAGCACGCGGTCTACCGTAAGCACAATCAGCCCGTCGTTCAGCAGCAGAACGTCGCCTGCTTTTACATCGCGCGGCAGCTCTTTGTAGTCAAGGCCAACGCCCTTGATGTCGCCCGGCTCGGCGCGTGATGCATCGAGCACAAACTTTTCACCCGGCACCAGTTGCACCTTGCCGTCGGCAAATTTGCCGACGCGAATTTTCGGCCCCTGCAAGTCGGCCATGATGGCTACTTCACGCCCCACCTTCATGGCCGCCTCGCGCACCAGCTGGGCCAGGTTAATGTGGTCTTGCGCCTTGCCGTGGCTGAAGTTCAACCGCACCACATTGACACCCGCAGCAATCATCGCCTGCAGCATCTCCGGCGTGTTGGACGCGGGACCTAGTGTGGCAACAATTTTGGTGGCGCGACGTGGCATGGTTGTCTTTCAGGTAATTTAATTTTTTGATTTTTACATGGTTACGTGGCGGCGGGAACAAGCGGTTACCAACTGGCACGATTTATCGCATTTAAGTGATAACTACGCCTCTAGCTCAATTAATATAAGCTTAAACTGCTCTCAAAATAGGAGCAAAAAGCTTGTACTTGCTGCCTGAGGCCAGGGAATCCGAAGCCAAAGTTTTGGTGGCAACGACTTCTTTCGCGCAAGCGCCAAAGGTATCATTAAGCGGTGCCGGCGGTGCTTTTTAACTTGCAGACAAGCGCATCACTTACACACTAAAACTCGAGTTTTTCATAGCAACAAATCCACCACCACCCGTCAAGTGAACGCGCAAACTCAAAAATCAACTGTCCAAGGTGCTGCGGGCGAAATAGAGGTCGCCACTGACGTGCCCGCAAGCGGCGCAGCATCAAAAGGCGTCGCCGTTATAGCCCACCCACACCCGCTATTTGGCGGCACACTGGACAATAAAGTCGTGCAGACGCTGGCCCGGGCTTTTACCCAATGCGGCTGGACAGCAGTGCGGTTTAATTTTCGCGGTGTGGGCGCAACACAGGGTGTGCACGACGAAGGCCGAGGCGAGCTTAATGACATGCTTGCTGTGGTTTCTCACGCTGCACCCACGGGCGCGCTTTGCCTTGCTGGGTTCTCTTTTGGCGCATTTGTCACCACGCACGCCTTTGGCACGCTGCACACCGCCCGGCAAATAGACAAGCTGGTGCTGGTAGGTACCAGCGTGGTGCGCAGCGCCGCTGCGCCAGTGGCCACAGCCGAGCACAGCAAAACCATCGTGATTCATGGCGAGTCGGACGATACGGTTGAATTAAGTGCTGTGATGGACTGGGCCCGTCCGCAATCACTTCCGGTTACGGTTGTGCCCGGTGGCGGGCATTTCTTTCACGGACAATTGCCGCTTCTTAAAAGTCTGGTGGTGCGCCACCTGTCTTCTACTTCTGTTTAGTTATCGGATTTTTCATGTTCAGTTTTTCCCGGGCCGTCCATCGCGTCATTTTTGGCGTGCTGGTGGTCGCCTCTAACGCAGTTTTTGCCCAGCCTTCACCGCTTGCCCAGCCGCCAGAACTTGCCGCGCGCTCTTATCTGCTGCTCGATGTCACCGCCAGCCAGATTCTGGCTGCCAAAGACGTTGACCTGCCTATTGAGCCTGCGTCGTTGACCAAACTGATGACGGAGTACCTGGTGTTTGACGCCTTGCGCGCCAAAAAAATTGACCTCAAACAAACGCTGCCTGTCAGTGTGCGCGCCTGGAAGATGCCCGGCTCACGCATGTTCATTGACCCCAAAATGCAGGTGCCGGTTGAAGATTTGATCAAAGGCATGGTGGTGCAATCAGGCAACGACGCCACCATGGCGCTGGCAGAAGGTGTAGGCGGCACGGCTGAAAAATTTGTACAAATGATGAATGCCCAGGCCAAAGCCCTCGGCATGAAAAACACCAGCTACAAAAACCCCGAAGGTTTGACTGAAGTTGGCCACACCAGCACAGCCCGCGACCTGAGCATTTTGTCTGTGCGCTTGATGAGCGACTTCCCAGAATACGTTGGCTTTTCAGCCATCAAAAAATACCACTACCCCGGCACACCTGCCACCAACGACACGAATCGAAACGCACTGTTGTTCAGGGACCCCAGCGTCGACGGGCTAAAAACCGGTTTCACCGAGGCAGCAGGCTACTGCATGATTGCTACCGCCAAACGCGACTTTCCGAACCTGGGCGCAGCAGGTACCCCGGGCCCGCGCCGCTTGTTGTCCATTGTTCTGGGCACGGCCAGTGACAGCGCCCGAGCCAACGAATCGCAAAAACTCCTTAACTGGGGCTACACCGCTTTCGAGGCCGTTAAATTGTTCGACGCCAACCAGGTCGTAGCCAGCCCGAGTGTGTGGAAGGGCAAAAGCAACATCGTCAAACTGGGCCAAACCAGTGCCATCGTCGTCGCCGTACCCGCAGGCACGGCCACCAAATTAAAAACACAGGTCGCCCGCCCCGAGCCGCTGGTCGCCCCATTCACCAAAGGCCAGGCCATCGGTAGTCTGAAGATCACCTTAGGCGATAGCCCGGACGTGGTGGCCGAAGCGCCACTGGTTGCGCTGGAGGCGGTTGAAGAGGCTGGTGTGCTTGGCCGGGCTTGGGATGCTGTTCGGTTGTGGATCAAGTAGCAACAGCAAATCTGGCCATTTTTTGCAATCCCGGAACAATAATCCGGATATGTAAAAATGATTTCGAGACATGCTTCACCTCGAATCTTGCGTTTGCTGCTCGGGTTTCCTGTTTTAACCATCACGAGTCCGCGGCAGTCTGGCAAGACAAAGCGGGTGCGGCAGTTGCTGCCCCACAAGCCTTATGTGTCGTTAGAAGCGCCTGCGCAACGTGAATTGGCACGCATGCAGGGCGCATTCAAAGGGTTTTAAAACTAACGGCTGCGCGCACGGGTCAACTGCTAAACATGCAGTCCTTGGCCAGCGACGCAGGCGTATCAGACAAAACCGCCAAGCAGTGGCTGTCGATTTTAGAAGCCTGCTGTTTGATTCACTTTGTGCGTCCGCACGATTGCGGGTGTGCGAGAGCCGCTGTATTTTTGGCGAGACAACATCGGCACTGAAGTTGATTTGATTCTGGAGCACGGCCAGGCCATCGCTGCGGTAGAAATCAAGTCGGGCATCACCGTGGCATCTGATGCTTTTAACAACCTCGGCAAGTGGCAAAAATACGCGAATGAGCGAGTGCACTTTTCTAACATTTATCCAGGTTTGGTCTACGGTGGCGATGCGCGCTTTACGCGCGCGGGTATTGATGTTTTGCCCTGGGGGCTTCTTTAGGGGCTTGGACGGCAGAACTGCTGAACCATGCGCAGATGAGCAAGAAGTAGATTGAATATGGGCTGCAGCTCAATAAATACGAGCTTAATACGCTATAAAATATATAGCAAATAACCAACGCCGGGGGGTTGGACATGACACCTCAACGACAAACGCTCGGCAGCTTTCCTCAGCTGCATTCGGATTGCAGCTAGTGCGTTGAAACCGTACAACATAGCCAGGTGACACCCATGAACCCCCCAACTCGCACAAGGCAAATTGCAGCGCCGCCAACCCGTTGCAGCCAGTGACCTGGCCGCAGCCGAAAAACCTGAAAGATGCCCGGAAAGACTGGGCGCGGGACGTGCCGGGTGTGGATCAAACCGGCGGTCGATTTGGGTATCAAACTCGACTGATTTACCCCCAAAACCTGAAACTGCTACACTCAAAGGCTTTTCTGGAATTTCAGAGAAAGATTCGTTTTCGCGGCTAATCCGACAATTGGCCGTGATGTTGTTGAGAAATCAAACAAAGACACAAGCGAAGAATTTCACGTTAAACATTACGTTTTAGGGACGTTTTAAATGCCAACCATCAACCAGCTAGTGCGTCAAGGCCGTGAGGTCGAGACCATCAAGTCGAAGAGTCCTGCGATGCAGAACTCTCCGCAACGCCGCGGTGTGTGCACACGTGTGTACACCACGACGCCTAAAAAGCCAAACTCTGCTCTGCGTAAAGTCGCCAAGGTGCGCCTGACCAACGGGTTTGAAATTATTTCCTACATCGGCGGCGAAGGCCACAACCTGCAGGAACACAGCGTGGTGCTGGTTCGTGGCGGTCGTGTCAAGGACTTGCCTGGTGTGCGTTACCACATTGTTCGTGGATCGCTCGACCTGCAAGGCGTGAAAGACCGCAAGCAGTCACGCTCCAAGTACGGTGCCAAAAAGCCGAAAGCCAAGTAATTCTTGCACAAAAGCAAGACAAGCTTTTCAAAAAATACGAAGGCAGCTGGTCTTCTGCATATTGCAAAAAACAGCCAATGACCCGATTTTGGGTCGAGTAAGTGAAAACCAAAATGGTTTTCGCGGCATTGAGACATTGATGCCAACTGAAGCAAAGAGGTGAAAACATGCCACGTCGTCGCGAAGTCCCTAAACGTGAAATTCTTCCAGATCCGAAATTTGGTGATGTCGATCTCGCCA
>JAYURC010000092.1:0-20279 GCA_043756405.1 Polaromonas sp.
CTGGCGGCGTTTTTAGGGGTTGACTATTGATCCGGCACGAGTTGTTGCGGAATCTAAAACTGTTCGCCTTGAGCTTGTCGAAAGGCTTCGACAAGCTCAAGGCGAACGGGATCATGAATAACTCTTGCCGGATCAATAGGCCGTAAAAACCGAGCAATAAAAAAGCCCCGAGATTCATCATCTCGGGGCTTTTTACTTTTACTGCTGGCGGAATCGGAGAGATTCGAACTCTCGATGAGGCTCTACACCCCATACTCCCTTAGCAGGGGAGCACCTTCGGCCACTCGGTCACGATTCCAACAATGTCTGATTATCTCACAACAATTTGGCGCAATACATCAAGCTGTAGCTTGGTCCAGGTCAAACGCCTTGTGCAGGGCACGCACGGCCAGTTCCATGTATTTTTCGTCGATCACCACCGACGTTTTTATCTCGCTGGTCGAGATCATCTGGATGTTGATGCCCTCTTGCGCAAGCACTTTGAACATTTTGCTGGCAATGCCCACATGGCTGCGCATGCCGATACCAACGATGCTGACTTTGCAGATTTTGGCGTCGCCAACGACTTCAGTGGCCTTCAAATCGGGCAACACCTTGGCTTTGAGCAAATCCATCGCCTTGGCGAAATCATTACGGTGCACGGTAAAACTGAAGTCGGTTTTACCGTCTTTGCTGATGTTTTGAATGATCACATCAACTTCAATGTTGGCTTCGGCCACAGCGCCCAGAATTTGGTACGCAATACCTGGTGTGTCGGGCACGCCGAGCACAGAGATTTTGGCTTCGTCGCGGTTAAATGCGATGCCCGATACGATGGCTTGTTCCATATTTTCGTCTTCCTCAAAGCTGATGAGCGTGCCAGACTTGGCTTCTTCAATGATGTCGATGTCCCAGTCAGTAAAGCTGGACAACACCCGCAAGGGCACTTTGTATTTGCCCGCAAACTCAACCGAGCGAATTTGCAAAACCTTGGACCCCATGGACGCCATCTCCAGCATCTCTTCAAAGCTTACGGTTTGCAGGCGCCTTGCCTCAGGCACCACGCGCGGGTCAGTGGTGTAAACACCGTCGACGTCAGTGTAAATCAGGCATTCGTGCGCTTTAAGTGCTGCGGCAATCGCCACAGCTGATGTGTCAGAACCGCCCCGCCCAAGGGTGGTGATATTGCCGTGGTCATCAACGCCTTGGAAGCCGGTAATGATGACGACTTTGCCAGCTTCAAGATCAGCCCGAACTTTTTTGTCGTCGATCGACTCGATGCGCGCTTTGGTGTGTGCGCTGTCGGTTTTGATAGCAACCTGCCAGCCTGCGTAGCTCACCGACGGCATGCCTTGAGCTTGCAACGCGATGGCCAATAGTGCGCTTGATGCCTGTTCGCCCGTGGCAGCCAGTGCGTCAAGCTCGCGGCTGTGTGTGTCACCAGGGCTGGCAAGTGAAAGCTCTTTGGCCAAACCCAGCAGGCGATTGGTCTCGCCCGACATGGCGCTGGGTACCACCACCATCTGGTGCCCGGCGCGCGCCCACTTGGCCACGCGCTTGGCGACGTTTTTGATGCGTTCGGTTGAACCCATCGACGTGCCGCCGTATTTATGAACGATTAAAGCCATTTTTTGTGAAGTAAAAAGCCGTTGCCAGCGAGTAGCAAAGCCTCAAATTATAGCCAGCCGCACTGGCTTTAACGCTCATACGCAAGTACCTCGCCCTGTCGTTTGACGTAACCGCTGGCCACTTTCATGTGGATCTGCTTGCTACGGTCGGTGCAGTTGGTAATTTGGCTTAGTAGTTCGGCCAATTGGGCTGTACTGGGACTGGCTTGGTAATTTGACTTTAGCCAGTGGCGCAACAGGTTGCCTTGGCGCTCTGGGGTCAGGTCTTGCAAAGCAGCAATAAGCGGTGGGTTGCCGGTTTTTGCTATGTCTTCGATAGCTACTTGCTCAAGTATTAATTGGGCCGCAGCCGCATGCGATGCAGAACGTGCAAAGGTTTCCCTGAATTGGGGAAAGGTCTTTGCAAGCGCAGGAATCAGGTCATGGCGAATGCGGTTGCGGACAAATTGCGTGTTGGTGTTGGTTGGGTCTTCCACCCAGCCTTGGCCAATATTTGCACTGCCCGGATGCCGCGCTGTCAATTTCTGTTCAGCCAGCCAGGTACGAATTTCAAGGGATGTCATACCCAGTAGCGGGCGCACAAAGTCAACCTCACCACGTCGCCAGCTGGCAGGCATGGCAGACAAACCCGGCAATCCTGCTCCGCGGCTGAGTGCCAATAACAGCGTCTCAACCTGGTCATCGGCGTGCTGCGCTACTGCTATTTTTTTTATAGCTACTTGCGCCCTATTTTGGTCGTCTACAGCATCATTTAGCTCTAATACTTTAGCGGAAAGAGCCGAATAACGAGCCCTGCGTGCCGCATCTTCAGGGCTTTGTCCGGTTTGGGCTTTGGCATCAACATGAATCACATAAAGCGGAACACCGAGTGCCGAGCAAAACGCCGCACAGTGCGCTGCAAAATCATCTGCCGCCGCTTGCAGACCGTGGTGAATATGAATGGCCTGAACCTGGCCGGGGTGCTGCTGAGCCAGCATCAGCAGTAAAGCGGTGGAGTCGGCGCCGCCGCTGTAGGCAACGGCTACGGGACATGGAAATCCCGACAAATTCACCGAAGGCTATCCAGGTCGGCCAGGTCTTTTGGTCGTCCAACGGCCGCTTTGTTGGTTTTAAAGTCCTCAAGGCTGATGAAAGGCAAGTCAACACCGTCAATAGCAACAACCAAGCGTCGCTCACAACACGTTCTAAAGTCAACGCCGCTAATCCCGGTCAGCAGGTCAATGCGGCGGGGGGGGTAACCGAGTTGAACGGTTTGGTTTGGCACAGTGAAATCTTTGGCAGTTAATTGCAAAGATCCGAAACCGAAATCTTTGAGTGTTTTGATGATTTTTTCTGCGTTGATTGAGTCTGTGCCGACCCAGAAATCAAGATCGCCTGTGTATCGAGGGTGACCATATGCGGCTAGCGCATAGCCGCCCACAATTAAATATTCAACCCCGTTTGTGTTGAGTAACTGTGCAAACTCTTTGAAGTCGCTGGTGAGCATCGGGAAGGCCTCTCATGTAGTCAGCACGCAATTGTTCCACCGCTGCAATTCGCTCCGGGATAGTTTTGGTCATCCAGTACAGGTAGTCGTCATGCGATACGTTGGGGTCTTCGTGCATAGATTTGATGGTGACAACCTTTTCAATCATGGCGCGCTTATTTTTGATCTGCTTTGTTATCAGCTTTGATGTCTGTGTAGCGCCCATAACTCTGCAGCCGTTCATAACGCCTGTCCAGCAACTCTTTGACCTTCAAGTCACTGACCTGCCTGAATGCATCGTTCAGCGCACGTTTTAAGAACGCAGCCATCTGCTTGTGGTCGCGGTGCGCGCCGCCGACAGGCTCATTGACGATTTTGTCAATCACGCCCAGCGCTTTCAGGCGGTGCGCCGTGATGCCTAGCGCTTCTGCTGCCACTTCAGCCTTGTCAGATGTCTTCCACAAAATAGATGCGCAGCCTTCGGGGCTGATCACTGAATAAATGGAATATTGCAGCATGACGACCTGATCTGCCACTGATATGGCCAGTGCCCCGCCCGAGCCACCCTCACCAATGATGGTGGTGATGATGGGGACTTCGAGTTGCGCCATTTCAAAAATATTGCGGCCAATGGCTTCTGACTGGCCGCGCTCTTCAGCATCTATGCCGGGGTAGGCGCCGGGCGTGTCAACAAAGGTAAAGACTGGCAAGCCAAACTTTTCTGCGGTTTTCATCAGGCGCAGTGCTTTGCGGTAGCCCTCGGGCTTGCTCATGCCAAAGTTACGCAGGCCACGTTCTTTGGTGTCGCGGCCTTTTTGGTGGCCCAACACCATGCAGGCTGTGCCATTAAAGCGCGCCAGGCCGCCGACGATGGACAAATCGTCTGAAAAGTGCCTGTCGCCGTGCAGCTCAACAAAATCAGTGAAGATTTCACGGACGTAGTCCAGCGTGTATGGCCGCTCCGCGTGGCGGGCGATTTTGGTGATTTGCCAAGGCGTCAAGTCACTGTAGATGTCTTTGGTAAGCTGCTGGCTTTTTTTGGCGAGCTGGTCGATTTCTTCAGATATGTCAACTGCTGACTCGGTTTGTACGTAGCGCAGTTCTTCGATTTTTCCCTCAAGGTCGGCTATCGGTTGCTCAAAGTCGAGGAAGGTTTTTTTAGCCACGGTGCGATTCCTTTTGTACGTGTCAGTTTTTAATAACAGGCACGGTGTCCAGCGAGCGCCAAATATACCAAGTTGCAACACTGCAGTACGGCGCCCAGGCCGCAGCCACCTCGCGTGCATCGCTGCGGCTGACTGATTCGCCTGAAAAATAATTCTTGGCTATCCCGTTGATCAGCCCCACATCGTCAAGTGGCAACACATTGGGCCGACGCAGGTAAAACATCAAAAACATCTCAGCTGTCCAGCGGCCAATGCCGCGAATGGCCACCAGTTCGGCAATGATGGCTTCGTCGTCCATCGCCTGCCAGTCCATGACGTGGACCGCGCCCGTGTCAAAGTGGATCGACAAGTCGACCAAATATTCAACTTTGCGGGCACTTAAACCCGCAGCGCGCATGTCGTCCACTTTCAACTTCAAAACATGTTCAGGCGTCATCATCTTGGGTAACGCTTCAAACCGGTGCCATACCGTTTGCGCCGCTTTCACCGATATTTGCTGGCCCACAATGCTGCGCGCCAGCGTGCTGAAAGCGTCTCCACGAGTTTGCAGCGTGGTGTTTGGGAACTGCGGAATCAGCCGTTTCATGACCCGGTCTTTTTTAACCAGGTGTTTACAGGCATCGACCCAATAGTCTGGGACGGGCGACAATTCGACCGGGTCTTCAGTTGCTACTTTTTTCATAGCATCTTGCATGCGTACTCATTGGGTAAAAGCGTAAATTTATAAGTAAAAATCATGTTTTTGCGACCCAGATCGTCCCATTGGGCGAGTCTTTGAGTTCGATGCCATTTGCCAAAAGGTCTTGCCTGATACGGTCTGCCTCGGCAAAATTTTTAGCCTGCTTGGCAGTGGCGCGCTGGTCTATCAACTGCTGGATGTTCAACTCCGTCAGGGTTAGCCCGGCTTTTAAATACGCTGCTGCATTGCCTTGCAAAAGCCCCAGACACGCCCCCAATCCTTTGAGCAAGCCCGCCATCTCAGGCGACCGGCTCTTGTTCACTTCACTGGCCAAATCAAACAGCACGGCCACGGCTTCTGGCGTTGCAAAGTCCTCATCCATCGCCGCTTTGAAGCGGGCTGCAAACGGATTCGTCCAGTCAACTTCTATCGCTGTGGGCGGAACCAAATCAAGCGCCGTGTACAGACGCTTTAATGCATTCCGCGCGTCGTCCAGGTGCACATCGCTGTAGTTCAAAGCATTGCGGTAATGCGCTCGCACTAAAAAGAAACGAACAGTTTCAGCATCGTACTGAACCAACACGTCACGAATCGTGAAAAAATTGCCCAGGCTTTTGGACATTTTTTCGTTGTCGATGTTGACAAAGCCATTGTGCATCCAGTAACCGGCCATCGGCTTGCCGAAAGCGCCTTCACTCTGCGCGATTTCGTTTTCATGGTGCGGGAACTGCAGGTCTGCGCCGCCGCCGTGAATGTCAAACGTCTCTCCCAGCGTGGCGCAACTCATGGCCGAGCATTCAATATGCCAGCCGGGACGCCCTTTTCCATAGGCGCTGTCCCATTTGGCATCGTCGGGTTCGCTGGCCTTGGCAGATTTCCACAATACAAAATCCAGCGGGTCATGCTTGCCCTCGTCGGTGGCGACCCGCCCTCCGGCACGTAACTCGTCAAGCGACTTGCCTGACAACTTGCCGTAACCCGCAAACTTGCGCACCGCATAGTTCATGTCGCCATTGCCAGCCTGGTAGGCAAGGCCGTTGGCCTGCAGGGTGGCAATGATGCCCAGCATCTGAGGTACGTGTTCAGTGGCGCGAGGTTCAAGCGTAGGCGGCTCAATACCCAGCTTGCCAATGTCCTCGTGCATGGCTTGCACCATTTCGTCGGTCAGCGCACGGATGGTGATGCCGCGCTCAACGGCGCGCTTGATGATCTTGTCGTCAATGTCAGTGATATTGCGGACATAGGTAACTTGCAGACCTGATGTTTTGAGCCAGCGCTGGGCGATGTCAAAAGCCATCATCATGCGGGCATGACCGATGTGGCAATAATCGTAAATGGTCATGCCGCACACGTACATCCGCACTTTGCCAGGATTTAAGGGCGTAAAGGTTTCCACGCTTCGGCTTAGCGTGTTGTAGATGCGAAGGCTCATGGGTTGCAGGGCGTACGGACTGGGTTTGAAGCGGCGAACACGGGAGATAGTAATGCGGACCTGCTGCATGCAGATCAGTTTAAAACTGTACTACTCGGTTACAATGCAGCAGTATAGCCAGAGCATTTACCAGACTAGCAAGAGCTTGAAAATGCGGTACAGCATCTAACATCCACGAGGTTTTATGGTTTCGTTACTTATTCCAACAAAGCGCACAAGCCGCGGCCTTAACACAGTCATGCGCACGGTACTGTTGTCAATCGTGCTGAGCGCAACGACTGCCTATGCTGACGAGTATGCTGATGTGAACGTTTTGGTTCGTGCGGGCAAGCTTGCCGAGGCACTGACAAAAGCCGATCAGTACCTCGCGGGCAAACCGCGTGACCCACAGATGCGTTTTATTAAAGGTGTGATCCAAACCGAAGCCGGTAAACCCGCTGACGCGATTGTCACTTTCACGCAAATTACACAAGACTTTCCCGAACTGCCAGAACCTTACAACAACCTGGCAGTGCTGTATGCTGGTCAAAGTCAATTTGACAAAGCACGAGCAGCCCTCGAAATGGCGATTCGCACCAACCCCAGCTATGCCACGGCGCATGAAAATTTGGGCGACGTATACGCCAAACTGGCCAGCCAAGCGTACAGCAAAGCACTGCAACTGGACCGCAGTAACGCGGGGGTTCAACCCAAGTTGGCGCTGATACGCACTTTATTTACACCAGACGCCAAGGCCCAAAAACCAGGTCCTAATGTGCAGCCAGCTGGCCCCGTTATTGCAGCCGCCCCGATTGTCAAACCACCCGCTGCTGCTGCCGCACCAGTTGTTGCAGCACCTGCTGTTGCACCGCCCATCCCCGCACCTGTTGTTGCAACGCAAGCAGCACCAGCTGTCGGCACAGCTAATGAAAAAGATGTTGAAGCTGCAGTTCGCAGTTGGGCGTCGGCATGGTCCGCCAAGGACATGGCAGGCTACCTGGGCAGCTACGGCAAAGACTTTGACCCACCCTCTAACGTGGGCCGCAAGGCATGGGAAGAAGATCGCCGCAGCCGCATCATGGGCAAGTCCAGCATTAGGGTCAAGCTCAGTGAGCTTACTGTTTCTGTTAGCGGCAGCAAAGCCGTGGTCAAGTTCAAGCAAGGCTACAGCGCCGACTCCCTGAACGTTACCAGCCGTAAAACATTAGATCTGGTCAAAACAGGTGATCGCTGGGTCATCGTCAGGGAATCTACGGGTTGATGCCCCGTTTGATACACGTTAACTGCAATTACAACTTTCTCGGCGTGATGTGATGGTGCAGGGCTTTAAACATGTGTTTTTTGCGATTGCCTGCATTGCTTTGGTAACGTTGCTGGCGTCACTACCAGCGCGCGCCGAGAATAGAAAACCCAGTAAAACTGCGCCTCCACTTGTTTCCGCCCAAGCTGCAGACCAGCGCAGTTCCAAAGCGCGTAACGTCAAAACGCGACCCACTGCAAAACCAGCCGTACGCGCAAATCAGGACGGCCAGGCAGAAGCTCAGCTGATTGAAATCTACAAGCTGATTGGCCAGGCAAAAACACGTCAGGCATTAACTCTGGCTGAGCGCTTGGTACGCGAGCACCCCAATTTTCAGTTGGCACATTTGGTGCACGGCGACCTGCTGACAGCGCAGCTTGGTCTGGTGCGGGCCATGGGCAATGTGCCAGACACCACTGCTAACGCAGTTGCACAGCCGCTGGCTCAATTGCGCAAAGAATCGCAGCTTCGCGTGCAGGCCTTGCACGATCGGCCGACTGCGGGTTTAATTCCATCGCAACTGATTAATTTGTCCGCGCAAAACAAACATGCGATTGCCATTGACACATCGCGCGCACGTTTGTATTTGTTTGAAAACAGTGTCACAGGATTAAAACTGTTGGCCGACTACTACATATCAGTTGGTAAATCCGGCATTGAAAAAAACGTTGAAGGTGATTTGCGCACGCCGCTTGGGGTGTACTTTGTCACCAGCAACCTGGACCCGAAATCACTGCAAGATTTTTACGGTTCGGGCGCGTTGCCCATCAACTACCCGAATCAGCTCGACATCAAACGCGGCAAAACAGGTAGCGGCATCTGGCTGCACGGCACACCGCCCACACAGTTTGCACGTGCGCCGCTGGCCACCGACGGCTGCGTGGTATTGGCCAACCCGGATCTGGAACGTATCCTGCGCACCGTGAGCGTGCGCACCACGCCTGTCGTCATTGCGCAAAGCCTCAAGTGGGTTGCACCGCAAACCATCAGGGCAGACAGCAAGCCTTTTGAAGACGCACTGAAAGCCTGGCAAACCGCCAAATCAAGCGGCGACATGGCGCGTCTGATGAGCTGGTATACACCCAACTTCACCAGCAATCGCAAAACGCTGGCGCAATGGACACCTGTATTGCAAGATGAAATGAAAAAACTCGCTGGTCGAAAAGTCGAGCTCAAGGACTTGTCTTACATACGCTGGACAGACACTACAGACACGATGGTGGTAACCTTTGGCGAGGTAGCACAAGGCGCAAAAACAGGGCAAACCAAACGTCAATACTGGACGCGCCAGGGCAGCGAATGGAAGATATTTTTTGAAGGAATTATCGGATGACAAATTTTGTTTTGAGTTCCCGTCGCACCACGTTAATGGCGGCTTTTTTGGCTGCTGCAATTAGCATAGCCCCTGCCTTTGCGCAAGTTGCACCCAAGGTCAAATTTGTTACCAGCGAAGGCGATTTTGTAGTTGAGTTGTACCCACGTATTGCGCCTAAAACTGTGGCGAATTTTTTGCAGTATGTCAAAGACAAACATTACGACGGACTGATTTTTCACCGCGTTATCAGCAATTTTATGGTGCAAGGCGGAGGTTTTGATGCCAGTTACGTGCAAAGACCCACTCGCCCCCCTGTTGTGCACGAAGGCCAGGATGCGCTCGCCAAGGGCGGCCCAAGAAATGTCGAAGGCACATTGGCCATGGCTCGCACCAATGACCCGAATTCGGCCTCGTCTCAATTTTTCATCAACGTCAAAGACAACGCTTTCCTCGACCCCACTGTCATTCCACCGGGCGACCCGGTGCCCAAGTTTGAACATGGCGGCCGCGTTTATGAAAACACACCGCGTGCCCAACTACTGGGCGCATCTCAACTGTTTGGCTACACCGTGTTTGGCAAAGTCACCAGTGGTATGGATGTGGTCAATAAAATCAAGGCCATGCCCACGGGTGCTGGCGGGCCTTTTCCTACGGATGTGCCCAAAGCACCCATCACCATCAAATCAGCCATCCTTGTTAACTAAACCTTAAAAGTCAAAAACATGAGCAATCCACAAGTCGAGCTTCACATCACTGGCCACGGCGTCATCACGCTGGAACTTGACGCCGCCAAAGCGCCAAAAACCGTCGCCAACTTTTTAAGCTACGTCGCCAAAGGCCACTATGCGGGCACCGTGTTTCACCGCGTGATTCCCGGCTTCATGGTTCAAGGCGGCGGCTTTGCTGTCGGTATGAAGCAAAAAGACACCGACGCCAACATTGAAAATGAGGCGACGAACGGTTTAAAAAACGACAAGTACACCGTGGCCATGGCGCGCACCAACGAGCCCCATTCAGCCAGCTCGCAGTTTTTCATCAACGCATCCAGCAATGGCTTTTTGAATCACACCGCACCGAGCGGCTCAGGCTGGGGTTACGCCGTGTTTGGCAAAGTTGTCAAAGGCATGGATGTGGTTGACAAGATTGAAGGCGTGAAAACCGGCAACAAAATGGGCCATGGCGATGTGCCTGTGACTGATGTCGTGATTGAAAAGGCTGTGGCGCTGTAATGCCTGCTGCGGAGTTAGTCGCTCCGCTCAGCTGGCTCCAACTCGACTTTATTTCTGACCTGCACCTACAGGCCAGCGAGTCGGCTACTTTTAATGCGTGGCAGCGCTACATGCAAGGCACGCCAGTGGATGCGGTGTTCATACTCGGTGATTTGTTTGAAGTGTGGGTGGGCGATGACGTGCTGGACCAGCGCGGCTTTGAATACCAATGCGCCCAGATTATCAAACAAACCGCAGCCCGTATGCCGGTATTTTTCATGCATGGCAACCGCGACTTTCTGGTGGGGCCCGGCATGATGACCGCCTGCAACACCACCCTCCTCGCTGACCCGACCGTGTTAAGTTTTAACCAGCAAAGCTGGCTGCTGTCGCATGGAGACGCGCTATGCCTTGATGATGTTGACTACATGCAGTTTCGCCAGCAGGTTCGCAGTACCGACTGGCAACAGAAGTTTTTAACAAAACCTTTGGCAGAGCGTCAAGCCATGGCACGCCATCTGCGCCAGCAAAGTGAAGCGCGCAAACGCTCTGGTGCGGATGACGCTGATGTAGACGAGAATGCGATCCGGCAGTGGCTGCAGCAAGCCAGGAGCAACACGCTCATTCATGGTCATACCCACAAACCAGTCACGCATGACCTGGGTGACGACAAGCGCCGCGTGGTGCTTAGCGACTGGGATGCCGCTGCCACCGCGCCGCGCGCTGAAGTGCTGCGCTTGTCGACGCAAGGTTTAAAGCGCATTCGTTGGCTATAAGGCCGGAATCGTGCTGGGATGGCTTCGAAAATTGTTTGCCCCACCACGGGTCATACCCGACGGGCTGTGGCAACTTACGCTGTCTCGTTACCCGTTTTTAGCCCATCGACCCAGCGTTGATCAAGACCGCCTGCGTGCATTGACCTCGCAATTTCTGGCACAAAAGCAATTTAGCGGCGCGCACGGCTTGGTCGTGACTGATGAGATGGCTGTGACTATTGCCGCCCAGGCATGCTTGCCTGTTTTGAATCTTGGACTAAAGGCGTATGACGACTTTGAAGGCATCGTCATTCACCCTGGGGCTATGGTGGCACGCCGCAGCGTTGTTGATGCGGCGGGTGTTCACCATTTTTATAAAGAAACGCTCGCTGGCGAAGCCATGGAAGGCGGGCCCGTTACCCTGAGCTGGCAGGATGTTGCAGCATCCAGTGACCATGAGGCGCGTGGTTACAACCTGGTGATTCACGAGTTCGTTCATAAGCTGGACATGCAGGATGGCGCGGCCAACGGCTGCCCGCTGTTGCCTGCACGCGCTGCCAGGATGCAATGGCAAGCAACCATGCAGGCGTCATACCTGATGTTTACAGAGCAGGTTGCTATGGCCGAACGCTTTGGCGCTCAATTGCCATGGCTGGACGCCTACGGTGCTACATCGCCAGCAGAGTTTTTTTCAGTCGCCAGTGAGGCATATTTTGTCAACCCAAATCGGTTTGCACTCGACTTTACGGACTTGAAACAACTTTTCGATACTTACTATTGATTCAAACCTTGCCAAACCCGCCCCCACCCGGCGTGTGTATTTCAAACACATCACCTGGCTGCATGTCGGCCTGACCGATGTGGCCCAAAATTTCAACTTCGCCGCCGGTGCGCACCACGACGTTTTGTCCGACCTGTCCCGGCTGGCCGCCCGCCATGCCAAACGCGCCGTATTTCCGGCCGTTAGACAAAATACTGGCCGTCATGGCCTCAAGAAACCGAACGCGTCTGACACCGCCATTACCACCGTGATACTTGCCTGCACCCCCTGAATTGGCGCGGATCTCGTAACTTTCCAACCGCACAGGAAAACGGAACTCCAGAATTTCCGGATCAGTCAATCGGGAATTGGTCATGTGCGCCTGCACCACAGACGTGCCGTTGAAGCCGCCAACCAGCAGGCCTTCTGTATCGGTTATGCCGCCTGCACCGCTGCCGCCCGAGATGGTTTCGTAGTACTGATACCTTGCATTGCCAAAGGTGAAATTATTCATCGTGCACTGCCCCGCTGCCATCACGCCCAGTGCGCCATACAGGGCGTTGGTGATGCAGGTTGAGGTTTCGACATTGCCCGCCACCACGGATGCAGGCGGGTTCGGGTTCAACATACTGCCGGGCGGGATGATGACTTTGAGCGGCTTCAGGCACCCCGCGTTGAGCGGAATGTCGTCGTCCACCAGTGTCCTGAAAACATACAGCACCGCTGCCATGCACACCGCCGTGGGTGCGTTGAAATTGTTGGTTTGCTGTGGTGAGGTGCCGGTAAAGTCAATTTCGGCACTGCGATTTTTTACGTCCACTCGAATGGCCACTTTAATTTGCGCGCCGTTGTCTAGCGGCAGCATGAATTCACCGTTCTTCAATGTCGTAATAACCCGGCGCACAGACTCTTCCGCGTTGTCCTGCACATGGTTCATGTAGGCAAGCACGGTCGGCAGGCTGAACTGCTCGACCATTTTGCGCAGCTCCTGCACGCCTTTTTCATTGGCGGCGATCTGCGCTTTCAGGTCAGCCATATTTTGCTGAGGGTTGCGTGATGGGTAGTCACCACTTTTGAGAAGCGCCACCATCTCCGCCTCACGCAGCACACCACGCTCCACCAGCAACACGTTGTTGATCTGCACGCCCTCTTCTTCAATACGGGTAGAAAACGGAGGCATGGAGCCGGGTGTGGTACCGCCGATGTCAGCGTGATGGCCCCGGCTACCGACGTAAAAAGCAGGCTCAGTGGAAGCGCCCAGATACACAGGTGTGATGACCGTGATGTCGGGCAAATGCGTCCCGCCGTGGTACGGGTCATTCAGCACATACACATTACCCGGCTCCATACGGCCAGCGTTCTCGCGAATAACGGTTTTGATGCTCTGCCCCATCGACCCCAGATGCACCGGCATGTGCGGTGCGTTGGCAATCAGGTTGCCTGCGGTGTCAAACAACGCGCAGCTGAAGTCCAGACGCTCCTTGATGTTGACCGAATAAGCCGTGTTTTGCAGTTGCAAACCCATCTGCTCGGCAATGTTCATGAAAAGGTTGTTAAAAACTTCCAGCAACACGGGATCGACGGTTGTACCTGCTGCAAATTTTATAGCACGCTGCGCACGTCTATCTAGCACCAAATGATCAAATGCCGTTAAATTGGCCTCCCAGCCAGGCTCTACCACGGTGGTGGCATTCTTTTCGGCAATGATGGCCGGGCCGGGGATGATGTCGCCGGGCTGCAGGTCTTCGCGCACCACCAGCGCGGCGTCGTGCCATTGCCCGCCTGAATACATGCGCACGGTCTCGCGTCTCGGTACTTCACGCGGCTCATGGGTTGCATGGCACTGCTCGGCGGGTGCGTCACCCGCAATCACAGACTCTACCGACACCGCCTCAACGATTAAGCCCTTGCCTTGCATCAAGAAAGCAAAGCGCTGGCGGTAAGCCGCTTCAAAGCCTGATTCGATTTGCGCCAGGGTACCGAAAGAAACAATCAATGCGGCGTCGCTGCCCTCATACCGGACATGTACCCGGCGGTGGGTGGTCATGCTGCCCGTGTTGACCTGCTGACGCTGCAGCTCAGCTTCAGCCGCGCTTGCCAAGCTATTTAATGCCTGAGCAATTTCAGGCAAAGCGCTGCTCGTCAGCTTCAACTCAATGGCTTGTTCCTTGATCACGTTCTGGTCTGCCAAGCCCATGCCGTAAGCACTCAACACCCCCGCCATGGGGTGGACGAACACACGCGTCATGCCCAATGCATCGGCCACCAGGCAAGCATGCTGCCCGCCCGCACCGCCAAAGCATTGCAGGGTGTAGCGCGTCACGTCGTAGCCGCGCGCCACTGAGATTTTTTTAATGGCGTTGGCCATCTGCTGCACAGCGATGTTGATGAAGCCTTCCGCCACAACTTCCGCGCTACGGCCGGTTTGCCCGGCCAGCTCATGGAACTGCGCGGCAGCGGCTTCGTAGCTAAGCGGCTCATCTGCATTCGGGCCAAACACCTTGGGGAAGTACCGCGGCTGCACTTTACCGACCATCACGTTCGCATCTGTCACAGCCAGCCTGCCGCCACGCCGGTAACTGGCAGGGCCCGGGTTGGCACCCGCGCTTTGCGGGCCCACGCGAAATCGCTCGCCGTCAAATTTTAAAATCGACCCGCCGCCTGCTGCCACGGTGTGGATGCTCATCATGGGTGCGCGCATGCGCACGCCAGCGACCTGCGTTTCAAACTCGCGTTCAAACTCGCCTGCGTAGTGCGATACATCGGTAGACGTGCCGCCCATGTCAAAGCCGATGACTTTTGCGTGACCTGCAATCGCTGCCGTCCGTGCCATGCCCACAATGCCGCCCGCCGGGCCGCTCAAAATCGCGTCCTTACCCTGAAACACATGCGCATCCGTCAAGCCGCCGGACGACTGCATGAAAAACAGTTTGACGCCCGGCATTTCACCCGCTACCTGGTTCACGTAGCGGCGCAAGATAGGTGACAAATAGGCATCCACCACTGTTGTGTCACCTCGGCTGACGAACTTCATCATGGGGCTGGTTTCGTGCGACGTACTGATCTGGGTAAAGCCCGCTTCGAGCGCGATGCGCCTGGCAGCTTTTTCATGTTCGGTGTACCGGTAGCCATGCATAAATACAATGGCAACGCTGCGCAGCCCATTAGAATATTTCGCCAGTAGCTCTTTTTTTAATAGCGTCTCATCCAGATTTTGCAGTATTTCACCCTGCGCTCCCACCCGCTCATGCGCTTCAATGACCGCGCTGTACAGCAGTTCGGGCAGCACCACGTTGCGGTCAAACAACCGCGGTCGGTTTTGATAGGCAATGCGCAGTGCGTCCCTGAAGCCTTTTGTGGTCACGAGTAGCGTGGGTTCACCCTTGCGTTCGAGCAGCGCGTTGGTGGCTACTGTGGTGCCCATCTTCACGCAGTCCACGACGTTTGCTTGAATAACTTCGCTTGGCTCTAACCCCAGCAAATATCGGATGCCCGCTACGGCTGCGTCGCGGTATTGCTCTGGGTTTTCGCTTAACAGCTTGTGGGTAACGAGCGAGCCATCGGGCTTTTTGCCAACAATGTCAGTAAATGTGCCGCCCCGGTCTATCCAGAATTGCCAGCGCTTGTCGGTTTGAATGGCAATGTTTGACGTCATTTTGAAACACCCATGACCAAGTCTGGCAGAAAAGTGACGATTTGCGGGAAAACAGTGACCAGCGCAATACACACCACCAGGCAAAAGAAGAAGGGAATCGCGGCCAGCGCGATCATGTTGCTGTCTTTGCCCGTCATGTTTTGCAAAACGAACAAATTAAATCCAACCGGCGGTGTGACCTCGGCAATTTCAACCAGCAAGATCACGAATATGCCGAACCAGATCAAATCAAACCCTGCCTTTTGCACCATCGGCATCACCACCGCAGCTGTCAGCACAATCATGCTGATGCCATCAAGCGCTGTGCCCAACACCAGATACACCACGACCAGGCAAGCGATCAAGCTGTAGGGCGACAGGCCCAGCGAGTCAACCCAAGCAGCCAGCTCACGCGGCACACCGGTAAAGGCCATGGTTTTGGTTAAAAATGCAGCGCCAGCCAAAATGAACATGATCATGCAGCTGGTGCGGGTGGCGCCCATCAGCGCTTCATTAAAGTTGGCCCAGGTCAATGACCGGCTGTAGGCCGCCAAGGCCAACGCACCCACCACGCCGTAGGCTGCGCATTCTGTTGCCGTGGCCCAGCCTGCAATCAATGACCAGCAAATAAAGATGATCAGCAGCGCACAGGGGATCAGGTTTTTGGACAAGCGTAGCTTTTCCCTGAAGCTGGTGGCTGGCTCGGGCGGCGGCATTTTGTCTTTGTTTCGTATCGACCACCAGGCGATGTAGCCCGAGAACAAAGCCATCAGCAAAAAGCCCGGCAAGAATCCAGCCAAAAAGATGCGAATGATGGATGCATCTGCAGCTACGGCATACACCACCATGGTGATGGACGGCGGTATCAAAATACCCAGCGTGCCTGCTGTAGCCAGTGACCCAATGGCAATCTTTTCGTCGTAACCGCGTTTGGTCAGCTCAGGCAGTGACACCTTGGCAATCGTGGCACAGGTTGCAGCCGACGACCCTGACACAGAACCGAAAATGCCGCAGCCCAATATGGTGGTGTGAAACAGCCTGCCCGGTATGCGGTTAAGCCACGGCGCCAAGCCCGTAAACATTTCCTGACTGAGCTTGGTGCGAAACAGAATTTCTCCCATCCAGATGAACAGCGGCAAAGCAGCTAACTCCCAACTGGCGTTGCTTTCCCAAAACGCCGAAAACAGATTCAGGCCCGGTTGCGTAGAAGTAAAAAAAGCCTGCCCTACCCAACCGCAAATCGCCAGCGTCATGGCAATCCACACACCTCCTGACAGCAGCACCAGCATGAGAATCAGCAAAATACCGCCTATGGTCAAAACATCCATCGTGTGCTTTCAGTGTTGCTTTTACAGATTCAAATATCTGACGAAAAATCACCCTTGGCGTGACGCTCGGCCGTCAAGCGCACAAACGTAGGCACACCGCCCCGCGCCACAATCACAAACTCGTCCAGCACAGCGACCAGCAAAAGCACCGACCCAAAAGCAAAGCTCATTTGGGGAATCCATATCGGCAATGGCAGCAGGCCCTGCGCGAGCTCGTTAAATTCATAACTCTGATATGTAAAGCGGCATGCCCACCAGGCCAGATAAGCAACAGCGACCAAAGCGATCAACAAGCTGACCAACTCCATCACACGCCGCGTTTTGGCGCTGACTTTTTCCAGCACCAGCGTCACGCGCACAAAGTCCCCGTGCTTGAAGGCATGTGCCATGGTTAAAAAGGCGGCTGCCGCGCACATCCAGGACACGATGTCGTTTGTTGCACCAGTATTGACGCCGAATTCCCGACCCACCGACTGGAACACCATCAATATGCAAATCAGCGCGACGCTGACAGCGCCCAATACAGCCGATGCCATATAAAGCTTGTCCAGGCCTACCCGCAGTGCAGAGGGCGTGCTGTTGGCCATAGTGGGAATTCGTGTCATGGAAAAGTCTTTACTTTTTGTTGTACGCGTCAATGATGGCTTTACCCTCTGCGCCCGCAGACTTCAACCAGTCAGCCGTCATCGTGTCGCCGATTGGTTTGAGTTCTTTTTTCAGCGTCTCCCCAACGACTGTATCAATTTTCATCCCCTTGGCAGTCAACTCCTTCAGATTGTCAGCATTGTTCTTCTCGCTGTTTTGCCATCCTCGTGTTTCGGCAGCGGCGGCTTGTTGCAGCACAGCGTCTTGCCCTGCCTTGTCGAGAGCCTCAAACGCTTTTTGATTGACCACCACGGCGTTGCGCGGCAACCAGGCGTTTACGTCATAGAAAAACTTGACGTTTTCATACAGCTTGCTGTCAATACCGCTGCTTGTGGATGTCAGGAAGTTGTCTGCACCGCCGGTGGCCAGTGCGGCAGGCAGCTCTGCCAACTGAATCGTGACCGGCTGCGCGCCCACTGCGGTAGCAATAAACGAGGTGGCCGGGTTGTAGGCACGCATTTTGGTGCTTTTCAGATCAGCTAACTTTGTGAGCGCTTTCTTTGAGTACAGGCTCTGCGGAGGCCATGGCACGGTGTACAACAATTTGATACCTTGAGCTGCCAGCGTTTTGGTCAGTAGCTCGCGCGATGCAACGTCCAGACGTTTGGAGTCTGCATAGCTGGTTGCTAAAAACGGAATGGAGTCCACGCCGAACACAGGCGCTTCATTGGCGTGAAGCGACAAAATAAATTCGCCCGATTGGGTTTGTCCAGACTGTACGGCGCGCTTGATTTCATTGGCTTTGAAGAGCGACGCGTTCGGGTGTACCGTTATTTTGAGCCTGCCTGCAGTGGCTTTGTCAACGTCTGCTGCGAACTGCGTCAGGTTTTGAACCTGAAAGGTATTGGCGCCGTAACCTGAAGGCAAGTCCCATTTGGTTTGCGCAAAGCTGATACCAACTGTAGCAACAGCAGCCAGAGAGATAAGCAGTTTTTTCATTGATAACTCCGTTTAAAAAATAGGCTAGGTAGCCAGGTGGTGGTTTAAAAGATCAGTGATCAGCATCGCGCCGGGCGCGTGGGTAATGCAGAACTCGGGGCGTGCCTGGGTAATCGCAGCTTGGGGCGTTACGCCGCAAGCCCAAAACACAGGAATTTCATCTCGCATCACATCCACGGCGTCGCCATAGTCAGGCTTTGCCAAATCAGCAATCCCAATAAGTGCGGGGTCGCCCATATGGACAGGTGCGCCATGCACATTCGGGAAGCGGGATGTAATCTGAATCGCGCGAATGGCGTCAAGCGCTTTAAGCGGCCGCATTGAGACCACCATAGGGCCATTGAATACGCCAGCAGGCGAAGTGGCGATATGGCTGCGGTACATGGCCACGTTGCGCTTTTGTGCAATGTGGCGCAGCGGTATTCCCGCCTCCAGCAGGGCTTGTTCAAAGGAAAAGGAGCAGCCAATGACGAATGTCACCAGGTCCTTGCGCCACAGCGCGCTGATGTCCGTCGGCTGGTCAGCCAACTTGCCGTCACGCCACACACGGTAACGAGGCACGTCAGTGCGTATGTCGATATCAGCGCCCAGACCTGGCAGCAATGCATCTCCTGGCTCGCTCACAGCCAGCAGTGGGCATGGCTTGGGGTTACGCTGGCAGTAGCGCAAAAAGTCATTGGCCAGCAGATCGGGCAAGATGACCACATTGCCTTGCACATGGCCTTCAGCCAAGCCACTGGTGTGACCCGTCCATGCGCTAGAGCGAATGGCGGCCCGTGCCTTTACTGACTTTTCAATGGAAGATACTGGATGCAACAAAACGACTCCTTATCCGGCGGTTAACCAGCGTCAATTGCATGATGCTTTTGACAGCTGTGCGGATTGTGTGAGAGCGTTAAATCTTGCGCAAATTCAAAATTTTTCGCTTGTTGCATCGATTTTTTCGATGAAAAAATAAAAGCTAGGGTTTACCTTTATTCAATTTTTTAAGCGCTATTTTGGTGCCTCCGGTAAATGCCAATGCTGACTCAACCACCACTTGTACGCTGTCGGCTGTCGGGTCAATGCGGTAACTGACGTGTATGGGCAAGGCCTGAACCGTTGCATCTACTGTCAGCGGTTTCAGCTGGGCAAAGCCTCCTGGTCGCGCTACCGCGGCACGCGGTAACAACGCCACGCCAAAGCCGCCCTGCACCAGTTGCACCATCGCTGAAATCGATGAAATGGCGTGCACCTTTTTGGGCTCCAGCCGTTGCTGCTTGAACAAATCCAGCAATGTGACATGCGGCTGCGAGCCTTTTTGAAAGGTTAAAAGCTCCATGTCTGCAAGCTCAGCCAGCTTGTAATTTCTTTTTTTATGCAGCAAAGGGTTGCCTACAAAAACCATCTCCATGGGCGGCAGGGTGTGGTTACGCACGCCAGTGCTGGCGGCGGGCAGCACAGCGAACACCAGATCCAGCGTGCCGCGCTGCACCAGATCCATCAAAATAGGAGTGGTTTCCACAGTCAGCTCCAACTCCAGGCCAGGGTGATCCATGCGCAGCTTTTCCAGCCACGGTATCAGCCAGGAATGCAGCACCGATTCAATGGCACCGATCCGCATGGACACAGCCAGTGGTTTGCTAAATCCCATTTCTGCCTTGACCTCGCGCTGCAAAGCCAGCAGCTTGTCGGCATAGACCAAAAAGCGAGCGCCAGCCGCTGTCAGTTTGAACTGCTTGCCGGCCCGATCAAGCAGCAGTACGCCCAACTCTTCTTCCAGCGTCGACATGCGGCTGGACATGGCGGACTGCGTCAAGAACAGCTTTTCTGCAGCGCGTGAAATGCTCTTGAGTGATGCCACCCAGTAAAAAGCTTCAACAAAACGCAGGTTCATGGCGGCTCCGCAGTTGGGGGGATGTCCGGTGGCGTTGGCGTATTGATTGCACCTAACATTGCGCCACATTCTTTCATTCTTTTTCTGGAGTTCTCATGAAGTTCAAGGTCACATTTTTAGCAGCCGCCCTTGCCCTGGGGGCAAACGCCTTCGCCCAAACAAAATGGGATCTGCCTGCTGCGTACCCGGCT
>JAYURC010000093.1:0-20191 GCA_043756405.1 Polaromonas sp.
TGCACGAAGCCGAGCTTGCGGATGGCTTGCGGCAGGCTGGTCGGGGCGAACAGCGTGCGGGCGAGGGCGTGGCTGCGCAGGGTGTCGAAGGTGGTGGGCATGGCGCGATGATGCCGAAGCCCAAGCCCGAGGCGGCGGCGTCATTCACCCGGTTGCGTTCGGCCTTGACCTGATGGAGTCTTCGATCGACCAAGAACTTCCGAAAGAGGCCTGCATGCGGGTTCCCATGCATGAGCTGAAAGCCCGTCTGTCACGCTGCATTGCCCTGGCGCGGGCCGGCACCGTCGTCGAAGTGACTTCACACGGCACGCCGATCGTTCGCATCGTCAGCATCCCGGCCCCCGGGCCGCCGGGCCGCCGGGGATCGCGCGCTTGCTGGCCAGTGGCGCTGCGAGCGGCGGCGCCAGCAAGCTCGCGTTCCTGCCGGCGATCAGGTTGGGCAGCGGCGGCCAGACCGTGAGTGAGATGGTGCTGGAGAATCGGGGCTGATCCTGCCCAACGACGCAGTCAACATGAACCGCACAACCTTCCTGCGCCACGCCAAGCACGGCGCCGGCGGCGACGAGAACGATTCGACGCGCAAGCGCAGCGCGGTGGAAACCTTCGACGGGCTGATCGAGCGCGGGCTGATCCGCCCGACGGTGGCGGTGATGCCGGGTGCGGGCAGCCCGTCGCGCTCGAGCAGCACGACCTCGGCAAAGCGCTCGCTCAGCACCCGCGCGGCCAGCAGGCCGGCCATGCTGGCGCCGATCACGATCGCGCGTCCGCGCGGCCTTGGGGACGGTGTTGAATTCATCGCAGTCGCTCCTGATGACGTGTTCCGTTGGGCTGAGTCGCAGCGCCTGGCAGGCGGCTTACGGCTCGGGCATACGGAGCGAATCCGCAATCGGATGAAGGACGGCGCGGAAATGAAAAAGGGCGGCTCGCGCCGCCCCTGTCGATACCGCCGAACCGCGCCGGCTTACAGGCCGGCCGCAGCCTTCAAAGTCGCAGCTCTGTCCGTGCGTTCCCACGAAAACTCCGGCTCTTCACGCCCGAAGTGCCCGTACGCCGCCGTCTTCTCGTAGATCGGGCGCAGCAGGTCGAGCATCTGGATGATGCCTTTCGGCCGCAGGTCGAAATGCTCGTTGACGAGCGCGGCGATCCTCTCGTCGCTGATCACGCCGGTGCCTTCGGTGTAGACCGTCACGTTCATCGGCTTTGCCACACCAATCGCATAGGCGACCTGAATCTGGCACTGCTTGGCCAAGCCTGCGGCGACGATGTTTTTGGCCACGTAACGCGCAGCATAGGCGGCTGAACGATCAACCTTGCTGGGGTCTTTGCCGCTAAAGGCACCGCCGCCGTGGGGGCAGGCACCGCCGTAGGTGTCGACAATGATTTTGCGTCCGGTCAAACCGCAATCGCCTTGCGGGCCGCCGATGACAAAACGGCCTGTCGGGTTGATCAAATACTTGGTGTGCTCCGTCAGCATGTGTTTGGGCAGCACGGGCTTGATCAACTCTTCAATGATGGCTTCAATAAAAGAAGCCTTCATTTTTTTTGGCGATTCGCTCTGGTCAGGGCTGTGTTGGGTTGACAAAACTACGGTGTCAATGCTGTGCGGCTTACCGTCCACATAGCGCATCGTCACCTGGCTTTTGGCATCAGGGCGCAAGAAAGGCAGCTTGCCGCTTTTGCGCAGTTGCGCCTGGCGCTCGACCAGACGGTGAGCATAGTAAATTGGTGCGGGCATCAGCTCGGGCGTTTCGTCGCAAGCGTAGCCAAACATCAGGCCTTGGTCGCCAGCGCCCGTGTTCAGGTGGTCGTCGCTCGCGTGGTCAACACCTTGGGCGATGTCATTGCTCTGCTTGTCATAGCAGACCATCACGGCGCAGCCTTTGTAGTCAATGCCGTACTCGGTGTTGTCATAGCCAATGCGCTTGATGGTGTCGCGCGCGACCTGAATGTAATCAACATGTGCGTTGGTGGTGATCTCACCAGCCAGCACCACCAGACCAGTGTTGGTCAACGTCTCGGCGGCCACGCGGCTCAGCGGGTCTTGCGTAAAGATGGCATCCAAGATGGCATCAGAAATCTGGTCGGCTACCTTGTCGGGGTGGCCCTCAGAAACAGATTCAGAAGTAAAGAGAAAATCGTTCGCCATGTCAGTACACTCCATTTGGTTGCTGGGCGCGTTGCCAGCGGAATGCTTTGGCGAACGCTTTAGCAGGTTGGTTTAACGTCGCTCTGCAAGTTGTTCAGATAACTCAGCGACGCTCTAATTATATGGCTCTGGAACATGAACGTTTTTACATCTTGAAATGATCTGGATTTTTCGTTTTTTCTCAATCTGGCCATTGACCGTTTTGCATGCGCTGGGCGCTGCACTAGGCTGGATGGTCTGGGCAACCAACCCAAAGTACCGAGCGCAGTTTCGAGCCAATGTCAAGCAGGCTGGCATTGATTTTGAACTGGCCCAACCCGCCATTGCCGCAGCTGGAAAAGTGGTGTTCGAGTTGCCTAAACTGTGGCTCAGACCGCATCTGCCGCAGCTGCTGGACAACCCGAAATACGAGGTCAAGCTTGACGGCGTTGAGTCGGCAACCGAAGCGTTTGCGCAGGGCAACGGCGTGGTTTTTTTTGGTGCGCATGGCGGCTGCTTTGAATTGATGCCGCAGCTGCTTGCCGAGGTTTTTGGGCCAAAGCACGGCGACATCACTGCTATTTACCGCCCGGCACGCCAAGCATCTCTTGCCGCTGTTGAGCTGGCTACCCGCCAACGCCCGCACTTGACGGTGCTGCCTGGTTCGTTGCGTTCCATCCGCATGATGCATAAAGCCTTGAGAGCCAACAAAGCGGTGGCGATGCTGACCGACCAGGTGCCACCCGAAGGCCTGGGCATCTGGGCGCCATTTTTTGGCAAACCCGCGTACACCATGACACTGGCTGCGCGGCTGGCTCTGCAAACCGGTGCAACTCTGCTGCCAGTCAGCTGCGAGCGTTTGCCCAATGGCCGTGGCTACATCGTTAAAATTCGCCCGGCTGTCAATTTGCCCGCTACCAAACTGCCTGCTAACCCCGATCTCCTCAGCACCGTGACGCATATCAACCAAGCCATTGAAGCCATTGTCCTGAGTCAGCCCGGACAATATTTATGGGGTTATGGGCGTTACAAAACTCCCCGACGGGAAGCAGCAGCAAGGAACGAGGTTTGAGCACGCCGCATCAGTGGGCCGGCTATCTGCTGACCCACGGTGGCATTTTGTTCATGCGGCTGCTGGCGTTGTTGCCGCTGCGCGCCGTGCGTGCTGTCGGACTGCTATTTGGCTGGGTGTTGTATGCGGCGGTGGTGCAGCGCCGCAGGGTGGTGACGACAAATTTGTCGCTGTGTTTTCCCGAGCATTCCGCCCAGCGCATACAGGCGCTGACGCGACAAACCTTTGTTTATTTTGCGCAGGCGTGGCTTGATAGAAGCTGGGTCTGGCATGCGCCAAAAAGCTGGATTTTGCGGCGCGTGACGCTGACGGGTGCCGTTGAGGAGCTGATGGGCACTGAACCCACGGTGGTTTTTATGCCGCATTTTGTCGGCATGGACGCTGCCTGGGGCGGCGTGACCCTCCGCATCCCGCGCCAGTCGACCACCATTTACACCGACCAGTCCAACAAGCTGGTCGACCAGTGGATTCTTCGTGGCCGCAGTCGCTGGGGCAACATGCGGCTGTTTGGCCGGGCTGAGGGTGTCAAGCCTATCGTGGCTGCTGTACGAAGCGGCCAGCCGCTGTATCTGTTGCCGGACATGGACTTTGGCCCGGAAGAATCAATATTTGTGCCGTTTTATGGCGTGCCTGCAGCGACGGTGCCATCACTCTCGCGCTTTGCCCGACTGGGCCGCGCCAAGGTGGTAACGGTGGTGGTCAGCATGACGGCCAGCGGCTACCAAGTTGAGGTGCTACCCGCATGGGATAACTTTCCGACCCATGATGTGGCGGCCGATACAGCGCTCATGAATCAAAAGCTGGAGGGCTACATCAGGCAGCAGCCCGCCCAATATTTTTGGGTTCACAAGCGCTTTAAAACACGACCCGCAGGTACGCCTGACGTGTATTGAAGCGCGGATGGCTGCGCGGTACTGCGTGTGCTGAGGGTTGACGGGCAGATTCGTCATTTTTTATAGTCCAGCGTTTTCATTGCCTTACTCAGGCTGCACGCAGACCTGGCGTAGCCGTTCCAGGCGGTGTTACCCACGGCAATGCGATCGGCAACGTTTTCAATGGTCCAGTGTGCGCTGCTGGTTAGCTGCGGCAATTCGTCCCATGCAATGGGCACAGAGACGCCGAGTCCCGGTCTGGCGCGTGCAGACCAGGCGCTAACAGTGGTGGCTCCAAAGCCGTTGCGGAGGTAGTCCACAAATATTTTGCCGATCCGGTTCTTGGGTCCGCTTTTTGCAACGAACTTTTGCGGAATGGTCTTTGCCAGGTGCTGCACAACAGCCTGCGAAAAGTCTTTGACCGTTTCCCAATCGCGCAATTTTTTCAGTGGCACCACCACATGCAGTCCTTTGCCGCCGCTGGTTTTGAGAAATGGGGTCAAACCCAAAGCCTGCAGCAATGTGCGCACCAGCAGCGCCGCCTCCTGAACTTCTGGCCAGGTGACTTTTTCCCCCGGATCCAGGTCAAAAATCATGCGGTCAGGCTTGTCAATTGCTGTTGCAACACCGTTCCAGGTGTGAAATTCCAGCGTGTTCATTTGTGCGGCACCCAGTAGGCCCGCACCGTCAGTGATTTCAAGCAGGCTGGCATGACCCGGGTCAAGCGTTTGACTGAGCAATTTGATGCCCGGAATCTCCAGGCCTTTTGCATGTTTTTGAAAAAACAATTCTTCTGCAACGCCTCTAGGCGCGCGAACCAGCGAAACGGGTCGGCCCTTCAGGTGGGGCAGCATGACGGCTGCAACCAAGGCGTAATGGTTCACCACGTCCAGTTTGGTCAGTTGAGTTTGTGCATCAATGATCCGCTCGGGGTGAGTGATGTGCAGCGACGGCGGCAAGCTAAGGTGTGCATGACGAGTTGACAGAATTGATGCCGGACGTGTTGCAACTGGGCCTTGCACGGATTTTTCAAGCTTGTTCACAGGGCTGTTTGCAGCTTTCAACAAACCGCGAAACACACCATGGCGAATGCGGCCTGAATTAGTCAATTCGGCAAACGTGACGTCGGCCAGCAGGGTAGGTTGAACCCAGTGCGGCTTTCCTGCAATCGACACTTCGCTTGTGAAAGGTGATGACGTTGTGGAATTTTTTTGAAGCGCACGCGTCAGCTCAAACAGTGTCTTTTCATTAAAGCCAGTGCCGACGTTGCCTGCATAGCGCAGTTGTCCACTGCCATCATGCTGGCCCAGCAAGAGTGCACCAAAACCAGTTCGCGAGCCTTTAGGGGCGGTGTAACCGCCAATCAAAAATGCGCCGCGCTTGCCGCATTTCAACTTGATCCAGTTGGGTGAGCGGCGCGATTCGTAGTGTGAATCAGCACGTTTGGCAATCAGTCCTTCAAGTCCTAATTTGCAGGCTGAATGCATCAAGTCTGTGGATGGCGCGTCGAACGCGGCACTGAATCTGATGGCGCCTGCAGATTCTTTTTCAAGGAGCTTTTCAAGCAGTGCGCGTCGCTGCGTCAGCGCAACACCTCGCAAGTCGTACCCCTTATAAAACGGTAGGTCGAAAAGGTAATACACAACAGCTTTTGAAACGTCACCACCAATGGGTGTCTCAAACGCTTTTTGCAACAATTCAAAATCAGGAATACCGTGTTCATTGAGCACCACAATTTCACCGTCCAGCCAGGTTCCTGCCATGCCCGCCTGGCTAAATACGGCCAAAGATTGAGCCAGCTGCGGCAGTTTGTCTGTCCAGTCGTGGCCGTTGCGTGTAAAACAATTGACTGCGGCGTTATCAAGTCGCGTCATCAGCCGATAGCCGTCAAATTTCAGCTCGTACTGCCAGTCCCCGTGTTCGGGTGGCGAGTCCGCCAATGTGGCCAGTTGAGGTGCCAGGCTTAACGGAACCATGGCTTTTACAGCCCCAGCCGGCAACCGGATTTGCGCCTCATCGCCAGAGACCTTGTTTTTATGCAGGCTGGTGGGTAGTGCCCGCTTTGCAGGTTCTATTCGCCCCACGCCTGCAGTGATGACACTGTCAGGCAGGGCCTTGGTGATGTCATATTCAGCAGCTGATTTTTCAAATTCATCATGCTCTTTGATCAACAGCCACGTAACCTGCTTTTCGCTTTTTTCCCGCATGCGTACAAGCGTCCAACGCCCCTTTAGTTTGTGGCCGCGCAATTCAAACTTCAGTTTGCCCTCTGTAAAACCTTGCGCTGGATCCATGGTGGGAACCCACACCCCACTGTCCCAGACGATGACCCGCCCTGCGCCATATTGTTTGGCCGGAATCACACCTTCAAACTCTCGGTAAGAAAGCGGGTGGTCTTCAACCTGCACCGCCATGCGTTTGACGTGTGGATCCAGACTCGGGCCTTTGGGTACTGCCCAACTTTTCAAGCTGCCTGCAAGCTCCAGCCTGAAGTCGTAGTGCAGGCTGCTGGCCCAGTGCTTTTGCACCACAAACCGCAGCGCATGTTTATTACTGCGTTTTCCACGTTTCGCAGGCTCTGGCGTCACCGTGAAATCACGTTTCTGCCGATAACTGGTTAGCGGGTCCAAGTCGTCCATTGCCAATCACTCATGCTTACTAAAAAATGGCTAAATTGCCACGTGGCTGAATGCCTCGATTGCTCAGGCAGCCCGCCGCTTGGGTGCTGCCGACTTTGCTTTGTCAGACTTAGTTGCTACCGTTTTCTTTGCTGCTGGGGGCTTGGTGTCCGCAGGCTTTTTCAGGCTGCGCTTGAGGAGTTCAGTCAGGTCGATAATTTGCGCGCCACCTTTTGCGTCTTCGTCAAGGGGTTCAAGCGGGGTCACGCTTGCAGTTTTCCCTGCCTTCACACGCTGCTCAACCAGCTTCATGACGGCGTCCTTGAACTCATCTTTATAACTGTCCGGCTGCCATGCAGTGCTCATGTCTTCAACCAGTTGTTCTGCCATTTTCATTTCGCCGTCACGAATACCTGCAGACTTGACGCCCTCTGGCGGCAAATCAAGATTTGTCAAGGGGCGAATCTCGTCCCCCCACCGCAGCAAATTAAGTACCATGCCGCGGCCCGACGGAATCAGCGCAGCCAAATGCTGTTTGGTCTGAATCACCACCCGGGCCACGCCCACCTTTCCGGTTTTAAGCAGTGTTTCGCGTAGCAGTGCATACACCTTGGCACCTTTATTGATCGGTGCAACGTAGTAGGGCCGCTCAAGGTAGACAAAAGGAATGTCACCCGCTTTTACAAAAGCTTCAATCTCAATCGTCTGCGTCGTTTTCGGATACGCATCGGCGATGTCCTGGTCGCTCAGCACAACGTACTGACCTTCTTCGTAAGCGATGCCCTTGACGATGTTTTCCTTGGTGATGTCCTTACCCGTTTTCTTGTTGATGCGCTTGTAGCCCACCGGATCCATGCTTCGTTTATCGAGCCAGTCAAAGTCCAGCCCAGACTCACTGGTCGCCGAATGCAACCCCACCGGAATGTGAACCAGTCCAAAACTGATGGCACCTTTCCACAATACCCTTGATGAAGCTTCAGCCATTTTGAGTCCCGTGACTCCCAGCAAAAAATGTTTGTGCTCAGCTCTTTAACGTTCGGGTCTCACTCTGCACTTTTAGGGTTGACCAACTCACCCGCAGCATTGCTACCGACTACGCCAGCGATGGCACCGACCGTACCGCCTACCAGGATTCCGACGGGGCCTGCCACCACAGCGCCAATGGCTGAGCCTGCAGCCACCCCTGCAACCATGCCACCCCCAATGAGCGCGGACTTTGACTCCCTCGCGGCTTCCTCAGGGCTAAGGCCAACCTGAGCCGCAGATTCCGGATCCTGGGACGGAATACCGTGGCCCGAAATTGCTTGCTCGGCAACGTCTGGATCAACCGGCTTAACACTTATCGGCTGGATGACGGGTAAGTTCATGTGCGCTCCACGGAGTGGTGAATCATCTACAGGCTGAAAACCTGCTTGTGTTTCACTTTGAATGTCACAGGACAATGCTGTTGTGGTCCAAGCTACTACGACAAAGTAAGACAACCGCCAGTCGTAGCTTGTCATTACCAGTGCCTTGTGGCCTTCACTACCTGGCCGGAGAACGGAGAAGACACGTGATAATTAGTGCTATTAAAGTAGTAGCTGTTATCGCATAATCTTATTGGGCTAGCGGTCAATATGATAAATTATAGGATCAAACAACAGCTTAAAAGAAGCTTTAAACCGGTGAATGCGTACGCAACCAGTCTTTTAACGCCGCATCAATGCGCGTTTGCCATGAGTTGCAACCTGTTTGGAGTTTGGCTCTGCATACAATGGTGGCATGAAGCCTCGCGTCCATGTCGAAACGTCCGTCATCAGCTACTTAACCGCTCGACCCAGCCGTGATTTGATCATGGCGGCGCATCAGGAAGTGACGCGGGAATGGTGGCAGAACCAGCGCCAAGCTTTTGAGCTTTTTTACAGTGAAGCCGTGCGAAATGAAGCTGCCATGGGCGACGGGGAAGCAGCCGCGCAGAGGCTAGCTGTTCTCGACGACATGCAATTGCTGGAAATTCCGCTACAAGCTTTGGATCTAGCCAACGCTTTGGTCTTGGCCACCGCATTGCCTGCAAAAGCGCAAGTTGATGCCTTGCACATCGCCATTGCCGCAATTGAAAAAATGGATTTTGTCTTGACGTGGAACTTTAAGCACATTGCCAATGCACAGAGCGCGATCAAAGTGCGCCAAGTGTGCGAGTCGTTTGATCTGTCCTGCCCCGTGCTGTGCTCCCCACTTGAACTACTGGAGGTGATGTGAAATGACCGACGACACAATAGTGGATGAAATTCATGCAGCGCGTGCGCAGTTGCTGAGTCAGCATGGTGGTGACTTTGCGGCTTACTTTGCTGCGCTGTTGAAAAAGCAGGAGCAGCACCCGGAGCGGTATGTATCTTTTGTTCAGTCTGACGTACTCAAACCGCCTACACATCAGTCCCAAGCCGACCGACGCGCTATATAGTTTTTAGCGGTGGGCGAGATGAACTAAACGCCTCCCATATCGCAGTACGCCAAGATGGTGTCGTGCCGAGAACATGTAGTGCACTATGAAATATCGAAAGACTTGATCCTCTTGCGTTTGTGGCCTGAGCGGCTTGATGCCCGTGACCTTGAGTAAACGACATCGATCCGAAGTCAAATAAATTGCAAAAATAAGATCAGTTAATTGATCTTGCTGAGATTTGGGAGTATATTTTCATCATCAACCAAATTCAGACAAAAAATGCTCGAAATTTCTAAAACTGACATCGTTGCTCGCCTTCAATTCGACAACCCTTGGTGGGGTAGTGGAAAAAATGGCAAGGTAGCATTTGAGCAAGAACCCCGTCGGAAGTACTTCACAGCCTTCTACAAAAGCGTTATAGACGTAAGCATTAAACGCGCAATTGTGCTGATGGGCCCAAGGCGGGTAGGCAAAACCGTCATGGTGTACCACTGCATCAAAGAGCTGATCAAAAGCAATGTTGATGCTAAAAAAATCCTCTACGTTTCGCTTGAAACGCCAATTTATACCGGGCTTTCACTCGATCAAATACTTGGGCTATTTCAGGAAAAATTTGCGCACAAGCGAGACTCAAAACTCTTCATTTTTTTTGATGAGGTTCAGTATTTGAAAAATTGGGAAGTACACCTCAAGTCACTGGTTGACTCTTACCCTGACTACAAATTTGTTGCTACCGGATCTGCTGCTGCCGCACTAAGATTGAAGAGCGACGAATCTGGCGCAGGCCGCTTTAGTGACTATGTGTTGCCACCTCTGACCTTTGCGGAGTATCTTGCGTTCATCAACAAAGAAGACGAGTTGATTGGTCGTAAGGATCAAAAAGACGAACCATCTATGGTTGTCTACACCACAAAAAATATTAATTCATTAAATGCCGAATTTATAAATTATTTGAACTACGGTGGATACCCAGAAGCGGTATTTTCAGAGGCTATTCGAAAAGATCCTGGCCAATACATCAAGAGCGACATCATTGACAAAGTATTGCTACGCGATCTTCCTAGTTTGTACGGAATCAATGATATTCAGGAGCTAAACCGTCTATTTACCACCCTGGCTTACAACACGGGCAACGAAGTCAGTCTAGAAGCGTTATCCAGGTCGTCTGGAGTTGCAAAGAACACCATTCGCCGCTACATTGAGTATCTTGAAGCTGCTTTTTTGATCAAGGTCGTAGAGCGAATCGATCAAAACGCCAAGCGTTTTAAACGTGCTATGTCATTCAAGGTATACCTCACAAACCCGTCCATGCGCGCCGCTTTGTTCGGGCAGATAGTTGAACAATCTGAAGCCATGGGAGCTTTAACGGAAACCGCTATTTTTAGCCAATGGCAACACGGAAGAACAACTCAGCTATTTTATGCTCGCTGGGCCACTGGAGAGGTTGATATTGTTTGTCTCAATGGCGAAGAGCAAAAGCCAGCCTGGGCAGTTGAAGTCAAATGGTCAGATAGGCCGTATCAATCGCGCGGAGAGCTAGATAACTGCGTAGAGTTCATAAAACTGAACCCAAAAGTCAAACAGCCGATCTTGATCACAAGTCGAACAATATTGGATTTGGATGTTGTTTACAAAGGCGTTCAATTTTCGTTTCGGCCTTCGAGTTTGTACGCCTACACGTTGGGAGCAAACTTGCTGCGGGAAGTTGAGATGAGCCCAAATCCATAGACTCGCTTCCGTTTTGCCTAATTCTCACTTTAAATTAGATGAGCAGACGTTATTGATCCGGCAAGAGTTATTCATGATCCCGTTCGCCTTGAGCTTGTCTAAGCCTTTCGACAAGCTCAAGGCGAACGGTTTTAGATTCCGCAATAATTCGTGCCGGATCAACAGCACACATCAATTTCATGCCGCAGCTGGTGCACAGCATCCAGAAAGTTCGAAATAGCTTAAAGATTGTGAAGCCCTAACCCTCAGCGGCCTCCACCAAAAACCGCACCCGCCGCACACCTTGCCACTCATCCGCATCCAGCCTGAAAGCCAAAGTCACCCGTGCGGGCAGGGGCTCGGTATGGCCGAACCAGATGCCGTCTACCCGCTGGCCTTGGTGTTTTAGTTTGAGCGCCAAGTGCTTTTCACCGACCAGGCGCTGCGACACGACCTCGACTTCTTCACTGAACGTAGGCGCGGCAAATCCCTGTCCCCAGACCTCTTTGTGCAGGGTGTCGACCATGTCGGTGCGCCTGAATTCAGCAGCCAGTGGGCCGTCGGTATCAATGCGGCGCGTCAAGGTTGCGGCGTCCAGCCATTCGCGTGCGACTTGCTGCAGCGTGTGCTCAAACAACTCAAAGTTTTTCTCTTCAATCGTGCAGCCCGCCGCCATGGCGTGGCCGCCAAATTTAAGCAGTACGTCGGGCTGGCGCTTGGCGACGAGGTCAAGCGCATCACGCAAATGAAAGCCTGCTATCGAGCGGCCTGAGCCTTTGATTTCATGCGACTTGCCCTCCGCCATGCTGGCAGCAAACACGAAAGTAGGGCGGTGCAATTTGTCTTTGATTCGCGACGCGACGATGCCGACCACGCCTTCATGAAAGCTGGGCTCGTAGATGGCTATGGCGGGTGGTGGCTCGTCATCTATATCGATCATCGCGTCTGCGGCCAGTTGCGCCTGCTCGCGCATGTCGGCTTCAATGTCACGCCGCTCGCGATTGATGCTGTCGAGCGTTTTGGCCAGCTCGTCGGCGCGGCCTGCGTCGTCGGTCAACAGGCATTCAATGCCCAGCGTCATGTCGGCCAGGCGTCCTGCGGCATTGATACGTGGGCCTAAGGCGAAGCCAAAGTCGAAGGTGGTAGCTGCATTTGCTTTGCGACCTGCTGCTACAAATAGGCTAGCTACTCCCGCCGGTAAATGGCCGGTTCTGATGCGTTTTAAGCCTTGCGCAACCAGGCGGCGGTTGTTGGCGTCCAGCTTGACGACATCGGCCACCGTGCCGAGTGCGACGAGAGGCAGCAGCACGTCAAGGCGCGGCTCTACCGTTCGGGCTGAGCCTGTCGAAGCCTGTCCTTCGACAAGGCCTGTCCTGAGCTCGCCGAAGGGCTCAGCCCGAACGGATGAGGTATCGACTTGGACAATGTAGTTGCCCCGCTCACGCAACTCAGCCCGCAGCGCAAGCAGCACGTAAAACATCACGCCGACGCCCGCAATCGACTTGCTTTCAAATTCGCAACCCGGCTGGTTCGGGTTGACGATGACGTCTGCGTTGGGCAGGCCGATCGTGCCATCGGTTAAAGCGGGCAAGTGGTGGTCAGTGATCAGTACCTGCATGCCAAGCGCTTTGGCGCGCGCCACGCCGTCAAAGCTGGCGATGCCGTTGTCAACGGTGACCAGCACGTCAGCGCCACTGGCTTTGACGCGGTCGGCAATCGGTGCCGTCAGGCCGTAACCGTCAACCACGCGGTCAGGAACGAGGTAGCTGACTCTGGTTGCACCCAACAGCCTGAGGCCGCGCATGCCAACCGCGCAGGCAGTTGCGCCGTCGCAGTCGTAATCAGCCACGATGCAAACGTGCTGGTTTGCGGCAATCGCATCAGCCAGCAGAACAGCCGCTTTTTTTGCGCCCATCAGCGTGATGGGGCTCAGCAGCCGCGCCAGGCCTTCGTCCAGCTCATCGGCCGTGCGGACACCGCGGGCTGCGTAAAGCTGGGCCAGCAGCGGGTGTACGCCAGCTTGTTGTAGAGCCCACACGGCACGGGGCGGAACGTCTCTGACATGTATCTTCATGGCGCTCTTGTTTTTATAGCTGCTTCAGCACATCAATCGGGCGCTGGGGGCTTAAAACGCTCATTAATTTGCTAAAAATGCTGTGTTGAACGGTCTCAAAAGTCATGGCGTTGGCCTCGCCGCACAAGCTGATGCGAACCGTCTGCCCGCTTTGCTGCTGCCTTAGCAGTGGTGCCAATTCTGTTGCATCAAACTGCGCCCAGCCTGCTGCAAATGCTGCCCAGTCACCGGCAAACGCAGCTGGTGCAAGCCCTCGGTGTACGGTGACGGCTGGGTTTGCAATTACAGCTTCACGCAACGCGCCCGTGCCACTGAGCCAAAACGAATTGATAGTGGTCTGCCGTTTGGCGCCTCTGGCGTCGTTGATGGGGTGGGCGTAAAGCAGCATTTGCATTTCGTTTTGCAGCAGCTTGATGGCCTTGGACTGCGGCAGCAGCGAGTCAACATTGCGGCCCATGGCGCGGTCAAGAGATGCAGTGGGCAAGTCGTTAAACACAGCCCCTTCAGCCAGCCAGCGGCTTGGATCGTGGTAGTGCAGGGTGATGCCGCTGGTCGCAAAGTAGGGCTGCATGGCGGCCAGTAAGGTGTGCGATTCTTCTGGCGTGATGTCAAGTGCAGCGGGGTCAGTCAGCGTAGCGTGCTCGCGGCCCATCGACCAGTGGCACAGGGTGATGAATGCCCATGCTTGATGCGGCGCAGCGCTAGCTTCAAACGCCGCCCAGGGTAGCAAGCCGTCACTAACATTGTAGCTTGCTGTCACATTCAAAGCCTTGGCCAGCACCCGTTCGTGTGGCGGCGACAAGCTAGCGGCATCGCCTGAATCTGTAACCAGCAGCTTCATGCCGCGCAGCAATTTACCAAGGTTTTTCGGCTCTAGCGGCGATGCAGCTTGTAACCAGATGCTTGGACTACAGCCCGAAAACGGAACGATGAGATGTGGATTGGGGTCAACTGGCATACCGCTATTGTCCGGGATGCCACAATTGAAGGCTATGCGATTACCTTACGAACTTATATTGGGCTGGCGTTACACGCGTGCTGGCCGGGCTACGCGGCGCAACGGTTTTATCTCGTTTATCTCGGGCGTGTCAATGCTGGGCATTGCGCTGGGCGTGGCGGCGCTCATCATTGTGCTAAGCGTGATGAACGGCTTTCAAAAAGAGGTGCGTGACCGGATGTTGGGCGTTATCTCGCACATTGAGGTGTTTGCACCTGATGGTGCTGCACTGTTAAACCCGCAAAAAACGCTGGCAGAGATAACGGCCAATCAAAACGTTGTCGGCGCTGCTACTTTTATAGCAGCTCAAGCCCTGTTGGCCAGGGGAGAGGACATGAAAGGTACATTGGTGCGGGGCATTGACCCAGCGCTGGAAAGGCAAGTCACTGACCTGGCAGCCACGTCCGCCCCAACGCTGGCCAAATTGATCCCCGGAGAATTTGGCGTGGTGTTGGGCGGTGAACTGGCACGTGCCATGGGCGTGCGTGAGGGTGATACCGTGACGCTGATTGCCCCCAGCGGGCAAGTTACGCCAGCCGGTGTGGTGCCGCGCTTAAAGCAGATGAAAGTGGTGGGTACTTTTGATTCAGGCCACTATGAATACGATTCGGCGCTGGTGATGCTGCACCAGGAAGACGCCGCCAAAATTTTCAGGCTGGAAGGGCCAACCGGTATCCGCATCAAACTCAAGGATTTGCATCAGGCGCGTGAGGTAGCCATGGAGCTGTCGCGCTCGCTGACGGGCGACTTGCTGATACGAGACTGGACCCGGCAAAATAAAACATGGTTTGCCGCAGTGCAGCTTGAAAAACGCATGATGTTCATCATCCTCACGCTGATTGTGGCCGTAGCGGCTTTTAATCTGGTGTCAACGCTGGTGATGACGGTGACTGACAAGCGGGCAGACATCGCCATTTTGCGCACATTGGGAGCCAGCCCAAAAAGCATCATGGGCATTTTTGTTGTGCAAGGTGCAATGGTCGGCGTGATTGGCACGCTGGCCGGGCTGCTGTTGGGCCTTGGCATTGCTTTTAACATTGACGTGCTGGTGCCAGCTTTGGAGCGGCTGCTAAACGCCAGCTTTTTGCCAAAAGACATCTACCTCATCAGTCGCATGCCCAGCGAGCCGCAGTACGCCGACATCATGCCGATTGCGGTGATCGCCTTGATACTGGCATTTTTGGCCACGTTGTACCCGAGCTGGCGTGCGAGCCGGGTGAATCCGGCGGAGGCATTGCGGTATGAATAGCAATTCCACATCTTTACTCCCTCTCCCGCTGGGAGAGGGCAGGGGTGAGGGCTCCCCGCTCTCACCCGTCCTTCAGGCCACCGGCCTCACCAAACGCTTTGTTGAAGGCCGCCTCGACGTCACCGTGCTCCAGGGCGTTGACCTGCAAGTCAACCCCAGCGACACCATCGCCATCGTGGGTGCATCAGGTTCTGGCAAAAGTACGCTGCTGCACCTGATGGGTGGGCTGGACGCTCCCTCCAGCGGACGGGTGTTGCTGAAGGGACAAGACTTGTCGACGTTGTCCGCAGAAGTACAGGGCCAACTGCGTAACCAGCATTTAGGTTTTGTCTATCAGTTTCACCATTTGCTGCCAGAATTCAGCGCACTTGACAACGTCGCCATGCCGCTATGGATTCGGCGGCTGGCCCCCGATAAATGTGCACAGATTGCTACTAATATGTTAGCAAGCGTCGGCTTGCAAGACCGCTTGCATCACCGCCCGGCCGAGCTGTCTGGCGGCGAACGCCAGCGTGTAGCCATTGCACGCGCACTGGTCACACAGCCTGCCTGCGTGCTGGCCGATGAGCCGACCGGAAACCTTGACCGGACAACTGCTGAAGGCGTGTTTGAGCTCATGATGCAACTAGCGCGCGACCAGGGCACAGCTTTCATCATGGTCACGCACGATGAGTCTCTGGCGGCGCGTTGTACGCGGCGTTACCGCTTGGTGCAGGGGCGGTTGTCTGAACATGACTGATCACTACACCGCGCTAGGCCTGAACAGCGCCGCCACGCTGGCCGACATCAAAAAGGCATTTCGCCAAAAGGCATCTTTTTATCACCCCGACAGAAACACCGCAGACGATGCGGCAGCGCGCTTTCGGGCGGTGCAGGAGGCTTATGACGTGCTGTCGGACGCTGAGAAGCGTCAGGCCTATGACGACAACCGGCACCGTAGTTTGCTGGACGACCCGATCGAAACGGCTCGTGAGATCTGGCAGACGTACTTCAGATCGCTGGTTTAACTTTTCTCTTTCACCCTCAGCTAACTCGAACTTATGAATATTTCAGAATTTTTTACCGATTTGCACAAGGCCTACCAGGCAGAACTGGACGATTTGAGCCAGGACTCTGATGGTAAGGATGTGCTGAAGAAGCGCTTGGCCGACAAACGTGGCGAGATCGACTTTTTAGTCAAAATGATGGAACTTAGCCCCGAAATGGTGGCCGTGGTCTTTTATCAGGCGTTTACCTTCAGTAAACCTGCCGTGATGGACGACCTGCTCAGCTTTGAGGCGGATGAATTGCCCGACTGGACCGGCCTGGCAAGTGACATTCAAATCGCACCCTGGGCGCAAGCACTGGTTGACAAAGTGTTGAGTGAGCCAAGTGGTGAATGGTTTTTAACGGTAGCGGCCTTGCTGGAATACATGGCGGGCAAGCCAGTCGCCCCTGCCGCGCAAGCTGAGAATGAGGAAGACGACGAGGAGGAATTCGACGGCGATGCCGAAGAGCGTGCGGATGCCAAAGCCCGAAAAGAAGCTGCTGAAGACTGGATGGTCGGCCAAGGCTTTGATCGGAAGGAATAAATCATGAGCACCTCAACAAACAACCTTGCCCTGATCACCAAAACCCAGACCCTGATTGCCGCTGGCGACATCGTCGGCGCTGAAGGCGCACTGGTCGAGTTGGCAGATGCCGAGGGCGATGCTGCGCTGATGGTGGTGCTGGAGCAATTGCCTGCCAAAGACGTTTTGGCCATCATCCGTGAATACGACAACTCGAAAGAATCGGTCATCAATTTATTGGTAACACCCGAGCAGTTTGCACGTGCGGTGGTGATTGAAAAACAATACAAAGACCTGACACGCGCACACCTGCGCGGCATGGTCAATTCGATTATTTTCAGGGACGACGCTTCACCCAATGAGTTTCTGACGGCAATTGGCGATCTGGACGGCGGCAGCGACGCGCTGGCAGATTACTTTTCAGAAAAGTGGAGCCGCGTAGAGGCGTTTGCACGCACAGGCTCGTTCGACGCGGTGGATGACCATGGCGACATGCTCTCGCAAGACGAGCTGCTGGCCAAAGCCTATGAAAAGCCCAAACTGGAGCAAGACGAAATTGCCGACAAGGACTGGATGCAACTGGCTTGGATACTGCGCTACGAGCTGCCCGATCTGTTTATTGAAATGCTGCTGGTATTGCGTGCCAAAGCCAGTGCTTTTGATGCGGGTTTTGGTGAGGCTGAGGACGCAGAAGAAGATGATGGCAAAGTAGAGACGGGTGACACCGACCGGGGTAAAGCGACGCCTGCCAAGCGAGATTCTGATGAAGAATCTGCGATTTAAGCCGGCGTATGGTTGCGCAATCTGAAACAAACGCTGGTGTATCAATTTACGACGCGCGGCCATTTTTTGAAAAAGCCTTGCAGTACGGTATTCAGCACAACATCATCGACAGCGAAAAATTAAACGCCATCAACAACGATGCACCTAAGGGAATAGTGCAAATTGCGCGCTACTTTGGCACAGAGTTTTTACGCCCCGAGCTTGAAAAAGCCAAGGACCGTATGGTGAATTTGGTCAGCTTGTATCTGGAGCATACGCATGATGGCGATCTGCATGAAGCGGCCCTTGCAGTGCGTGACCACTCATTTTTATCGCGCTCCAAGGGCGGTTCTGACTTGCTTAAAGCCATGATTGCCATGCCGCAAAACAGCCACTTTGGCATGAATGAGCAGGGCGGCTTCAGGGACGACCATATCCCTCAACTTGCCAAATGGTCGCTGTGCAGTTTGGCCGATTACCAGGCAGAGCTCGCCAAACGCGAGCAGGTGGCGCTGGTGATTGATGCCGCCATCTGGTTTGCCAACGAGCTGGGTCTGGATGCTGATGACCTTGAAGAGGCTGGAAGGGATGCAGAAGCCGTGATTCGCACCTCGTTGCTGGTGATGGCATGCCGGGGCACCAAGCTGCCCGACTGGGTGGCTTTTGACAAACTGGTGGCGGGCTTGCGCACCAGGTTTGCGGGCAAACCGCAAGCAATGGAAATTGCATTGCCCAAGAAGCTGCCGGCTGCGTATCACGACTTGGTAGCGGGTGTGCAGCAATCCATCATGCGCGATGTGCCCAAAATTCTGGACGTCAAGCTGCCCACAAGAAAACTATTTGATCAAACCCCCGCTTTTATGGGGCGGTATTTTTGGTTGGAAGATGGTTTGAGCGAAGTCGATCACTTTGACCGCACGGTTTCAGAGAATTGGGCCAAAACGACGGGCGGTCATACAGATGATGGCTCATTGCTGACGCTGTTTTTTTGCCTGGCGGCCCATACCGCACCTAAAACTATTCTGACTGAAAAAAGCGCGACAACGCTGCTTCGCAAAATTCAAAAAACGGGTTTCAAGCCTGAAGCAGCCACTGACTACATCTGGACGTATGCACCTGCGCCTTACCAAAGTGACTACGTGCTGTTGTGGTCTAACTTTGTTGGCGAAGCGCAAGGGCTGCTGTTGAGCGATTCAGTGGGCGCTGTAAATGATGCGCTGGCTTTGCTGCGGCGTGAATGCAACATCAAGTAGTCCCCTGCTTTACTCCCTCCCCTTCCGGGGGAGGGCAGGGGTGGGGGCCTGCACAGAGACAAACATTGCAAATGTGCTTTGCCCCCATCCCAACCTTCCCCCAAAGGGGGAAGGAGAGAACCACAGAAATTGTGCAAGTCACAAAATCCGGTTAAACCAGGCCAGTGACAAGCCTGCCGACAGTAGCGCAAACATCGCAGCCACCAGCGCCAGCAGCCCAGAAATTTCGGTTTCTTTTTTCACAACTGTCAAACGCGAACTGAGTGACTCATAAACCTTTTTCAAATCCGCCGCTGTACCCGCATAAAAGTATTCAGCTTGCGTATTGCGGGCAATGCCTTTGAGGGTTTCTTCGTCCAGTTTGACCCGCATGGACCAGCCCTCAAAACCAATCGTTTCGCCGTCGACAGTACCCACGCCCACGGTGTAGACCCGCACACCCCGGTCAGCTGCAGCTTTGGCGGCATCCATCGAATCAACGCCCGTGGTGCGCTGGCCATCTGTTAGCAAAATGATAGCGGCTGACGCATAAGATCCGGGAGCCACGGGCACAAAAGGCTTCTTTTCTTTGCCATCCTTACCCAGCGCGGCTTGCTGGTCAATCGCGACGCCGCGTTGGCGGTCGCGGCCCGCCATCATGGACTGAACGTCAATGCCGGCATCTGGAAACAGTTCAGACAGCGACACCACAATGCCGTTGCCAATGGCTGTACCGCGCTGCAATTGAAACTTGTCGATGGCCGTTACCAGGTCTTCACGGCTCAAGGTAGGCGGCTGCACTACAGATGCTGTGCCTGCAAACGCCACAATGCCAACCCTGATGTTGCGCGGCAGGTCTGCCAAAAAAGCCTTGGCGGCATCTTGCGATGCCACCAGCCTGTTCGGCTTGACATCGGTTGCGCGCATGCTGCCCGACACATCCATGGCCAGCATGATGGTTTGCTGGTCTGATGGCAATGTAATAACTGCAAACGGCCTGCTCGACGCCAACAGCATGGCAGCCAACGACAACAAAAACAGCAGCGGCGGAATGTGCCTTTTAAAGCTTTGGCCCTTGCCCATAGCCTCGCGCACTACGGACAGGCTGGCGTAGCGCAGTGCCATTTTTTTCTTGCGGCGCAGCAGCCAGACGTAAAGCAGTACCAGCAGTGGCAACAGCAGCAAAAGCCAGAGAAATTCAGGCCATAAAAAAATCATCGGGGCGGTCATGTGGGATGTCCTTGATTCGATTTGATTTAGCTTGATTTGCTATTTCACTTTTACGCGGCACGCAGTAGATGCGCTGGCAATCCGCCGCCAGCAGACAGGCGGGCCCGGCGTTTGCGCAAGTCGGTAAAGCGCATCAGTGCGTCGACCAGGTCGCCATCGGTAGCAAGCTCCAGTGTGTCCACCCCTGCTTTGGTCAAAGACTGCCGAAGGTCAGATTCGCGCTGCGCCGCAATGCGGGCAAAGCGTTTGCGAAAGCCTTTGTCGCTTGTATCTACCAGCAG